>SLFU01000114.1 GCA_007124095.1 Gemmatimonadota bacterium
CGCTCCGAGAGGAATTTCCGTCCACGCCATGAGGGGTGGAACGGCCGTGGGAAGAACCCCCAGAGCCATTGCAATTCGAACTTTGGGTCCCGGGTGCAGGAGCCCGGCCTGGGAAAGCAGACCAATGGCCGCAAAGACGAGCCAACCATTGAAGAGGAGGGTGAGGTAGTATCCCACCCACGCATCCACCCATCCCTGGCCCATCCGACCGCCGAAGGCCAGAAGAAAGGGCCCGAGCATCGCCGCAACGAACCAGAGCATCGACAGGTCGAGCCACGGTCGCGCAACTTCGTCCGACGACTCTCTCCGGCGCCTGACATAGAGCCCGACGAGGGCCAACGAAATGCATACGTGCAGCATTGACAAGAGGATCGACCAGAAGGCGTATCCCTGCATGAGAAAGGCGCCGAACAGGAAGAAGACGAGCGCCAGGAAGGTGCCTTCGGCCGCCAGCCGCGCCGGCCCCGGGCCGGGCGCTTCGGGGTTGGGGCGCGACCCCGCGAACACCAGCGCGAAGACGCCGATGAAGGCCCAGCCTAGGAGCGCGAGGTGGGAGTGGGCGTGGATGAGGAAGCGGGTGTCGAAGAGCGGGGGTAGGCGACCGGTCCACTGGATTCTCAGGAAGACGCCGCTCGCCAGGGTGACCACCAGGCAACTCCACGCCGCCAGGCTCCAGCGGCGCGGAACACCTTCGGGCGCGCCTGAGAGTGCGCAGCGATTTAAGTAGGCGCCGGCCATGGCTGCGGATCCGGGGGGGTAGGGGTGCGTCCAACCGGACATGGTCCTGGTGTCGTGAGTCAGAGATTCGCCGGCATTCGTAACCCGTCGCATCCGTTGTGGCAACGCTCGAAGCCGGTGGTGCGCCTCGAGCGTTGCCGCCCAGTCCTGGCCCGGGGGGGAATGCCGGGGACTGCGGGCTAGTGGCCTTCCATCTCCACCCAGGTTTCCGGGTTGAAGATCGCGAGGTTGTCGGGACCTTCCACCTCGATGAATCCAGCCGCGCCCTTGTCGAAGGCTCGGAAGAGCGAGTGATCGACCATGATGTAGCGCCCCGGCACGTCGAACCGGAATTCCGCAATGGCCGCGCCCCCAGCCGGAATCAAGGTCGTCTGGACGTTGTGGTTCGGTGTGCTTCCACCCTCGGTGTACACGTTGTCGAAAATCTCACCGATCACATGGAAGGAGGAGACGAGGTTCGGACCGCCGTTACCGACGTAGAGGCGCACGCTGTCGCCGACCCGCGCCCTCAGGGCGTTCTCTCCGGCCAGCGCCCCCACCGAGCCATTGAAGACCACGTAGTCCGGCCGCTCGTCGAGGGCTTTTTCGTAGCTGAAGGGCTGGAAGCCGCGCTCCCCGTGCCGCCCCTCTGTGTAGAACTCACCCTGCATCACGTAGAACTCCTGGTCGACGACAGGCAGGCCCTCCTTGGGCTCGACGAGGATGAGGCCGTACATGCCGTTGGCCACGTGTTCACCCACGGACGGAACAGCGCAGTGGTAGACGTAGAGCCCGGGGTTCAGCGCCCGGAACTCGAACACCGTCTCCCCGCCTGGATTCGTCCACGATGCCGACGCTCCCCCGCCCGGACCCGTGACGGCGTGGAGGTCGATGTTGTGCGGCACGACGCTCGACTCATGGTTATGCAGCCGCATTTCGACGACATCGCCTTCCCGGACCCGAATGAAGTTTCCGGGAACGTTTCCGCCGTAGGTCCAGAAGTTGTATTCGACCCCGTCGGCGAGTGACTTCGTGATCTCGATGGTCTCCAGCTCCACGATCACCCGAGTTGCGAAGTCCCGGTCGATGGCCGGCGGGACTTCCGGAGCGTCGGTGAGGACGGCGTGCTCCTCACCGCGTACCTCCTCCAGGACGACGTTGGGAATTGGAGCGGAAAAGGGGGCGCTCGCAACCGAGGTCGAGCTAAACGCTCCGGTCGTCACGAGGAGGGCCAACACGATTCCCGCGCCCACGATCACGGACAGGCTCAGGATGTTCTTATCCTTCCGGCTCATCGGAAAACTCCTTGCTTGGAATCGGCCTCAACCCATCACGCAGAGATCGCCGGAAGAGGTCGCCGAGCGAGCCGCGCACATTGAATCTGTACGAGGCGAGAGCTTTACGGTGTCGGGCGATGGCCCTTAGGTCCTGTAATGGAACGGCCCCCTGCCTTGTGGGAGAAATCCCTATCCGAGTGCGTCCGCCCCTGGGGATTTTCCCTTCGACCAGACTCCAGAGGGCGATCTGGCCGAACCCGAACCGATTCAAAGGTTCATCGTTCCCCATCACGTCCCTTGTCGTCTCGCCAGCAAGGGCACTTGGAGCTACCAAGCTCCGGCTTGACGCTACGACGCCCACGCTCGTATACATGACCGTAGGCGCCGTGGGCACACCGTACCTGGGAGGCTTCGATGAAGCACCACCCCGCAGGAATTCAGCGCTCCCTATGCCAACCCCTCAGCGCCCTGGCCACGGTGTTCCTGTTGGTCTCGACCGGGCTCCCTGTCGCGGCTCAGGGAACGCCCACCGAGCCAGAGGGTCGATCGCTCAGGATCGGTATCATCGGATCAGGAACCATGGGCGGCCCGATCGGGCAGCTCTGGGCGGATGCAGGGCATCAGGTGCTCTACTCTTCCCGCAATCCCGATCAGCTCATGGATCTGGTGCGTGACGCGGCACCCCGCGCGAGCGCCGGGTACCCCGACGCGGCCGCGCACTTCGGCGAGGTCATCCTCCTCGCGGTGCCACCCAGCGCGGTCCCCCAGATCGGGGAGGACTACGGGCACCTGATGGAGGGGAAGGTCGTCATCGATCTGACGAACCCCCGGGAGGACCGCGACGGCCTCATCTCGAACGAGTGGCTGGAGATGGGGACGGGGCTCGCGATGGCTCAGTATCTCTCGGGCGCGCGGGTCGTGAAGGCGTTCAACACGCTCGGCTCCGGGATGCTCGGTGAAGCGCATCGCCCCGGCGAATGGATCGGCGTACCCGTCGCTGGGGACGACGCGGAGGCGGTGGAGGTCGCGGCTTTGCTTGTCAGGGACGCCGGCTTCGAACCCGTCGTCGTCGGGCCGTTGGCGAGGGCGAGCGAGTTCGACCGCGGCACGCCAGTCTGGGTGTCGGGGATGACAGCCGCCGAGGTCCGGGCCGCGCTCGGCCTTCCGCCGGACGCGGACCGCTAGCCTGGTGCAAGCTCAAGCGCCCCAAGCTCCAGCCTGGTCTGCTCAAACTCCTCGTATCTGAGGCGGGAGACCTCCAGCCGGCGCTCCCCCGCCAACTGGATTCCCGGGAGCACTCAGAACTGTACGTCCAGCATGAGAAAGCCGAAAAGGAGGTCGCGATGGAGGCGGTCGATCCGCGCCCATCCCTCCTGCTGAAATACGTAAGAGGCTCCACCGGTCACTGACAGGGAAGGGGTGTACTGATAACCGATCGTGAAGTCGATTTCCTCACCGAGGCGACCCGTGTCCAGGTCGCCGACCTCCGCCATCCGGAAGGCATGGAGGTCGAGCCCGGCCGTGACCACGTCCGATGGGGAGAGGAAAAGTTTGATCGCGTAGTTCTGAAGGCCCCGGCCGGCCGTGTGGAGAGGAATGTCGAGAAAGAGGTCCGCATGCCCGTAGTACTTGTGATTCGTGGCGAAGAGGGTGTCGAAGGTTCCGGCGCGGCCTTCTCCGCTCCGTCGCTCTCCTGAAAGGTAATCGTACCAGAGGCTGACAGTGACCAGCCCGTTCACGACGCGGCCGAGTCGAGCGCCCACCATGTAGGCGTCCGCGTCGAGGCCCCTTCTCGTGCCGGTCTGATAGGATGCCTCGATCCGGTGGTTCCATTCCGGCCCCGCCCGCTCCCACCGGGCGCCGAAGGTGCCCTGGTCCGAAGGCGACGTTCCGCGTTCCCGGTTGTAGAGGCCATAGAGGTCGACGGTTCCTCCGACTGGAAGCCCCACGACCGCGTATGCCCCGAGGAAAGCGACATCGTCATCGGAATCCGGCGCGGTGCTGTCCCTCAGCTTGAATCCAAAGAGATCCACTCCACCCCGGCCGGGGCCGAGAAGGGCTCGCACGCCGTTGAACGAGCGACCTTGCTGCGTCCAGTCCACTGCCCCCACCAGCCGCTCCCCCGCAAGCCTCACCTCCTGACGGCCGACCCGGACCCGAGCGGCGTTTTCCGCTCCGACGTCGATCTCCGCGTAGCCCTGGTGGAGATCGAGATTTTCGGCGCTGAAGTCTCCAAGCGTGCTCTCCTCCTCCCCCCAGACCCGTACGTCCTGGAGCTGCAGGAAGACCCGTACGCCTCGCTCCGGCTCCGCGGCGACGTGCAGCCGACTTCGCATTGAAGTGAACGCCTCCCGACCGTCGGTGGATCCTGGGTCCTTCGTCTCATAGCGGGGACGGAGCTGGCCTCCGATGGTGAGCTCTTGCGCGTAGACGGTCACCGGTTCGGTTACGGTGAGTCCGACCAACCCGAACGCGAGCGCGCTCGGGATCGTCCAAATCTGTCGTTTAGCTCTCATCGGTTCCGTCCCTCCGTGACCTGTCCCACCGTGAGAGGACTGCGGAGGGCAGAACAGGGAGCTGGGCGCTCTTTCGGGGTGGAGAGCCCGCACGGTGGCCCCAGCCCGGAATCCGATTCGCAAAGTATGCCTGCACCCCTTCGGCTTCGCCGCGCTCGACTCGCTTCCGGTACCGGGCGGGCACGTGCGTGCACAAGGGGTCGGACTCCAGAGGGTCTCCGGTCAGCGCCCAGGCCCGAGCACGACTTCCTCCGCAAATCGAACGGAACTCGCAGCTCCCGCACTTTCCCTTGAGGCGATGCGGATCCCTCAGGGTCCGGAACATCTCGTGGTCCCGGTAGAGGTTCACGATGTCCTGATCTCGCACGTTGCCCGCCGCGAGGGGAAGGAAGCCAGAGGGGTAGAGATCGCCGCGGTGGCTCACGAAGAGGAAGCCGTTGCCGTCGTTCACACCCCGGGCTCTCCCCACGCCGTCGGAGAGGCTGAATCCCACGCCTGCAGTCATGGGTGAAGGGGCCGCGCTTCTCGATCCTTCCCGTCTTTCCTCCACCTGCTTCTGCACGATCAGGCGCCGATATTGCGGGGCGGCGGTGCTCTTGATGTCGAAGGGGACCTCGGCTGAAAGCTCGTACATGCGCTCGAAGATCCGTTCGACCTCGTCCGCCGAGGGAAGGTCTTCCATACGTGCCCGCCCGGTGGGTACCAAGAAGAAGATGGACCAGAGAGAGATGCCCAGCCCGTCGACCAGCTTTGCCATCGCCTCGAAATCGGAGATCGTCCTGCGGGAGACGGTGGTGTTGACCTGGGTGGAGAGGCCCACCTCTCTCGCGGCCTTCAGCATTCCGAGGGTCCAGTCGTACGAGCCGTCCACCCCACGGAACCCGTCGTGTTGGGCCGGGGTGGGTCCGTCGAGGCTCACGGCGAGGCGGGAAAGTCCGACCGATCGGAGCTCGGCGATGAGCTCGGGCGTCACGAGCGGGGTGCCGGAAGGGGTGAGGCCCATGCGGAGTCCGAGCTCCGCGCCATATGCCACGAGCTCCACGAGGTCCGGTCGCTTGGCGGGATCACCTCCGGTGAGCACGAAGAGGGGGCGGCCGAAGCTCCGCACCCGCCTCATGAGGGCCTTCGCCTCCACGGTGGACAGCTCCCTTCGGTCGCGTTCCGGACGGGCTTCCGCTCGGCAGTGCACACAGGCCAGGTCGCATGCCTGCGTCGTCTCCCAGATCACGAGGAAGGGGGACCGCTCGAAGTCCACCTCGGAGAGCGAGGGGGCACGAGCGGCGGCGGGTCCCGGGGGGGGCGGGCGTCGATTGCGTTCGAACGAGGAGCCTGCTCCAAAAAAGGATGTGGTCATCCACATGTCCTCTGCCGAAGGAATGGAGCAAGGTACCGCCGGTCTCCAGTGCTCGGCTGTAGGGAGAAGGCTGATTGGGGAGTAGGGGATCTCCCTACACGGAGGTTACCTCTCCACCCGGGGCTCGGGCTCGTCCTGACCATGGATGCGCCGTGTCACGAACGCCGGCGCAACTCTGACTCACCGCACAAGCAGGTGCTGGAGATCAGGAAGGGAAAGGCCTTCCAGGAAGGAGGATCGGAGAAGATCGTCCCACTTCTTCTTGAAAGCAGAAATCCAAGGGTGCCGTGACCTACCAACCCACCACGTACCCGTCCCGCCTCGGGTCAGCCCCGCCCCACATCAGGCCCGAGGCGGGGTCCCGCTTCACGACGTTCATGCCACCCACGGCCATGGTCCAGGAATCTACAACGTGGACGGAATGCCCCCGGCGCTCCAGCTCGCTCACCACCTCGGGCGCGATCCGGCCCTCTGCCTGGACTTCCGTGCCATGGAGTTGCCACCGGAAGCGGGGCGACTCGATGGCGTTCTGGGGGTCCATACCGAAGTCCAACAACTTCGTGATGACCTGCGGTTGGGTCTGCCAGATTCCGGGTCCCCCTGGTGTGCCCATGGCGATGAACGGCGTTCCATCATGTCCGATGAGCGTCGGGGCCATATTCCACCGGGTTCGCTTGCCGCCTTCCACATAGGCGGGACTCTCCGGGTCCAGCTCGAACCAGGTCACGCCATTGTTCAGGAGGACACCGGTCCCGCCACCTACCAGGCCGGTTCCGAAAAACGAGCCCATGGTAGTGGTCACCGAAACGAGATTGCCTCGGGCGTCGGCGATGGAGTAGTGCGTAGTGCCGGGCTGCAACCTGCCCGCAGTCACCTCAGTGGCTGCCATGAGCGGATCGATGCGCGCACGTTGCTGGGCCGCGTGCTCCTCGGATAGGAGATCGTCCAGGGGAATCTCGACGTCCATGAAATCAGGATCACCGCTCCACTCCTCCCGATCCGCACCCGCCAGCTTGATGGCTTCCACCAGGTGGTGGATGTAGTCCGCACTGTTGACCTCCATTTCGCGAAGGTCATAGCCCTCCAGAGTCTTGAGGATCTGGAGAATGGCCAATCCACCGCTGGAGTTCGGGGGAGCATTGTAGACGTCATAGCCCCGGTACGTGATGTGAAGGGGGGATTCCCAGGTGGCTTCGTAGTCCCGGAAATCCTCCTCCGTGATCACGCCTCCCGCCTCTTGGTAGGCGCTCACGATTTCCTGCGGGACCTCTCCCTCGTAGAAGGCGTCGAAACCGTCCTGTGCCAGGATTCGGTAGAGGTTCGCCAGATCAGGGTTGCGGACTCTCATGCCGGGTTGCGGCGGTTCACGTCTTCCATCCCACCAGGCATCGGCTCCTACCCCGTCCCAGTCGAGGAAAACGTAACTGTGCCGATCGTGGAATCCGGCGCCATAGGCGGTGATGGGAAAACCTTCGTCCGCGATTCGGATGGCCGATTCGAGGAGACGGGGAGCGTTCATGGTCCCAAAGCGCTCCTGAGCTCTGGCCCACGCCGAGGCCGAACCGGGAACCAGGGGAGTGAGGGCGCTCCGCGGCGCCATCCCTTCCTCCATATCAAAGTGGTCCGCCGAAAGAGAGCGAGGGGCGCGGCCACTGAAGTTCAGGATGTGAACGGTCCCGGTTTCCGCCCAGTAAATGTTCATCCAGCCGACGCCGCCCACCCCCGACATGAAGGGCTCCACCACCCCGAGGACCGCTCCTGTGGCGATCGCTGCATCCACGGCATTGCCTCCCGCGAGGAGAACCTCGAAGCCTGCGCTGGCGGCCAGGGGATGATTGGCCGCCACCAGGCCCTGGGATCCTCCGACGGTGGGACGGTAGGCCTCGCCGTGAGGCGTAGAGAGGTCCCGGGGAGATTCCTCGGCCGGTGCGTCGGCGCATCCCACTGAAAACCACACCGCCGCCCAGACCACGGCGATTCTCCCGGTCCGACGCGCTGCCCGGGCGGCGCGGAGGGAGAGCCAGGATTCGTCACGATCCGGAGATCCGATGATGGCACGTAGGGATCGGCTCATGTCACACTCCTGTTGCCTGAAGGCGCCTAAGGGGTCACTCTCTGGAAACGCACATCCCGGTAGTAGTCGGTTGGGTAGGCCCCGACCTGCAGCATGACGGGCCTCAGGGTGAAGCGCACCTCCATGGAGTCCACACCTCCGTCGATTCCGAGCCGGAAGGTGAGGAATTCCTCCCGCATGGCCGGATTCCTCCATTCCACTCGGAAGGTGTCATAGTGCCAGTGAACCAGGTCGGCCTCGAGGTCTTCGTCTCCCCAGAGCCGAAGGACCAGCCCCCCATTCTCCTCCAGGACCCTGGCTTCCCCGTAGAGGTCGTCGACGAAGGCACCGGTGTACTCTCCGAGGGGCTTTGACGGGGAGGTATCGGTCTGCCGGTTTTCCTCAAACTGATTCCGGCGTTCCATTGTCTCCTGGTATCGCGCCTGGTAGTTCTCCCAGTAGACGACGTTCCAATCGGCCTCACCTCCGGTCCCCAGGTGGTGGTCGAGGAGGGCATATGCCACCGCCTGTTGGAATGAGCTGTGGACATTGACGGTGACAAAGATCCCCAGGTTCCGTTCAGGAACGAGCATGAAGATGCTGTTCATACCGTCGGTGGAGCCGCCGTGCGTGAGCAGCCGATACCCTTCGTAGTCGGTGATGTTGAAGCCCAGGCCATAGGCGCTCTGGGGAGCCAGGGGCGAGCCGATGGGAAGGGCCACCTGCGGCGTCTGAATCTGTTGGAGGCTCAGTTGGCTCAAGACGCGCTGACCATCGTATACGCCGGGGTCACCGAGCTGCATTCTCATCCACCGGGCCATATCCGAGGCGGTGCTGTTGACGCCCCCGGCGGGAGCCGCATTGTCCCAGCTTCGCCGCGGGATCTCCACCACTTCGCCCTCGATCTCCTGGTGAGGCCAAGCGGCATTGCTTTCGTCCAGGCTGTAGATGCTGGCGTTGGAACGATCCATCCCCATGGGTCCCAAGAGCTCCCTCGTCAGGAACGCTGCGAAGTCGAGCCCCGTGACCTCGGTCACCACGTGACCTGCGAGGGTGTACATGACATTGCTGTAGACATATTCCGATCGAAACGGTCGTTCGAACTCGTGATATCGCATCTGGTGAAGGAGCGTCTCACTGGATCGGTTCGTCATGAACTGGATCCGATTGCCCAGGATTCGACCCACGCCTACCTGATGGGTCAGCAGGTCCCGGATCGTGACCTGTGCTGTGGCATGGGGATCGCTCAGACGGAACCATGGTACGAGGTCCACGATTCGATCATCCCAGGTGATCAGTCCATCATCCACCAGTCTGGCCAGCGCTGAGGCCGTCATGTGTTTGCTTACGGACGCGATGCCGAACTGAGTGTGCGCGTCCACCGGCTCTCCGGTGTCCAACTTCCGAACTCCGAAGCCCTCGGCGTAGATCTCCTGATCATCCAATACCACTGAAACGGCCAGGCCGGGGATACTCCATTGGTCCAATCCCTCCGATATCCATTCTTCGAAGCCGTTGGGGACGGCTTCCTGGGCCTGGATGGCCAGGGCGGGTTGGAATAAGAGGGCCGAAAGACTCAGTAGAACTACGCTCAGATGACGCATGATGGGGCTACCGGAAGGGGGGATTGGCCACATGGGTCTGGATGAAGTCCACGGTACCGAGCGAGAGCTCTGCGCACAACTGAAACCTCTCCGCGTGGGGAAGGTGCTCCCGCCTCCGCACGCTCGGTGGCCGCACTTCCATCGCGCCTGCCCATCTCGTTTGCCTGGCTGTGTGTCGCGATTTATGATGCGTTTTGTAGGGGTCGGGGAAGCCCCTCTTCTTCGGATCGGGAGACAGCCCGGCCTTTATAGTCAGCCGGCGCGCGCGAACCTCGTGGACTCTGCTCTCTAGGGGGCGACTCATGTTGCTGCCTTCAACGATGCAATCCCGCTTGTCAGTGATCCTGGTGGCCCTTCTTGGAGTCACCGCTTGTGCAGAAGAGCCGGGAGCCCTGGGCCAGGGCCAGGAGGTGACCATTTACCGAGACGCCTACGGAGTGCCCCATGTGATGGGCGACACCCCAGAGGCGCTTTTCTTCGGCGGCGGGTATGCCCACGCGCAAGATCGCCTGGCGGAGTTCGAACGCTCCCGTCGTTCGGCCCTGGGCCGTATGGCCGAGCTCGATCCCGATTGGCGGGACGCGGACGAGTGGGCGCGAAAGGTAGGGTACAGCGAGGCCGAGACCCGGGAGATGTTCGATGCCCTGGATCCCGAGCACCAGCGCATGCTGGAGGCCCAGGTCGCGGGGATCAACCTGGCCATCGAGGAAGCACTTGCCGATCCGGAGAGCCGGATGCCGTACGAGTTCGGAGTGCTCTGGGAGGTGGACCCGGAGCCGTGGACGGTGCATGACTACATCTCCACCTATGCGGCTCACAGGCAGAGCCTGAGCTCTGGCGGTGGCCGAGAGCTTCAAAATCTGGAGTTCTATCGAAATCTGGTGTCGCGCCACGGCGAGGAGCGGGCACGTGTGATCTTCGACGACGTCCTGCCCCTCCAGGACCCGGATGCGATCGCCACGAATCCCACCAAAGGCCCGTTCCCAGAGAGTCTCGCCGGCACATCGGTCGAGCCGGCGGCAAGCCTGCCTCCCGAGGCGCCACCGGTGCCCTTCGGGCAACTGGAATTCTTCGGCGCTGCCGGGGACTTCGCCCTCCCGTCCGGATTTCCCACGGAAAGGGTCGGCGAGAGCCGATCCCTGGTCGTTCATCCGGATCGATCGGCAAGCGGCAACGTCATCATGGTTCACGCCACCTCCGACGGTCCCCAGATCCGATACCTGGGTGCCGGATTTGATGCGTACGGGTACACGCGTCAGGGTGGGGGACCGTTGGTCATGGGTCGGGGTCCCGCCGTCGGTTGGTTTCAAGCGGTGGGTTGGGATGACATGGTCGACATCTTTGCCGAACGCCTCAACCCGGGCGACCCGTATCAGTACTGGTTCGATGGCGAGTGGAGAGATATGGAGCGGCGTATCGAGACGATACATGTGCGCGGGGGTGATGCCGAAACCATCGAGATCTTCGAGACCGTACATGGCCCGGTGATTGCCTGGGACCGGGACAACGACATGGCCTACTCCCGCCAGCACGCGCTCCGGGGCGCGGAGATGCAGGATTGGGCTTGCAATCTGGAGTGGATGCGGGCACACAGCATGGCCGAGTTCGAAAGCTCGATCCCCCTCTGTGCCTCCAGCACAAAGATTCAGTACGGCGACGAGGAGGGAAACATCGCGCATTGGCATGCGGTGCGTCGGCCGATCCGTCCGGGCGGAATCGATCCGCGCTTTCCCACACCGGGCACGGGCGAGCACGAGTGGCAGGGCTGGCAACCCTTCAACGAGCTCTCGAAGCTATTGAATCCCTCGGAGGGCTACATTCACGTCTGGAATAACAAAGCCTACGAGGACATGGCGTACCGCGACGATGCCCGTTGGGGCGCCACCTTCCGGAACTATCTGGCGCACGATCTGATGGAAGGTATGGAGGAGGTCACTCTCGACGACTTGAAAGAGATCAACCGGAAGCTCGGGAGTAGCTGGTACGGGACCGACATCACTCTCACCGGCCCCAAGTTTTTCGCACCGTATTTGGAGCCGGCCGTGCAGGGGGATTCCCGCCTGGAGGAGGCGGTGGAATGGATGGGTGACTGGAACGCCCTATTCGAAGACCTCGAGGGAGACGGATACTACGACCACGTGGGCCTGACGATCATGCTCCGGTGGTTGGACATCGCCCGGGAACGGATCCTGGGCGAGCATCTGGGGGAGTGGGAAGCGGAACTCCCCGGGACTTATCGGACCTCAGTTCTGCACCGGGCTGTCCAGGGAGCCGACGCGGGGGCGCCCATGGCATTTGATTGGTACGGGGGGCAGGATCGACTCGACGTCCTGCGAGAGACCGTCGCCCAGGCCGTCGACGAACTCACTGAGGCATTCGGAACCACGGATATGACTGCCTGGAAGACACCGATCTTCTGGAAGTATTTCGATGGGGATGCAATGGAAAATCATCCGGACATGCCCGCTTATCGGGACAACACGGTCCACCGGGACGAGTTCTCCGGATGGGAGGGCACGACCGCCGGAAGATTGGGGTTGATCCCGCCCGCAGTTCCGGCCAACGGGTCGGAGCGGTGGACGGGTCTGATGGAGCTCACCGCGGACGAGGCCATCATGTATGACGTCTCGCCCATCGGGGGGCAGAACCAGTTCATCAACCTGGCGGGGGAGGGGACCCCGAATCTGGATGATCAGCTCATGTTACACGTGAACTACGAGTTCAAGCGTGTTCCCATGACTCAGGCCGAAGTCCGGGAGGAAGCCGTGTCCACGGTGACGTTGGACGTGCCGGGCGGGATGTAAAGGCACCCGGCGGTCGCCCCCATGCGGTGTCCCGTGGGTGACGCTCGCTCCCCAATCCTCAGCGCACGCGGTTCACCGCAGAAGGCCCCAGTGACAACCAGGTGCCCGCGTGAGCGGTCTGCTCGGCGCCGGGCTTCGTCCAATCGCAGACGCCATCCGGGAAGATGCCTCCGAGTCGCTGTCTCTCGTCCGGAGTGAAGGCCACGGTGTAATCGTCCGGATCAATCGGTTTCAGCTGGCACTTCACCAGATCGTTGGCGAGCGGAGCGCCGGCAACGTGGCGCGGTGTTGGAAACGATGGGTAAAGCTCATTACACAAGCCGGAACCATCGTAGGTCTGCGGCTCCTCGACCTTGCGACGCGGCTCCGACCTGTTGTCCCAACAGGCGTCCGCCAGTCCGGGCGGCTTCGCCCGCACCACCTTCTCCGCCGCTGGCGTGTTAGATGTGTCGTTGGCAAGGTTCGTCAGCCACGTATCCATCTCATGAAAGAGGGTCCGAAGGTCGGGCGCGTCGTCGGTGAATCCCCACCGTCCGCCGACCACCATCACCTGGTTGTCGGCGTGGCCATTGGCCGCAACCAGCCGGGCACGTGTGGAGAACTGGTGTACCTTCATATGGATGTCACCTTCTGGATCGTCGTCGCCGTACGTCCGGTAATCGATGATGGGTGTCGTGGCCAGTCCAGCTCCACCGTACAGGATCCGGCCCGTTTCTATGGCCATGCGTGCCGCGTGCATGTCGGCAACGTGGCGTTCCGGCACATGATTGGCATCGGCATCGAATCCGCCGATTCGCTCGTTGAGATCGAGAAACTGCGCAATCGTGATCTGTCCGGCATTCAGCGCGCCGAGCCCGTACTGGACGCCGACGTTGTCCAGCGGACGGGCCGCGAATCCGCTCTCGGGATCGATGCCGTAGACGTTGACCGTGTGGTCGTAGACTGTCGCACGAACTCCCGAGGGATTCGTAGCCGGGTGGTAGCGCTCGTCCACGAGGGCCTGGGGCACGCCCCCATCTCCCCCACCGTAGTAGCCCGCCAGGCCGAACTCGCCGCCCAGCTGTTCGGGCGGCGCCTCCGGATCGAAGATCGGATCGATGCGGGCCGCGCGCATACTCAAATGCGGTAGTTGCCCCCACTGGCCAAATCCGGACACGAGGCGCTGCTCCTCCTCGGTGAACAGGCCCGGCGCGATCTCTGTGAAGTAGTGGAGCAGGAGCCGCGCATCGGCCAGGGTGTAGAGCGTCGCCGAGGTAACGTCGGGGAAGCTCGCCCCGACGATGATGCCGTCGAACACGCCCGGGTAGTTGTCAGCGGTTTGATGGCTCTGATACGAGCCGCCGGAGCTGCCCGTCGAAATGGTGAAATCCGGCTCTCCATAGCGTTCGACGAATCGCTCCTTGACCATCAGGTGCGTCTCGGAGGCCAGCAGGTCGTTGCAGTTTTGGCCGAACCTATTGAGGGTCGAGGACGTCACCGCGTACCCATCCTCGAGAAGCCCTGCGTGGAGGACGCCACCGGTTTCAATGCCCTGGTGATACCAGCCCCCCTGGCAGCCGCCTCCGTGCGTGTAGACGAGTGTGCCGTTCCACCCCGTGCTGCGCATCCATGGATCCGGCTCGGGCTCGCTCGGGTCGTGGAGGATCGCGCTTTCGTATATCCCCCGATTGATCGTTCCGGTCTCGACGCGCACGATGAAGGGCACCGCGTGTCCATCCATGGTCGTGGTCCGGGCCAAGTCGGCGGGCCTGGGGCCATCGAGGTCCGCCAGGGGTTTGAAGGTGCCGTCGGTAGAACGAAAAACGTAGTCGACGCGGGTCTCGACGGAACAGTGCTCGTCGATGGGAGCGCCGAGCACCTCACCCGTCACCAACTCAAAGTCCGCTGTTCGGCAATAAAACGGCTCCTGATGCGGCCCCGAAATCATGGGCCCGGTGATCGGGTAGTTCGTCAGATCCAGACTCGCCACCGTCTCACTTCCCTCTCGAACGTACGATTCCAAGAGGTTGTGCCCGTCCTGCAGACCGGTCACCAGTCCCAACAAAGCACGCCGGCCGGCCTCCTCCCGGAAAGCGGCGGTCACGTCCGATCCATTCACCGACACCGCCACCTCGTCCAGCGGT
This sequence comes from Gemmatimonadota bacterium, assembly GCA_007124095.1. GTDB lineage: Bacteria > Gemmatimonadota > Gemmatimonadetes > Longimicrobiales > Gaopeijiaceae > SLCK01. The sequence continues at coordinate 14,449 of SLFU01000114.1, forward strand.
GTTCCATCGGTCACGTCGACCCGCACCAGCACGTCGCCGCCGCTCACCAGATGAGGCTTCGCCGACAGCACGTGGAGCTGGAGAGCGGAACTGCCATGCGTATCGGCATCAGCCGGGTCGCCATCGGGTGGGCTGCCACACGACGTCAGCAGGACTGCACATACCAACAAGCCGGTGGGCCAGAAGGGCATCGAGTTCGGCAGGTATGGCATGTCTGCTCTCCTTTAGGCTTGGTTTCTGTCGGACTACAGCGTCCACCTCCGGCGCCCAATCGGCCGACATCGAGGGAATAGCCAAGGTGAGAGCCCCGATCTGACGAAGTCAACATTATCCGTCCACGACCCCGGGGCTTCCCGCGGAATTCCCTGTCGTGTGGCCGAGACCGGAAGTACTATGACACCATGCTCCGTCGGCCTGATTGAGATCGTCCATTCCTGAATTCGAGGAGGCGCCAATGAGGAGGTTCTTCAAGATTCCAGTGGGACGTCCACTTCTGGTACTCGTGATTCTCGGAGCGTGCACCATTACCGCCCCTTCGTCCGTCGCTCTCGCCCAGGAAAACTTCGAGAGCTATACAGAGGTCACCGGCGTCCTCTACGACGGAACCCGCTACATGATGCGCGTCCCTTCTCATTGGAATGGAACGCTCATCCGGGACCTGGATTACGCGACTGCGGCCAATAGCGACCGCTACCTCGCACCACTCAAACACGGATACGCGGTGGCCGGGACGGCTCGGCACGAGCGCCGCTGGGTGGGGTTCTACGATCCCGTGCGGGAGATTCGACACCTGGATACGGTGCTGGACCGCTTCGTCGAAGAGTTTCGGGAGCCGGATCGGGTAATCCAGTACGGTTGTTCCGGGGGCGGCCATGTGGCTCTGGCCATGGCCGACGATTTCCCCGACCGGATCGACGGGGTCATCGCTACGGGTGCCCACACCCCCGTCTGGCTCCTGAACACGGCACTGGACGGATGGTTTGCCCTGAAGGCGCTGATCGCGCCCGACCTTCAGATCGTGGACCTTCCTAGCGAGCCCAATCTTCGTCCCCAGCACATCCCACTGGTCTACCAATGGCGACAGGCGATCCATCGGGCGCAACAGACGCCGGAAGGGAGGGCTCGAATCGCCCTCGCTCTCACGGTAGGGCAGTGGCCCGATTGGGTGTCGTCCACCATTCCCAATCCGGACCGGGACGATGTGGAACAGCTTCAGCACAGCATGTATCTCAGCGCGCTTCAGCACGCAACGCCCGGGTACATTGGAGGGGTTTCGCGCTATATGTTCGAGAATCCGGCGGGGCTGCCCTCGGGGCAACTCTCCTGGAACACCGGAGTCGACTACCGGCAACTCTTTGAAAATGGAAACACCTTCCAGAGACAGGCTGTGCGGGCGCTCTACCAAGAGGCCGGTCTGGATCTCGATGGGGATCTGCAGCGGATCAACGATTTTCCGAGGATTGAGGCGGACCCGGCAGCATTGGATTACTGGAGCGAAGCGGGACGGACCACTCGCGGAGAGCCCCAGGTGCCGGTTTTCCGGATGCATGCCATCGGGGACTACATAGTTCCCGTCAGTCCGGTGCAGGGGTACACCCAGCTGATCCGCGAACACGGGAGGGAGGATCTCTATCGGGTCGCCATGGTGGAAGCGGCGACGCACTGCGGATTCAGCGGCGGTGAGGTGTCCGCGGCCATCGAGACGCTGAACCGGCGCCTGGACACCGGAAGTTGGGGGAGCACCGGCCCCGAGGCGCTGAACCGTCTGGCCGAGGAACTGGGCTGGGACGGTACTCCCGCCCGGTTCATCGACTTCGACGACTACGCCAATCCCGAGTACAATCGCACCTGGGTTCCGGAGTGAGCCCGCGCGGGCGGTCTTGCATTCCACCCGTTCGGTGGGAGGGGTGTGCCCCGGGCGGGGACGGTTCGACCCCGCCCGGGGCGTGACCTCAGGGCCACGGCAGGCTCACGGGAATCACTCCCGTGCGGAGCTCCGGCAGGTTCCCGGTGGCCAGGAAGCGTTCGATGTCCTGTCGGACCAACTGGCGATGGGCCGTGTCCTCCTCTCTCTCCCGTTCCTGGTCGTGCTCCAAGCGCCGGGTCAGATCCACCAAGTGGTGGTGCGCAACGGAGCGAACTTCGGCTGGTGCCTCCGGTGAAGCGGCCAGGTCAAGGATTCCGTCCACTACCGCGCGCTGCGTGATTTGAAGGAGCGTCGCCTCCATCTCGTCGGTCGAAGCGGAGTTTTCCCAGGTCGCCTCCAACAAACCCGAGATGACCTCGTGGAGGGAAAGGCTGTCGGGATCCCTGGCCCGGAAAGAGACCACCCGGGCGGCGCGTTCGGGGTGCAGCAGTCCGTCCACGATCTCCGTGGACAGTGCCCGAGCGAGTGCCAGGGGATCGAAAACGACTCCCGTCGGTGAAAGGATCCAACGTTCCTCGTGGTCATACCCGTACGGCGTGGGTGCGATGAGGGCGGACACCCGTTCCGGCACGGCAAGGGCTTCCGGGTGGAGTGCCGAAAGGACGAGTGCCAACGCTCGACGCTGTTCGGCACCGGGGAGGATCCGGGTGACGTCCTGACCATCCCCGCGTAAAGCATAGGTGTACTCCATCCCCCCCACGTACTTCGTGGCCGCCTCCAGTGCGTACCGGTGGTGGAGGTAGACGTGGGCGAGCCGTTCGTTCAGGAAGGCCATGGGCTCGCCCGGTCGGACGGCTTCTTCGTTGAAGTGTTCAAGGAGAACCTCACGAACGGAGATGGCCCGCTCCAACGCTTCGATCATGCTGGTGCCCTGGACCCACTGATGCACGGCCGGGTGAGCAGCCTGGAGAGCGGCATCCTGACCCGCCAACATGAGAAGCCCCTGGTCCAGCGCGTCCGCCACCAGGGCTTCCAGCCCTTCGGCCTCCGCTTCCGGTGACGCGAACTCCGTATAGGTGTAGCGTACCAGAAGGGTGTCGTGCGCCCCACCACGGTCCCGGTAGATTTGGGAGATGTCGAGGCGGCCCTCGTCGTCCAGCCTCACCACAGGCGCCGGGTAGTCCATCACCGAGTTCCTCTCCAGAGATTCGGCGATGAAGTTGTGCTCGAATCCCAGTGCATGGCCCACCTCGTGGGCGATATGTTGCCTGCGCCTCAACATGGCGACCTCTTCGGCATCCATGGGGATGGGAGAATCGGTGGCATGGAGCGCGGGAAGGAGACCCATGTAGTAGTTGTAGTTGACGAGAGACCGATGCGAATCCTGCCTCACGATGGCATGGAGAATTTCTCCGGTGCGGGGATCCTTGATCTGAGGACCGGTAGAGAGACCGGGCTCGGTGCGGTGTACCGCCACGATCATGGAGTATCGGATGTCCATCGGGTCGGCATCGTCGGGAAGATCGCGCACCTGCACGGCATTTCTGAAACCGGCGGATTCAAGAATGCGATTCCACCATTCGACGCCTTCGAAGTAGGCCGTGCGGTACGGTTCCGGGATGCCCGGATCCATGTAGAAGACGATGGGCTCCACCGGCTCGGAGATCTCCTGATCGGGGTGTTCCTTCTCGAGGCGCCACCGCCAGACGAGGTGCTCCCGGTAGTCGCCATCAAAGCTCTGGGCATAGTCCCGAAAGTCGGTGTGACGCAGACCCACCCGAGGATCGAACGCACGCGGCTGGAATCCGGGCGGGGGGAGCTGGGCGAAGGTGTGGTGTTGCTGGAGGGTGATGACCCGACCGTGCAGGGGCCCGTCGGGTGCGTGACGTCTCAGCGTGGGTCCCGGATCGTCGGTGACGTAGCTGACCACGGCCCGGACCTCCGTGTTCTTGGGAAAGGCGCGGCTTCGAGGGTGGCTGATGTGACTCCGGTCCCGGTCGATCCGCACCTCGCCTTCACCTGCATCACGGATTCGCCCGGCCACGTCGAAGAGGTCACTCAGGAAGAACTCGGTGGCGTCCACCAGAAAGCGGTCGCCTTCTTCCACTTCGATGGGAAAGGCTGCATAGACGGCGGATGGGAATGACTCTTCCACCACTCTCCTTTCGGCTTCGTCATCCGTCAGCGCCCGAAATCGGGTGTTCTCGGCTACAAGGAGGACCCTGGGGCCGTGGCGCTCGAACCAGACCACCGCTTCGCGCCCCGTATACTCCAGAGAGGCGCGGTCCAGCCTGGGCTGCTCCGATCCCATCCCCTGGGCGAGGGCGTTCGAATAGATGAACGCGTCGTGCAGTCTGGTGACTTCCAGGAAGAGCTGTCCCGAGGCCTCGTCGTAGTGGAGGGGGATGAAGCCGTCCTGGCTCTGCATCGATGAGGTTCGCTGGGCGAACAGCCCCGACTGGTCCGGGGATTCCTGTGCAAATAGGGAGCAGGTAAGGAAGAAGAAAAGAGTTCCGGCGAGAAGCGTAGTCCCGGAGCTTGGCGACGGTGCGCGCATGTTTCACCTCCGCAAGGGGGATAAGGGCGGTGGCGTCATCATTTGCCGACGGTGGACCGACCACCCATTCCATTGGATTTAGTCCGGTAGAACTCTCCCGTGCAACTGCCCCCGGGGGACGCAGGTGCCCGGCCCGGATCCGGGCATCGGGCGGGTCGGTGAGTTGGGAGAGGGGACGTCTTTCGGCTCCGGACAGGGATTGCACGATGGTAACGGGGGGGACATGATGTGGGCGGACGTAAAGACCATGAATTGCGACGAGGAGGCCCGGTGACCTCTCCCCCTACGTGCAAAAACGGACCAAGGGGCGGCGCATGACCGGTGCCCCTACGGAGCTTCCCCTGGTCGTCCGAGCCCGCCAGTTCGCGAACCGCACGGCCACGATCACTCCCGAGGGCACGTTCTCGTACTCGGACCTTCTCAGCGCCTCGGGGAGGGTTGCCCGCACCCTCCTCCGGGGTGACAGCGATCTGCAGGAGGCCCGGGTGGCCTATCTCGTCCCACCTGGATTCCACTACGTGGCCGTCCAATGGGGTGTGTGGAGGGCAGGTGGTGTGGCTGTTCCTCTCGCCACCTCACATCCTCCCAAGGAGTTGAGCTATGTGCTCGATGACGCTCGACCCACTTCGGTAGTCGCGCACCCCGAAATGCTGGCACGAATAGCGCCGGCAGTCCGGGAGCGGAATTTGCCCCTGCTTCGGAGCGACGAGTTGGTGGAGGGAGCTCCTATGGAGGCTGGGATCGGGCCTCCGAAAGTTGTGGACGCGCTGCCGGCCCTTCCCCCGGGGCGAAGGGCCATGATGCTCTACACGAGCGGAACGACCGGACGACCCAAGGGGGTCGTGACCACCCACGGGAACCTCCAGGCGCAAGTGACCGCACTGGAGGAGGCGTGGGGGTGGAACTCCGACGATCACATCCTCCTGGTGTTGCCCCTGCACCATGTCCACGGCATCGTGAACGTGTTGACCTGCGCCCTCTGGTCCGGTGCCCGATGCCAGATCCTCCCGGGTTTCGATCCCCTCGAGACTTGGCGGAGAATCGCCGTGGGCGATCTCACCCTCTTCATGGCTGTTCCCACCATCTATTCGAAGCTTTTGCGGACATGGGAGGCTCAGCCCAAGGATGTGCGCGTTCGATGGACCAACGGTTGCCGCAGAATGAGGTTAATGGTCTCGGGATCCGCCGCGCTCCCAGTGAGCATGCTTGAGCGGTGGAGGAACGTCACCGATCACACGCTTCTCGAGCGCTACGGAATGACCGAGATCGGGATGGCTCTCTCCAATTCCCTGGACGGGACGCGGCGTCCCGGCTTCGTGGGTCGTCCGCTTCCGGGTGTGGAGGTCCGGCTTGTCGACGAGGACGAAAGGGAGGCACCTCCCGGCACCCCCGGTGAGATCCATGTGCGGGGACCGGGCGTCTTTCTCGAATACTGGGAGCGACCGAGCGAAACCGAGGAGGCTTTTCACGAGGGGTGGTTTCGCACCGGTGACATCGCCGTGGTCGAGGATGGCGACTATCGCATTCTGGGCCGCCGGAGTGTGGACATCATCAAGAGCGGGGGGTACAAGGTTTCCGCCCTGGAGGTGGAAGAGGTGTTGAGAGGCCATCCTTCGGTGTCGGAATGCGCAGTGGTGGCCGTTCCCGATCCCGAGTGGGGCGAGCGGGTGGGCGTGGCCTTGGTACCTTCGAACTCCGGCACTTCCGACATTGGACCGGCCTCCCAGGTGGACCCTGTCCAACTCAGGGGATGGGCGAAAGAGCGTCTGGCACCCTATAAGGTTCCCACCGCCTTTCTCATTGTGTCGGAGTTGCCGCGGAACGCCATGGGGAAGGTCACCAAGCCGGATGTCGCCCGGCTCTTCCAGCGGAAGGATGCTCCGGTCAAAGTCCTGTGACCGTTCCCGTGCTCTCCATCGTGGCCATCGTGGCAGCGATCGCCATAGGTACCCTTCGTGGCGTGAACATCGGCCTGGTGAGCATTGCCTTCGCGTTTGCCATCGGGTTCTTTCTGGTCGGCCTTCCCGCCGGAGAGATTGTGGCGGGATGGCCGCTCAATCTCTTTTTCATGTTGCTGGGAATGACCCTTCTCTTCGGGGTCGCGAGGGTCAACGGGACCCTGGGGCTCCTTGCCGAGAAGATGGTGCGGGCCACCTTGGGACATACCCGGTTGATTCCTCCCGCCTTCTTCCTCCTCTCGGCCGTCATCGCCGCGTTTGGGGCCGGGAATATCGTGGTGTGCGCCATGGTGCTTCCCATTGCCATGACGGTTTCCGTGGACCATCGGATCTCGCCCCTCCTCATGGCCACGATGGTGATAGCCGGATCCAATGCTGGAGGTCTCTCGCCCATTGCTCCGACGGGCATCATCGCTCACAGTCTGAGCGCTGAACAGGGCTTCGATATCGCAGCCAGCATCTTCTATAAGCAGGTCATCGGCCAGTCGATCCTGGCAGTCATCCTCTATTTCGTGCTCAGGGGCCACAGGTTGGAGAAGCGCTCGGAGGCGCCCTTGGAGAGGGGGGGCGCTCCTTTCGCATGGGCTCAGCTCATGACCATCGCGGTGCTCCTTCTCGTGGTGGGTGGGATCGTTTTCATGGGCTGGGACATCGGCCTCACGGCGTTCGCCGGCACCGTGCTCCTCCTGTTCCTCGGTGTTGCGAATGAAGGGGAGGTCTTCCGGTCTATTCCTTGGGGTCCCATCGTGTTGGTGTGTGGGGTGACGGTTCTTGTGAACGTTGCCGACGGGGCCGGAGGCATTGACCTGTTGTCCCAGCAGCTCACCCGACTCATGGATGACCACACCGCCGCTCCCATCATGGCATTGATCGGCGGGACCCTGTCGCTCGTGTCCAGCGCCTCCGGGGTGGTTTTGCCTACGTTGATACCGACCGTTCCAGGGCTGGTGTCGGAAACCGGAGGCGACCCGGCGCAGATCATATCCGCCATCGTGATGGGCGCCCATATGGTTACGAACAGCCCCATCTCCACGCTGGGTGCCCTGGCGGTGGCCTCCGCCGGCTACGCCGTGGACCGGGAGAAGCTCTTCAACCAGCTGTTCCTGGTGGGGATCGTCGGGCTGGTCTATGCGGCGTTGATCGTGTACCTGGGAATCGTCTGAGCACGTGCTCGGTTATGGAGGGAACCGGGGCGATGCCTCGGAAATTGCGTGCCCTTGCGCCCTGAACGTGCGGTCGGCTACGCTGTCCCGGTGGTCGGATGACCCCCTCAAAAGGAAGGGCGCAATGAGATCCCGGTGTCCCCTGGTCTTCGCTCTGATCGTCCCTCTCTTCTTCCCGGCAGGTTGCACCGAGGCGGACGACCCTCGGACGTCCTCCTCCGTGACCGACGATGCCGCAGATGAGGCGACAGCCCTCCTGCTGGCTCGAGCTGACTCCTTCGAGCTGGACACCGAATACCAGCCGCCTCCCGGAGACGCCCTGGCGCATCATGCCGCGGGGTTCGCAAAGATTCTTTGCTCCAACGTCTTCATTGCCGGGCTGGCCCCGGATTTCGTTGCCGAGAATGTAGGCTTCTTTTCAAGTCCCTATGACGAACGTCGCCACGTGACAGACACAGTGGTGGACTTCGAGCGCGAGGCGGTCCATCTCACCCTTCCCAGCGGGGTCACTCGAACTGCGAAGCGTTATGGAAGCCAAGGCTGCGTAGCCCTCCCCATCGGCGAGGATTCGGTGCGTTTCGCACCCGTGGTCGTTGAACCCGATCTTCCGGATCCTGCCACCACTCCATGGCCCATGGGCGACGTGCTTTCCGACGATCCGCTGCCCTCGGAAGTGGACACCGCCATGGTCCGGGCCGCGGTGGACGCCGCGTTCGAGCCTAGCGAGGGGATGACTGCAGCGTTCGTGGTGACCCATCGGGGCCGCATCATCGGTGAGCGGTACGGGGAGGGTGTCGACCTGCACACCCCGTTGGAGAGTTGGTCCATGGGGAAGAGTCTGACCGGAGCGCTCATGGGTGTGTTGATCCAGCAGGGAGAGTATGAGTTGTGGCAGCCGGCGCCCATCCCCGAATGGCAGGAGCCGGGGGACCCCCGGCAGGAGATCCGTATCGGAGACCTGATGCGGATGTCCAGCGGACTTCGATTCCGAGCCCCGCAGGACCCCGACTACGATCCCGACCTGGGATATCCGGATCACCTCTATGTATACAACGGGACCACCAATACCTTCGAGTGGACTGCAGGACGTCCGCCGCAGTGGCCACCCAATGTCATCGGGCGTTATCGGAACTCCGATCCTGTTCTGGTCAACTACCTGATTCGGCTTGCGGTAGAAGGTCGCGGAGAGAGCTATCTGGAGTTTCCACAGCGCCATCTCTTTGACCGTCTGGGAATCCGAAATATCCTTCCCGAAGTGGATCCCTACGGGAACTTCCTTCTGCAGGGATACGACATGGCCTCCGCCCGGGACTGGGCTCGGCTCGGAAACCTCTTTCTGCAGGACGGGGTGTGGAATGGTGAGCGGATCCTGCCGGAGGGGTATGCCGAGTACGCCAACACGGTGGCCCCGGCCTGGGAAGCGGACGGACGGCCGGTGTATGGTGGGGCCTTCTTCTGGGTCAACCGGACAGGCGCACGCGCCGTACCGGAAGACGCCTACCGCATGACCGGAGCGGGCGGGCAGACGGCTATTGTCGTTCCCTCCCACGATCTGGTGGTGGTGCGGTTGGGCCACTTCCGGGGCTCGGGGCCGGGTATGCAGGCTTTGGATCGGGCATTGGAGCTGTTGACGACCGCCGTGCCGGAGAGCGCTCGGGACTAGATCGTTTGCGCATTCCTCGGATAGCGGAGTCGCACGGGGGCCCGCAATTCAACTACCCCGGGTGCACGTCGCGCCTCGGGTCAGCCTCCAGAAGCCCGTTGACCCCTTCGCCGGGCGCGGGTAACCTTCTGGCCGCGAGGTCCAGATTCACAGCGGGAGATCGCGCACGCGCCCGTAGCTCAGCTGGATAGAGCATCGGCCTTCTAAGCCGAGGGTCCCAGGTTCGAGTCCTGGCGGGCGCATGATCGAGTGCCAGGATCGAGTGCAAGGGAGCGCCCCACAAAGAGGTCACGGTCGCTTTACGCCCCTCGATTCTTTCTATAGCTTTTCCGTGCTTCGTGGTGCTCGCTGAGGTGGGTCAAGCGAGCTTCGCGGGGGTGTGATGGTGGGCGTAGCTCAGTCGGTTAGAGCGCCAGGTTGTGGCCCTGGAGGTCGCCGGTTCGATTCCGGTCGCTCACCCTCGCCTGTCGCCGCAGGCAACCCTGCGCAGCAGAGGAGACACCCAATGCGCAAAGGGGAAGGCTGGTCCCCCGAGAATGTGTTGACAAGGGGGGGGCGAGGGTTTATACTTTTCGTCCTTGCAGCGAGCGCCTGATTCCAGTGGGAAGCTGGTGTATCGTCGCAACCGGAGGGAGCCGAAGCAGGCTCCCTTCTGCAGCTAAGAGAGCTTTTTGAAAATCAGGGTTTTGAGAAAATGGGTGGGCCCACGATCGGCGAGCACTACGTCTCGTCGAAAAGGCTATCCGCATCAGCGGGAGCCAGTGGGAAAACCAACGTAGATTCCGAACAACGGTCGGATTCGACCGGAGTTCAAACGAGCAGGTTAAGCTTTTTCTTAACGGAGAGTTTGATCCTGGCTCAGGACGAACGCTGGCGGCGTGCCTAACACATGCAAGTCGTACGAGGAGCAGGGTGCTTGCACTCTGTAGCCGAGTGGCGGACGGGTGAGTAACACGTGACCAACCTGGCTTCGAGAGGGGGACAACGCGGGGAAACCTGGGCTAATACCGC
>SLFU01000015.1 GCA_007124095.1 Gemmatimonadota bacterium
CTCCCGGTGATCAAGAAGACCAAGACGGGGCCCTCGACCGACGCCTCCGTCCTGGAGGAGCTGGCGGCCCGGGGGTACACGATTCCCCGGCACCTACTCGAGTACCGGCAGCTCGAAAAGCTCCGGTCCACCTACGTGGACGCTCTCCCGAAGTTGGTGCATCCGGAAACGGTACGAATACACGCTTCCTTCAACCAGACTGTCGCAGCGACGGGGCGGCTCTCCTCTTCGGACCCGAACCTGCAGAACATTCCGATCCGGACAGAGGTGGGGCGAGAGATCCGCAAGGGATTCGTGGCTGACAACGGACATCGCTTCCTCACCGCCGACTACTCCCAGATCGAGCTGCGGATCCTGGCCCACTTCTCCGGAGACGAAGCATTCGTCACCGCTTTCAGGGAGGACCTCGACGTCCACCGCCAGACGGCTTCGATCATCTTCGAGCTCCCGGTCGAGTCGGTGACCTCCGAGCAGCGGGCCCAGGCCAAGACGATCAACTTCGCCACCCTCTACGGACAGGGAGACTTTTCTCTGGGACGGCAACTAGGGGTCCCTCGTCACGAGGCGAAAGAGTTCATCGAGCAGTACTTCACGCGGTTTTCCGGCGTCCGAGCCTTTCTGGACGCACAGGTGACGTCCGCCCGGGAAAAGGGCTACGTCGAAACATTGAGCGGTCGACGTCGCTACGTGCCCGAGCTCGAGTCCAGCAACTGGAACGTGCGTCAGTTCGGGGAACGCATCGCACAGAACACACCAATCCAGGGCACGGCTGCGGATCTCATCAAGGAGGCGATGATTCGGATCCACCGCGGTCTGGAGAGGCGGGGCCTGCAGGGCCGCCTCCTCGTGCAGGTCCATGACGAGCTCGTCTTCGAGGTGCCCGAGGAAGAGTTAGAGGAGTTCGAGGCCTTCGTGGTCACCGAGATGGAGGGAGCGATGGAGTTGGAGGTGCCCCTCAAGGTGGATGTCGGGATGGGTCGCTCGTGGTACGAGTGCAAGGAATGATGCGAAGGTAGGCGGGCGCGGCGGAACGAGGAACTGGCCCGAGCGCGGGAAGCCGGCAGGTCTCGTGGAGGGCCCGAGCGTCCATGGGGTCGCCCACCCCTCCGGTCCAGCTTCACCCTTCACGTTGCCAAGTCGCCGGAATTCACCGCGGCGACCGAACTCTTCTGGATGAAGGAGCGCATCATGAGTCGATCGGTGAACAAGATCATCCTCGTGGGACACGTGGGTCGGGACCCCGATCTTCGCGAGACCCAGAGTGGCACCAAGGTCGCGAACGTCTCTCTTGCCACGAATTTCCGTTCCGGCGCAGGGGATGGAAGGGAGGAAAGGGAAAAGACGGACTGGCACCGCCTCACGCTGTGGAACCGCCTGGCCCTCTTCGCGGAAGAGTACGTGAACAAGGGGGACCGGATCTACGTCGAGGGCCGCCTCGAATACGACTCATACGAGCGGGACGGGGTGACGATCCCGACGGCCGAGGTGAATGTCCGCGAGCTCGTACTCCTTTCACCCAGGAAGGAGGCCGAGGAGGTCGAGGTCCCTGTCTGATTCCCTGGGGAGAGTGGCTCGCCGTCCCCGGCTGGACGGGAAACTCGAAGGGGCCCCACGACCTTTCGTCGTGGGGCCCCTTGGAGAGACTTCCGGAGCTTCGGTCCCGGTCCCGCCTCGGTTTCAGTTCGCCGTCCAGAAGCCGGAGAGCGACTCCCCGTGGGGGCTTTCCCGAAGCTTCTCGAAGGCCCGGTTCCGGATCTGCCGGATCCGTTCCCGGGTCACGCCAAGGAGGGCTCCGATTTCCTCGAGGGTTCGCTCCTCACCATCATCGAGGCCGTAGTAGAGGTAGAGGATCTTCCTCTCCCTCTCGGTCAGGTAATTCTCGAACATCGTCTCGAGGAAGTCCCGTCGTGCGATGACCTCCACGTCCTCTTCGATGTCCTCCGATTCAATCCCCGCAAACCGCTCCCCAAAGGAAGAGCTGTCGCGATCACTCCGATCGATGGGGGCATCGAGGGAGAGCTCACTCGCCGCCACACGCCGAAGGGCCCGGATGGTCTCGACTGGCTCCTCCATGTCGTCCGCGATCTCCTGGTCCGTCGGAGGACGGCCCAGTCGTTGTGTCAGAGCCGTGTTCGTTCGGGCAAGGCGCGCCAGATTCGAGTTCTGGTTCAGGGGGATTCGGACGGACCGCGTCTGTTCGGCGAGCGCCTGGAGGACGGTCTGCCGGATCCACCAGACCGCATAGGAGATGAACTTGACGCCCTTGTCGGGATCGAACTTCTTGACTGCCTTGAGCAGCCCCTCGTTCCCAATGCAGACCAACTCGGCCAGCCCCAGCCCACGGCCCTGGTACTTCTTCACGTACGAGATGACGAACCGGAGGTTCGCCGTCACGAGCCGTTCCGCGGCTTCCTTGTCACCGGCCCGAGCCCTTCGAGCGAGGGCCCTTTCCTCGTCGGGGTCCTGGATGAGGGGATACTTCTCCACATCCTGGAGATACTGATCGAAGGAGTCCAGACCGCGAGAGGAGGAAAACATCCGTTCCGCGCTACCTCTCTGAAAGATTGTCGGGGAGGGAATTAGGGCTTGTGCGCGCGACCGGGAAGACTGCCGGGTCCCGAGGCATTGGAGCCGCAATACGGCGGCTACGCAGCCTGATGTCCAACGCTTTCAGTCGGCCCTTTGAAAGGTATAAATACCTCTTGATCGAGTCAAAGCCCCGGGAGCGCCCTGTCCCTCGCAGTCGCCGACGGCAGGTACGCCCCGCCCAACACTTCTCCCTACGCAGATCACGTGCATTGCGGCGAGACAAAGGGATGGGCTAGGGGATGGGCGAGCTAGGGGATGGGCGCCTCCCGGGCTACCCCCCGATACTCACCCCGGATCCCGGTTCCCCGACTCCGCTCGATCTGTGGGCTCCGGAAATCACCTATGATCCCGATCCACTCCTGGGCCGAGATTCTGAGAACCGGGCCGCGGGAGGAGGCACCGGGGCCGACCGGGAAGGCCAGGTCCGCCCGGATCACCGAGGAGCTCCCTGCCGGAAAACCGAGCCGGATCCCCCCTCCGGCAGTTCCCCGCAACCCGGAGTCGATCCCAAAGGGCGCGTCTCCAGACCACGCGGCGCCGATGTCAGCGAAGAGGGTGACCCCCAAGTCCGCCAAGTCTGGGAAGGGGTTGGGAAGTGGCACCCGGTTCTCCACCGAGAGAACCGCTCGCCGTCCCCCGGGGAAGTCGGTCTCCCCGTAGCCCCGCACCCCGTCGGGTCCACCGAGGTTCAACTGGAATGGGCTGGTGGTGCGCCACCCAGCGTGCATCGCGCCTCGGAGCACCCACGTCTGCGGCACGAATCCAGAATAGGTCCAGTAGAAAAACCCGTGCGCCTCCAGGAGGAGATCGCTCCACTCGGGGGAGGCGCTGGTGTCGGCGTCCTTCCGTCGCCCCTCACCCGCAAGATGGAGCTGAGAAACGGTTCGGCTCCCCGACCGACCAGCGAAGAGATTGATGCGAGAAAACATGTCTCCGGGCTGGCCGGAAGTGGTTCCCGCAACGCTCCGACCCAGCGAGAGTCTTCCTTCGTGACCCACCGCGATATCCTGCACCCCGGCGATCGCATCCAGGCCCTGCCGCGTTTCGAACTCCAGCTTCCGGAGTCCGAGCAGGAGGTTTAGCCGAACCGCTCTCCTGGAGTGGAGTTGCGAGCCGACGGCAGCAGCCATATCCGGAGTTACCGGCTCCCGGTCCGAAAAATCGCGAGCCCGGATGCCCTCCACCTCGTCCGACCGTCCCACCCCCAGCCTTTCGAATGAGACCCCCCCTCCCAGGAGGTACAGATTCCCAGGAAGGTTGAACCGACGAGCCGCCGAGAGCTCCATACGCTGTTCCACGACGGGGAGGACGACGTGAGAGTAGCGGGGGTGCTCCGGAAGGACGTATGAAAAGAAGTCTCGGCGATAGGCCGCGACCTGACGCAAAGCCCCCCCAGGAAGCTCCCCCCGGAATGGACGGACCACGGTCAACTCGGCCCCACTCCCGATCCTGGTCCGTTGCACATCCGAACGAAGATCGAACGATGACCCGAATACCGAGGGCGCCTTCAGAGCTACGCCAGCCTCCCTCCTCTCCTCCCGATCCACCCCGAACACCCCGACGGTCACCCCGCGCCCAAGGAGGTTCTCCTCGAAGAGGGAGAGTCCTTCCATGCGGAACCCGTCCTTGAAATGCACGTCCAGCGACACCTTCGTAGTCCACTCATCCCGGGTCCGAACGACCACGTCCCACGCGCCGTCGGCCCGAGCCACCCCCTCGGCCTCGGCGGCGGCAATGAAGTGGTATTCTCGAAGCAGACGGGCGCTCTCCGCCAGCACAGCGGGATCGAAGCAGTCCCCCTCCTCGAAGAGGAGCGCTCCGAGAATGAACCCCTCTCGGGTTTGCACGTGGACCCAGTTCGCCAGGTGATAGGCCCAGACGAGGCGTCCATCCTCGGGAATGTCATCGTCCGTGAAGATCGAACCGCTCTCTACGACGATGCGGGCGATCTTCCCTTCGGGACACATCCCCTGACCCTCCGCTGCTCCCCCGCGCAACAGGAGGAAGGAGAAGAGGAGGCCTGTGAATAGGCGGAGCATCGAGTCCCGGCTTGGATCTCTGGAGTCGTGAGGGGGAAGTCCTTCCCTGGGGCAGGGGATACACTGCGCAGGGGAGACACCGCTGTGACTCCGAAGCTGCACGCCTTGTTCCATCTTCGAGTCGGCTGGAACTCCTATCGGTGGACGTGCGGGTCGGTTCACGCCACGTTATATAGTCGTCAGCCCCGGTGGGGACCTCTCGCGCCCAGGAGAAGGAATTCTCTTCGGCGTACAGTGATCACCTCCCACGCATCACACAGGATCCGCAGCCATGGCCAGTTCGAAGGACGCGCCGACGTCGCCCTCCGAAGTCGTAAGCAGTCGTTACGGATTGGAACACCAAGGCCTCGACCCGGAGGGGTCGGTCCACTGGAACCTCTGTCCCGCCCGCCTCTACGAGGAGGCTCTGGCCCGAAAGGAGGGCCGGCTGGTACACATGGGTGGGTTTGCCGCCCTAACCGCGCCCCATACGGGCCGTTCTCCGAACGACAAGTACACCGTCGACGAACCCTCCGTGGAGGGGCTGATCGACTGGGGACCGGTCAACCAGGCGATCTCCGAGGAGCACTATCGGAAGTTGCGCACCGACGTGGTGGACTTCCTGGATCGGCAGGAGCTCTTCGTTAGAGATGCGCGCGCCGGAGAGGACCCGGACGCCGGTATCAACGTCCGAGTGGTAACGCCTTCGGCGTGGCACGCCCTTTTCGCGTACAACATGTTCCTTCGCCCCTCCCAGGCAGAGCTGGCGAGCCTCGAGCCCGAGTTCAGCGTCCTCCACGCACCCGGCTTTCAGGCGGATCCGGATCGGCACGGGACCCGCTCGGGGACCTTCGTAGTCGTGAACTTCGCAGAGCGGATCGTGTTGATCGGAGGAACACGATACGCGGGGGAAATCAAGAAATCCGTCTTCTCCCTGCTGAATTACCTCCTGCCCGAAAAGGGGATTTTCCCGATGCACTGCTCCGCGAACGTCGGAGAGAAGGGGGACGTTGCCCTCTTCTTCGGCCTATCGGGAACGGGTAAGACGACCCTCTCCGCGGATCCCGCCCGAGGCCTGATCGGCGATGACGAACATGGCTGGGGCCCCGACGGGATCTTCAACTTCGAAGGGGGTTGCTACGCCAAGGCGATCCAGCTGTCTCCCGAGGGAGAACCCGAGATCTTCCAAGCTACCCAGATGTTCGGCACGATCCTGGAGAACGTGGTCCTCGACGAGCTCGACCGCACGATCGAATTCGATAACGACAGCATCACGGAGAATACCCGGGCATCCTATCCGATCCACTACATCCCCAACGCAGTCCTTCCGGGAAGGGGTGGCCATCCAGACCATGTCGTCTTCCTGACCTGCGACGCCTTCGGGGTACTTCCGCCGATCTCACGCTTGAGCCCGGAACAAGCCATGTACCACTTCCTCTCGGGGTACACCGCCAAGGTGGCCGGAACCGAACGGGGGGTCACCGAACCCAAGGCGGCTTTCTCGGCTTGCTTCGGCGCTCCCTTTCTCCCCAGGCACCCCGGAGTCTACGCCGAGATGCTTGGAGAGAAGCTGCGCGATCACGGCAGCCGAGTCTGGCTCGTGAACACGGGCTGGACGGGCGGCGCGTACGGCGTGGGAACCCGGATCAAGCTGAAGCACACCCGAGCGATGCTTCACGCGGCCCTGTCCGGAAAGCTGGACGACGCGGCCACCACCCTGGACGTCAATTTTCGGCTCGAGGTCCCCGACGAGGTGCCCGGAGTCCCCGCCGACCTTCTGGTGCCGAGAAACACCTGGGACGATCCGGAGGAATACGAGCGTACGGCGCAAAGGCTCACGCGCATGTTCCGCGAAAACTTCAAACGGTACGAGGACGGAGTGGGCGCCGCGATCCGCGAGGCGGGACCCAGCTGAGGGGACCTCGCTCTGTGGGGCGCAGATCAATTTCCTGGAGGGGAGAGAAGGGGAACCCGGGATGGCGAAGCAACGCTACTGGCTCATGAAGAGCGAGGAGGACGAGTACTCGATCGACGATCTGGCGCGCGACGGTACGGCGCCGTGGACTCGAGTCCGAAACTATGAAGCCAGGAACCTCATGCGCGATGAGATGTCGCCCGGTGACCTCGTCCTCTACTATCACTCGAATGCCAACCCCTCCGGCGTGGTCGGCATCGCCCGGGTTGCAACCGAGCCCTACCCGGACTTCACCCAGTTCGACGAGGACCACCCCTATTACGACGGCAAGGCGTCCCGGGACGATCCTCGCTGGTGGCTGGTCGATGTCGAATTCGTCAGGAAGTTCCCGCGGCGGGTACCGTTGAGGGAAATCAAGAAGCACCCCGACCTCGGCGAGATGGTGTTGGTGAAACGGATGCGCCTCTCCGTGCAACCGGTGAAAGAGGAGGAGTTCGAGATCATCCGGTCGCTGGCTGAAGAGCGGGACTGAGCTCGCCTTTTTCCTCCAGCGCCACATCGATCACCTCGTCCAGCTCCTCGACGAGATGGACGATCAGGGTGTCACGGACCTCCTCAGGCAACTCCTCCAGCTCGGATTCGCTTTCCGCGGGGAGAACGATCTCGTGGATCCCCGCCCGGACGGCGCCGAGCACCTTCTCCTTGACGCCCCCGATAGGAAGCACCCGCCCGGTCAGAGTTAGCTCCCCCGTCATTGCCACATCCCGACGCACCTTCCTCCCGGACAGCGCGGACACCAAGGCGCTCGCAATGGTGATTCCGGCGGAAGGGCCGTCCTTGGGGATCGCCCCGGCCGGAACGTGGATGTGCACCTCGGTATCTTTCAGAAGCTTCTTCGGGATCCCGTAGAACTCGTGACGGCTCTTGGCGAAAGTCAGTGCCGCCCGGCCCGACTCCTTCATGACATCCCCGAGCTGGCCGGTGAGAACGAGGCCGCCGTCTCCAGGCATGACACTCGCTTCTACGAACATGATGTCCCCCCCCATCGGGGTGTAGAACATCCCGGTCGCGACCCCCACCGCATCCTCGGTCCTCATCTTTTCAGGATGCACCCGCGGCCGGCCCAGGAGCTCCCTTACCTCCTCGGGCGTGACGGTCACGTCTCGGATCTCCTCCTCTGCCACCCTGCGCGCGACCTTCCGGGCCACCTTTCCGAGCTCCCGCTCGAGCTGCCGAACCCCAGCCTCCCTCGTGTATTTCGAGGTGATCGTGCGGATCGCATCGTCGGTCAGGGTCAGCTCCGATTCGTCGAGCCCTGCTGCCGTCCTCTGGCGAGGCAGGAGATACCGCTTCGCGATCTCGAGCTTCTCGTGCTCGGTATAGCCCGAGAAGTCTACGCGTTCCATCCGATCCAGAAGCGGAGGCGGGATCCGGTCCACGTAGTTGGCCGTCGCGATGAAGAGGACCTGGGAGAGGTCGAACGGGATCCCTAGATAATGGTCCGTGAAGGTTGAATTCTGCGCCGGATCCAACACCTCCAGGAGTGCTGCCGAGGGGTCACCCTGAAAGGAGACGCCCATTTTATCGATCTCATCAATCATGAACACCGGATTCTTGCTTTTTACGATCC
>SLFU01000122.1 GCA_007124095.1 Gemmatimonadota bacterium
CGGATGCATGAGGCTCCCAGAACCACGAGTTCCATCCGGAATGGAGGAGATCGATGGAGATGTGGACGTGGACGCGGAACCTCGGGAGCCGGACTTCGATCGGCCCGACCCGCACGCGGGGCTTTGTCACGCGGAGCCTGATCGCCGTGATCGCGCTCGCCCTTCTGGGAGGGTGTGCCAGACTCGGACAGGACTCTGACGGTGGCCTCTTCGACAGACGTACCGGGGACGGGCCCGTCCTGGTCGAGATTCAAAACGACCACTTCAACGATGCGCGCATCTACGCCAACTGGAACGGCAATCGGCGACGGGTGGGGGTCGTTATCGGAAAGACGGTCGAAACGTTGGAAGTCGAGTGGATGGCGCAGGACCTTCGGCTTGAAGTGAACCTGATCGCGGCCGGGGGGTTTGTCACCGATCCCGTCCAGGTGTGGCCGGGGGAGACAATTTACCTGCGCATCCCGGGTTGGTACTGACCCACACCCGCTCGAATCTGCTCTACAGAACCAACTGGTACTGGACCCGGATGCCGTCGGTTTCGACCCAGTCCGTGCCGTCGTGGCGCTCGATACGCCCCCCTTCGAGGTGGACCTTGGATCCATGCCCGAAGTGGTAGAGCTGGACGCCAATGATGACCTCGCGCACCTTCCCGACGTCCTGGTCCGTGTTCGGCTCGGAATAGGAGTAGCGGAGGCTTCCTAGAAGCAGATCCGGTACGAAGAGGTAGCCTGCCTGAAGGGTCAGCCCGCTCCCGTCATAGGAGGGGAGGCCGTTCCGGGGATCGACATCCCGGTAAAACCCCATCGAATGTACCGACCAGCGATTGGTCTGAAGGTGCGCATCGGCCGTCGACCCAAAGACGTTGGCATCATGCCAGGCGTCGTCCCTCGGGGTGTTCTTCGAGTTGTAACCGGCGCTCAGGCCAAACGCCAGGTTGAGTCCATCGACGGGCGTCACCAGGGCCTCCGACCGTGGATAGGCCCCAATCGGCGTGTAGGTCACTCGAGCCGTATAGAGATTCCCATCGCTGCGGGTCCGCCGAACTTCACGACCCTCCCCGCCGAAGACTCCAACGCCGTACCGCACCTGCTCCGTGAGGTCGCCGTGAAGCATCACCCCCAGATCACGGCCGTCATTCCACTCGAACTCATTGTTGGCGGAGGATCGCTCCACGAAGAGGTGGCGGATGCTCGAGCTGTCCCGCTCCCAGGCAAAAAGCAGTTGATACTGGCCAATTCGAATCTGCGCGGCATCGTGCAGCCTGAAATTGGCCCAACCGTCTCTTAATCCCGCGGTTCGACTCCACTCCGGCATGATCCGGTAAGTCAAATTGGGGGAGTATACATGACCACGAAGGTCGACCCGTAGGCGGCGGAGGAAAAACGAGCTGTGATCGCCCTCTGCCGGATTTCGCTCGTACTCATAGCGAGGCTGCATCCGGCCCTCGAACGTCATCGACATGCGGTTGTCTGGCGTGGTCCACCGGAGCGTCGAGTCCTGAGCCTGGAGCGAGGACCCGGGCAGGATTACGCAGAAGCTGATGATCCAGGCCACTCCGATGAGCCCCAGTGAGGATTCAGGATGGCTAGATCGACGGTTCGATTCCATCATCTCGTTGTGCCTCTCCTGTCACGGGACGACGGAAGAAGACACTGATTGGTCCTGCGCGCACGGAAGGCAGCCGCAAATTCCAGGCAAGAACCCGCATCAGAAAAGGCTTATCGACCGCCCGAACATAGCCCTCCTCGCCAACCTACGCGACCGGCGGCGCGACTAGCCTCACACGCTCCGCAGGCACTCCTTCCCCTCGTTCCCCGGCTTGTTGACGTACGTGCTCACAGGGTAGGCTTGCATCTCTTCGGGAAGGTAGGGGCCGAGCAGCTCCTCGAGGTCGTCGGAGGGCACGTCCGGATCCACCCACGCCTCCCAGGCCTCCCGGTCCCCGAGGATCACCGGCATGCGGTTGTGGATCGGTCGGAGGAGCTCGTTCGGCTCGGTCGTGAGGATCGTGAAACTCCGCAGCTCCCCCTCTTCCCCATTCCAAGACTCCCACAGGCCGGCGAACCCGAACGGTCTCTCATCGGCGAGCCGGACCGCATGAGGCGTCTTCGGTCCCTTCCCCGAAGCCGGCTTCTGCCACTCGTAGAAGGCGTCGGCGAGAACCAGGCACCGGCGCCCGTGCTTCCAGGCGGCTCGAAAGGACGGCTTCTCGGCGACGGTCTCGGAGCGGGCGTTGATCATCCGATTTCCGATCGAGGGATCCTTCGCCCAGAAGGGAACGAGGCCCCAACGAAACGTCCGGATGCCCAGCTCGCCGTCCTTCTGGACCAGGACCGGTGCATCCTGTGTGGGTGCGATGTTGTACCGGGGCCGCCAATCGTCGAGGAAGAGATCGGCGAGGTAGACCTGGAGCATTTCCTGCTGCTCGATGGAGAGGGCGTAGCGACCGCACATGGACCGGTCGCTATTCGATCCGATAGATCTCGCGGTGCCCACCCATGGTGAGCTCGGAATAGCCCTTCATGGCCTCGCCGATCTCCGGGCGCTTGCTCGCGATCCGTGCCATGTCCATGTAGTTATTGAGGTCCTCCACCTCACTTTCCACCACGACCGTCCAGAACCCGGCCGATGCATCCGTCAGCACACGCAGGCTCTGCACGAGGCCGGCCTCTGTCATCACCGGTCCCGCGTTCTTGAAGATCTCCGCGAGGGCTTTCGACTGACCAGGTTTCGCCTGGAAGACATTCCGGACAAGATACATGATCCCTCCTGGGTACGATCGAGTGGGAAATTCAGCCAGGCCCCCGAGGCCTGGGGAGCGAAGGTACGGCCTGGTTGGTAAGGGGGCAACCGACGATCGGGCGCAGGAGAGGGCCAGCCGCTTGCCTCCACGCCGGAGTTCTTCAGCGATCGCTTCGACGGCCTCCGCCTGGACGCGGTCCACGCCATCCGGGACGACAGTTAATCCGACATCGTCGAGGAGCTGTCCGAGGTCGCGCAGGGTCGATTCAGGGACCAACGGCGGGTACACCTCGCCCTGGAGAATGGCAACAACGAAGCGCGCTACCTGGAGCGACGGAAAGACGGAAATCCGCGGCACTTCGTGGCGCAGTGGAACGACGACGCCCACCACGCCTTTCACGTGGCGGCGACGGGGGAGGTGGACGGGTATTGCGGGGCGTTCCGGGAGGATCCCGTGTGCCATCCCGCCCGCTGTCTCGCGGAAGGATTCACGGTTTGGGGAGACGGCCGAGCGGGGTCGAGCCGCCACCTGCCGGCGACCGCGTTCGTCGCCTACCTGCAAAACCATGACCAAGTCGGGAACCGCACCTTTGGAGAGCGCCTTTCGGAGCTCGTGGAGGCGAGGGTCTCCGAGGCCCTCACGTCGATTCTCTTGCTGGCTCCGAGCCCCGCTCTGATCTTCATGGGAAAGGAATGGGCCCCTTCTAAACCCTTTCTCGTCGTCTGCGACTTCCGGGACGAATTGGCCGAGGCCCTGATGACGGACTACACCTTCGACGGGTACCTGAAGGCCCTCGATACGAACTGGTTCGAGGACGATGCCCTCCTGCAACAATTGCTCGTTCGATATGCTCGTGGAAGCGCTGGGGAGCGAAGTTCGTCGAATCGGGATCGCAGCGACCTGACCGCCTGGGGAGAGCGGGCCGGCGGCCTGCTCCGCGCTCTCGCCGAGGAGTCCGCCAGGGTTGAGAATCGTCCCCGCTTGCGCCACTTCGACGCCCATGGCCGTCGGGTCGACGAGGTCGTCCTCCCTACCTCGACTCTCCGGGCTCTCCGGGAGGTGGAGGGCAAGGCTCGCCTCGGCGCGCCCTGGGGCGACCCCTTTCTCTTTTACGCGAAGTCCTACCTGTACTGGCAAAACGGCGAGGCGGGAGTGGCCTGCTCGATGGCGTGCACCGACGGTCTCGTGCGTGCCCTCGAGGCTCTGGGGGATGGGCGGGAGCACCGGCGGGCCCTGGACCGGGTTCGCGGCTCCTCCGCCGAGCGCGTCTGGCACGGGGCTCAGTTCGTCACGGAGATCCAGGGCGGTTCCGATGTCCGGGCAAACCGCGTGCGCGCGGTGGCCGACGGATCCAAGTTCCGGCTTCACGGGCAAAAGTGGTTCTGCTCCAACGTGAACGCCGACTACTTCCTGGTGACGGCCAGGCCGGAGGGGCCTGACGAAGAGTCGAGATCAGTGGGCCTGTTCCTCGCTCCGGCGTTCGCGGGCGACGGCGAACCGTTACGGAACGGGTACACGATCGATCGGCTGAAGGAGAAGCTCGGCACCAGGGAGCTGGCCACCGCCGAAGTGACCTTCAGGGGAGCCCTCGCCTATCCGGTGGGGCCGCTTGAACATGGCCTGGCGAACCTGATTCGTTTCGTCCTCGTCCCGTCCCGCTTTGCCTGCGTTCTGAGCTCCGCGGCCTTTCTGCGTCGAGCGGAGCGCATCGTGGACGCGTACGCCGTGTTCCGCAACGCGTTCGGGAGGCGAATCGCCGAGTTCCCCCTGGTCCGCGAGACGCTGGGGGAGGTCCGCAGGGCCAGGGCCCGGGCGCTGGCCAGCGCGTTTGGGCTTCTCGACGGGTGGGAGAGAGAAACCGAGGAGTTCCGCGTGCTCCTGAGCCTCGCCAAGTCGGTCCTGACTCGCGAGACTACGGCGCACCTCCACGAGGCGATGGCCGTTCTGGGCGGAAATGGGATCGAGGAGAGCTTCTCCCCTCTTCCTCGCCTGTACCGTGATTCGGCGATCATGGAAACGTGGGAGGGGCCTCACAACGTCCTCCTCACCCAGGCCCTCCGCGATTTGAGGCGATCCGGACCGGCGCCCGACGCCTTCGTGGAGGCGGTCGCCGGCCCGGGCCACGACGATCTGGCCGTCGAACTCGAGGAGGTCGTGCGGCTGGCCGACGATCCGGAGACCACGCTCCGCCTTCCTTCGCTGGCTTCCGCCCTGGTTCGACGCCACGGGGAGCGAGTCCTTCAGGAGGTCGACTGGGATTCCACCTGATCGGCGCGAGTCGCCGGCCAGGGGGCTCTCCGGATCCTACCGGACGGTGCCCCCCGCATCACCCACCTCGCTCAATGGAGCGGGGGCACCTCCAGCGTCAGCTCCGACGAGGCTTCGGCGCGGAGGTCCTCGAGCGACATCGGCACAGGTTTGAGATCGAAGTCCGCATGCCGCATGAGCTGGTCGCCGATGTGAGGCGTGGCCTCGCCTGCGAGGTTGATGAAGAGGTTCTGCCCACCGGTAGGCGAAGCGTCCCACACCCGGTTGACGCCGGGTCCGATCTCCATGATCCCGTTCCACTGCTCGGAACCGTTGTCCGGGATCGCGAAGGGAATGATGCCGAGCTCGGCGGCCGTACTGCCGCGCGCGGAACTCCGACGGGAGGGTTTGTCCGCATGCTGCCCGAACTCCCCGTCGGCGTAGTAGCGCCAATAGATCGGCTTCTTCCACGCGGTCATGTCCTCGGTCCCGTACTCGACGGTGAGCTCGTCCACCACGCGGGCCACCGTTTCACGCAGCACCTCGTCTCGGTCACGGCCCTGGAACCAATCGAACTGCACCGACAGTCCCGCATCGTCGCCCTGGATGGCCCGGTGCAGCACCGAGGTTTCGTAGACGCCGGTTCGCGACTCCCATTCCCCGAGGACGCCGCCGAGAATGGTCTCCCGTGCGACCGCCAGCCAGCGATCCATCAGGGGCAGGCCCGGGGCGTCGTAGTAGCCGTCCCCGTCCAGGTCCTCCCAGATCGCGTGCCAGTCGCCCATGAGCTCGACGGCCTGCTCGAGACGCGAGTCTCCGGCCACCGCCGACTCCAGATAGGGAACGAAGAACTTCGGGCCGGGGAGGTCTCCGGTGAAGTGGTTGCCGAGCTGGCGGTTGATCTCGTCGAAGTCCTCCAGGGTGACCTCGTCGTACTCCGCCATCAGGTCGTAGGCGAGGTAGGTGCGAGAGGTGACGAGTCCCCAGCGATTGCGGTCCCGGTAGGGGTCCGCCGGCGTTGCACGCCGGTTCCAGGCGTGGAAGAAGCCCTCCGCCGGGTCCTTGAACTTCGACCACTCGCTGAACGGCACGGAGCCCTGCCACTCGTATTCACCCGTTCCGGGCGTCGGAAGTCGGGGGTCGAGCCCATCCGCGCGAATGGGGCGATGTCCGGCGTGCCAGTGCGCGATGGTACCGTCCTCGTCCCCGTAGTTGATGGTCGCCGTCGCCCAGCAGTGCCCCACCCAGCTTTCGAACTCGGCCAGACTGTGGGCACGGGCAAATTCCAGGTTGCACACCCAGTCATTCAGCTCATTGCCGCGCAGCGCGTTCTGCTCCGCATAGGCCACCCCGCTCTCCAGGTCCCAAGCCACGACAGGCCCGTGCACAGTCGTGACGACCTCCACCGTCTCGTCGGGTCCGCCGCGCACGTGGATCGTCTCCGTGCGGCGCTCCATGTCGCGCCATTCACCGGAGAACCAGTACTGGTAGTGGTTCTCGGGGTTGAGCTGCTCGGCGAAGATGTCGATCTGGTCGTCCGGCCCCACGTTCTGAAGCCAACCGTGGGTCGGCCCACGGCCCATGACGAGTCCTGGCCCGCCTCCCTGACGCGTGTATCCGTATGCATCGAAGCCGCCGCCAATGTAGCGGACCTGGGGGCCATCGGACGTAGCCTGCATCATCAGCACATTGTCGGTTGCGGACCGTTCCGGTGCGATCACCAGCGAGCGACTCTCGCTGAGAGCCGGCTCCGGCTCCGGCAAGGGAGCCACGAGCGCGAGCTGGCCGCCGAGTGTCCGGGCTCCGGCGGCGGGCCCCGACGCCAGGACGTCCAGTTGCCCGAAGGGCCGTGGTGCCGCCTCCACGGGCCCGGGCGTCGTGGCGGTCTCCGAGATGCTACCGGACAGGCTCTCGGGGAACGGGCCGCTCGACGGATTGATCACAACGGCGTCGGGGTCGTCGAGGGGTAGCACGTCATCGAAGATGATCCGAGCCTGATCCTCTCCATAGGTGTCCACGAGATAGTGCAGGAATTCCAGGTTCTGCAGCATGGAGCTACTGCCGATGAGGGTTTGACGGTGCCACGCGAAGGTGGAGATCAGGTCGTGCAGGGTCCAAGGCTCCGGCTCCACCTCCCAGAGGACGCCAAACTCGTAGGGCATCCGATTCTCCGGATCCTCGAGTGCCTCGTCGATGGCCTTGTTCAGACCGGCCACGTGAGCCCGCATCATCCGCTGGTGTTCCGGCGAAAGCGCCTCGAACATCTCCCGCGTCTCCGCCTCGGAGAGAGCCACCAGCCGTTGGCGGCGATCCGCCTCGAGATAATCGGGGGCGAGCTCGGCCCTGCGACCGAGCGCTGCCCGGCGGGACTCCTCGAACTGGGCCATCCGGTCCCTCATCAGGGCGTAGCCGGCTCCGTACATCAGCGCCTCGGGCGTCTCGCCCACGATGTGAGGGACACCGAACGCGTCACGATAGATGGTGACGGCGTCCTCCCCGCCTCCACTACCAATGGCATCGGCGGTACACGCGGAACCGACGCCGACGGCGGCCACCAAGACGAGAACGAAGAGATACCTGGGCGGGGTGATGCGAGCATTCATGTTCCGGCCTCCACGAGCGAGAGGTATTACGAACCGCAGAGTACGTCGGAAGGCGATCAGAACCAAGTGCGATGCCGGGGGACGAGGGCAAGCGCAGGACCCGGACGAACCGGGGCCGATCAACTCCCGTTTTCAGTCAGAATACGGTGTACGACGGCAAGAGGGCAAGAATTACGGGCTGGACGCTTGGGTATTGATCAGGATTCGTCGCACGGCGATATTGTTGTTAGTTGCAACCGCCTTCGGCACAGGAATCGAATCATGACCCATTCCGCAACCGCGATCACGGGCCAAAGCCAAGGCGGCTCGCTCGCAAGGGGCAACACGCTCGCGAAGGGCGACGCGCTCACGAGGGAGGCACGCCACCTCCACCGTGCCGTGGCTCATCTGGTGCGGGTGTATCAGTCAATGGACCGGCGAGACATCTGCTGTCATGACGTGTCCGTCTCCCAGTGCTGGGCTCTGGAGGCGATATGCGATCACGGCCCACTGAC
>SLFU01000006.1 GCA_007124095.1 Gemmatimonadota bacterium
CTGGTGGGGGTGGCGATCCTCGTCCTTTGGATTGGACTGGTGGGATGGCACGTCCGCCGGGAGTACTTCCAACCCGAGCTGACTCGGCTCGCCGAAGCCACGAGGTCTTTGGCTCCCGGAACGAACTTCTACTCGATTCACATGGGTGGCCAGGCCATCGGGGTCTCCTCCTCCCGACTGGACACGGTCCCCGAGGGGTTTCTCCTCGAGGATGTGACGGACCTGGAGCTACAGGCGATGGGGCAGCCGGGCCGGATTGCCGCCCGAACCCGGGTCCACCTCACTCCCACTCTCCAGATGAGCGCCTTTTCCTTCTCACTCGAGACCTCCGACGGACGATTCATCGCCGAGGGGGAGGTGGCCGGAGACTCCCTCCTCCTGGTTCGAACGGGTACCGGAAGCGATCTGGATGAGCTGAGCTTCCGTGTGGAGGAGGCGCCCCTTTTCGCCGCCGCGCTGCCCATCCGGATCGCGATGGGAGGGGAGCTTCACGCGGGCCGGGTGATCCGACTTCCCGTCTTCGACCCGTCCACCCTCTCGACCCGAACCGTCGAGGTCGAGGTGCTCGAGCAGGACACGATGACGCTCCCGGACTCTGCGCGGATTGACCCGGCTACGGGACGATGGATCGCCGCGAGCCAGAGCACGACGGCGGCCTGGAGGGTGCGCGAGAGCTTCGCCGGGATAACCGTCGAGAGCTGGATCGATGAAGATGGCCGAACCCTCCGATCCTCCTCCCCCATGGGCTTTTCCCTCGAGCGCACCGACTTCGAGCTGGCCAACCAGGCCTGGGAAGACTCCCGCGGCGTGGCTTTGTCCGGAGCGCGCTCCACCGATGTGATCTTTTCGACCGCCATCGCTTCCAATAGGAACCTGGGGGAGATCCGTACCCACGACGAGCTGCGTTTCGTGTTGTCAGGAGTAGATTTGGCGGGCTTCGAGCTGGACGGAGGCCGGCAGGAATTGCGGGGGGATACCCTCGTGGTTCGCCGAGAGTTGTGGGCGGGATTGGAGCCGGGGTATCAGCTCCCGTACCCGCGGATGGACCTCAGGGGAGCGCTAGAACCCGAGCCCCTCATCCAGAGTGGAGACGAGAGAATCCTTCGGGAAGCCCGCCGCGCGGCCGGCTTGGGACCTCGGCGCCGGGGCGACCCCGTAGTCGTCGCGGAGCGATTGGCATTGGCCGTGTACGGCATGCTGGAGAAGGAGATCTCCTTCTCCCTTCCGTCCGCCACCCGGGTCCTCGAAACCCGGAGAGGGGACTGCAACGAACACACGATCCTGTATGTGGCGATGGCGAGAGCCGTCGGCCTCCCGGCGCGAGCTGCGGTAGGTTTGGTCTATCTGGACGGGTCCTTCTTCTATCACGCGTGGCCCGAGGTCTGGCTCGGCGAATGGGTTGCCGTCGACCCGACCTTCGGGCAGGTGCCTGCCGGTGCCGCCCATCTACGCTTCATGACGGGGGGGCTCGCCAGGCAGGTGGAGATCGCTCGGCTGATCGGAAACCTTGAAATCGAGGTGATGGAGTGAGCCCTTTCCCGGCCGCTTCCGAAGTTCCCTTCGGCGAGGGGAGCTCCTCCCCCGAAGGGGACTCCGGACCAGTCCTGGAGCTTCGCGACCTGGTGAAGTGCTACGGCAGCTTCACTGCGGTGGATGGGGTCGAGCTCACGGTGGAACGGGGTGAGATCGTCGGCTTTGTCGGTCCGAACGGCGCGGGAAAGACGACGACGATCCGTATGGTCGCGGGAATCCTCACGCCGACCGATGGCACGATTCGGGTGAGGGGGTGCGATCTGGCGAGCAGCCCCGAGGAGGCGAAGCGGCTGGTGGGCTACATTCCGGATCGCCCCTTCATCTACGAGAAGCTCTCGGGTGCGGAGTTTCTCCGCTTCGTGGCGGCACTCTGGGGTCGAGATGGACCGGAGGTCGAGGAGCGCATCGATCGCTTCCTCGATCTCTTTCTCTTGAAGGAATGGAAGGACCAGCTCGTGGAGAGCTACTCTCACGGCATGCGCCAGAAGCTCCTGATCTCTTCCGCGCTCATCCATGATCCAGCGCTGATCGTCGTGGACGAGCCGATGGTCGGTCTCGACCCACGGTCGGCCCGACTGCTCAAGGATCTGCTCCGGACCTTCGTGGCCGGGGGCGGAAGCGTTTTCCTCTCGACCCACACCCTGGAGATCGCCGAGGCAGTGTGTGACCGGATCGCGATCATCTCGTCGGGGAGGATCATCGCGTCGGGGAGCATGGAGGAGCTTCGGGCTCAGGCCGATGCGGGGGGAGCGCACCTGGAGGAGATCTTCCTCAAGGTCACGGGCGGCCAGGAGACCGCCGACCTCGTGGCCGAGCTGAAGCAGGTCATGCAGCGATGAGCGCTCCACGATGAGTCTTCCAGGCGATCGCGGGGTCGTGTGAGGACCGGGTCGCTCTCGCTCTTGCGCCCCAAGTTGATCGGGAAGCTGAACCGGGCGCGTCGGGAGGAGGGACGGTTCGTTAAGCTCTTGGTGCTCGCTGGCGCCGCGCTCTTCTTCTGGTCCCTCATCTTCCTCCTCATCTACCGGATGCTCCTCTACTTCAGGGCAACCGAGGGGATCGGAGATCTGTTGGCGGCGAAGCTGCTCGGGCTGGCGCTTCTCACCTTCCTCGGCATCCTCCTGCTCTCCAATGTGATCACGGCGCTCTCGACCTTCTTCCTCGCCGGCGACCTCGAGCTTCTCGTCGCCTCCCCTGCCGACCCGATCCACGTCTATTGGGCCCGTCTCACCGAAACCGCCGTGAACTCGTCCTGGATGGTGGTGCTCCTGGTGATCCCGATCATTGCGGCGTACGGCTTCATGTACTCGGCGGGGCCCCTGTTCTACCTCTTTGCCGCGGCGGTCCTCGTCCCCTTCCTCGTCCTTCCGGCGGTGGCCGGCACGGCCGTGACCCTCCTTCTGGTGAATGTCTTTCCAGCGCGACGGACCCGGGATCTGCTGGCCGTCATCGGAATCTTCGCGGCCGCGGGGGTCGTCGTCCTGATCCGGTTCCTCCGACCGGAGCGACTCGTGCGACCCGACGAGTTTCGAAGCCTAGTAGACTTCATGGCCGCCCTCCGGGCCCCCACCTCTTCCTGGCTTCCCTCCGAGTGGGCCAGTGGGGCGCTGATCGGTTGGCTGAACGGGAGCTTCGACCTGTTCCCCTTCCTCCTTCTGGCGAGCACCGCCGCAGCCTTCGTGGTCATTGGGGGGTGGTGCCACGCTCGCTTCTTCCGCGCTGGCTTCTCCAAGGCCCAGGAGGGTGCGGAGCGAAGAGAGGGGCGCGGCCGCACACGGGTCTGGGAGGGCCTCTTGGGAGGGTTCGAGCTGACGACCCGGGAACTTGTGATCAAGGAGGTCCGGGTCTTTTTCCGGGATACCACCCAATGGTCCCAGCTCATTCTTCTCGGCGTCCTGGTAGCGGTCTACGTTTACAACATTCAGGTGCTTCCCGTATCCACCTCGGAGGATCTCTCCTTCTTTCTGGTGAACGTCATTGCCTTCCTGAACCTCGGATTGGCCGGTTTCGTGGTGGCCGCCATCGCCGCGCGGTTCATCTTCCCGGCGATGTCGTTGGAGGGGCGGATGACCTGGCTCCTTCGGTCCTCCCCCCTCGATCCGAGGAAGCTCTTCTGGACCAAGTATCTGGTCGGGACGGTGCCCCTTCTGCTCATCGCTCTGGCCCTCATCCTGGCCACGAACCTCCTGCTGGAGGTGTCGACCTTCCTTCTCGCCCTTTCGACACTCACCATGATCGGCGCGACTCTCGCCCTCACGGCCATGGCTCTGGCGTTCGGTGCGGCGTTCCCGAATTACGAGACCGAGAACCCCGCGGAGATCCCCACCTCCTTCGGAGGGCTCCTCTTCATGATGGCTGCCGTTGTCTATCTGGCGGCGCTCACCATGCTCGAAGCCTGGCCGGTGTACCTCTTCCTACAGGCTCGGATGGATGGATCGGCTATTCAGGATGCGGGGGTTCTACCGCTGGTCCTGGGGCTCGGCGGGGCCGCGGTTCTGACCGTCGCAGTGATCCTGGGCTCTCTCCGGATCGGGGTGGGGAAGATGGGGAGCGAGGGCGGGTAACCGGGATCGCCGTCGCAGAACGGCTCGACAGGAGCGGTTCCGGGAGCCATATTTCGTTCGCGATTTTCGTGTTCCAGGCGGTTTTCGTGTTCCAGAACGGTACTGGGCCGATCAACCCATTCTTCCTCTGGCGGTGCAAGACATGCTTCCTGGCGGATATACCTTCATCCATCTCGCCTTCTGGCCTATCGTCGCACTTGTGGCGCTCGGCACGAACTTCATTCCAATCGTGCTTTCGGCGGGGGTCGGCGTGCTCGTGTTGGAGTCGCTGAAGAAGTAGGGGAGGAGCCCCGAAGCGGGGGGAGGGGCCTGAAGCCGGAACTATCCCGGGGTATTCGGTTATTTTTGTTTCCGCAGTCGCTCAGGCAGCAGGGCGTCGGTTGACCCCACCGGTCGATTGCAGGAATGCCATGTTGGACACCGGAATCCGAGAGCGAGGAACTGCCAAGGAGATGAGTTGGCTCATTGGATTATCCCTGATTGGAGCGTTCGCCTTCGGGATCTGGTTGGGACTACCCCGAAGGTTCGATCAGCCCATGGAGGAGATCGATCGTCGGCTGGTCGAGCCGGGCCAACACAATAAGGCGAAGCGGCACATTACCTTCCTGAACCTTCTCCAGCGAAAGCGAGAGAAGGGGTCCGACCGGCGCCAGCGAAACACCCGTACCCCGTTTCGGATGAATTGACCGGCTCCGCACCGAGTAGGATTTATCCCACCAACGCGATTTATCCCAACAACGCGCGATTTATCCCAACAACGCATTGATCGCCAGCAGGATGCCTCCGATCCCTGCCCCGAGCAGGTAGCCGAGGCGTATGATTAGACGGAGCTCCCGCTCCGTCACGCGGCGTACGAGCTCCTCCATTTTCGCGGTCGGGTATCCCCGGACCTTCTCTTCGACCCGCCTCCCCACGTCCAAGGTCTGGACGAAGTGGGGCACCTGGCTCTGCAGCCAGTCCCAGAGGGGATCGGCCAGGACTTCCTGCAGCGTGCCCATCGCGTTCTCGGGGAGCTGCTCCGACGGCCGGCCCAACGGTCGATCGAGCACGCCCTGCAGTGCCCGGGCGAGGGTGTTGCGGTAGGCTCGACGCGCCGGGTTGCTCCGGGCGGCTGCGACCGTGACCTCGGCAATCCGTTCGGGGGGGACCGCTTCGAGGAGGTCCCCCCAATTGCCCGCGGTCGCCCTCCCGATCCCGACGCGAAGCTTCTCCGCCAGAAAGCGTCGCGTCTGGGGATTGCGGGCGGCGGCGACGATCCAGTCGCTTACCACGGCTCGGGCGTGTTCCACATTCTCTTCCCCGGGACGCCCCAGGATCGAAGGAACGGGTTTCTGTAGGAGCTCGAGGATGGCTTCCCGAATTCTTCCGGCCATCGCCTCTTGCACCGCGGGATCCCGAAGCATCTCCGAGAGGTGTTCCACCCCCTCCTCCTCCAGGGACGAAAGGACCCGATCCAGAGCCTCGTCGGTGATGACCAGGCGAGCCACGATCCGCTGGTGGAATCGGAGGTCCCGGACGAAGACCTGGAACAGCTCGTGGACGACGGCCTCCAGGCGCGCCCGAGCCTCCGGGTCTTCCAGGATCCCGGCCAGTTTCCGCACGGCGGTGGGGAGGTACGCGGAGAGGCCTCGCTCGAGGACGTTCACGAGGCCGGCGGGCAGAACCTCCTCCAGGGTGCGGTCGTCCCGCAGGAACGACTCGAAGGCCCGGCCCACGTAGTCTTCCACCGCTTCGTGAAAGCCGTCCCTCTTCACGAGCCCCGCGGCCCAATTCTCGAAGGCGATCGCGAGCGCCTCCTCCCGGGGTGGCGTCAGGAGATCGGAGACCGGCTCGTCAGCGAGTCTGGAAAGGGTTCGGCGGGTGCGTTCATCCACAAAGAGCTCGAACTCGGGGGAGTCCACCCACCCCTCCCACCGGGTTATCAGGAGGTCGGCCACCCCTTCCAGCACCCCTTCCACCTCTACGAGGACCTCGGCGGAAAGGATCTCCCGGAGTGGGCCGCGCTCCTGCTCCAGGAGCTCTTGGAGAAAGCGTTCGAGCCGGTCGTCGAAGGTGTCTCGGATTTCCCGGGCCGAGAGGATGTCCGTCAGGTCCGCCTGGGTGAGGAGGCGGTCCCCCACCGTTCGGCCGACAGCAGCTGCAAGCCGATCCTGGTTCTTGGGGATCGCTCCGTGGAGAAAGGGTATGCGGTGCTTCCCGATCCTGGGCGGGTGGTAGGGGTGGAAGAGCATCCACACGGCGACGGTGTTCGTGAGGCCACCGGCCAGCGCACCGAAGAGAATCGTGAGGAGGGCCCGGAGGAGTTCGGGGGACACGAGGTTCCGGAGCAGAGTTGAGTTGGTCGCTTGAGTGAAGGTCTCCACGACGGCTCGATGAAGGTAGCGAACGACTTGCCGGGGTGGGAGGCCGGTTCTATGTTCGGCCCGCTTCAGACCTGAGGATCCCGGGGAACAGGGCGAGGAATATCCTTCCATGCAGCTCTACACGAAGATCCTCCTGGGCCTCATCCTGGGGGGACTCAGCGGTTTCGTTGCGAATCTCCTCGGCATCGTGTGGCTGCAGAACCTCTTCATCGCCCTCGAGCCCATCGGGACAGCGTTCATCCGCCTCATCACGATGATCGTGGTTCCCCTCGTCGTCGCCAGCCTCATGGTGGGCACGGCGTCGCTCGGGGATCTCGCAAAGCTGGGTCGGATCGGCGGAAAGACGGTCGCCTTCTACATGTGCACCCCCGCCGTTGCGGTGACGGTCGGGCTCCTCGTCTCGAACGTGATCACCCCCGGTGCCGGGATCGATGAGACCACCCGGGACGCCCTCTCGGCCCAGTTCGAGGGTGAGGCGGAGGGCGCGTTGATCCTTGCCGAGGACGCTCCCTCGGTCATCGACACGTTCCTCTCGATCATCCCGAGGAACCCGATTCAGGCCGCCGCCGAGTTGGACCTCCTCCCCCTCATCTTCTTCACGATCATCTTCGGGGCGGCAGTGAGCGTGGTGGCTCCCAACCGTCGAGACGCGGTCATCACCTTCTTCGACGGGGTGAACGATGCGTGCATGGTTGTGATCGACTGGGTGATGAAGCTGGCTCCGTACGCGGTCTTCGCTTTGATCGCGTCGGTCGTCGCCCAGTTCGGTGTCGACCTCCTGAGAAGCCTCATCGTATACGGCTTCGCCGTCGTGCTCGGGCTCTCGATCCACCTCCTCTTTACCTATGGCCTGGCCTTCCGCTTCCTGGTCGGTCTGAGCTTCTGGGAGTTTCTCCGCAGGATCTCGAATGCGCCGCTGATTGCCTTCTCCACATCTTCGTCGAGCGCCACCCTTCCGGTGACGATGGAGGTGGCCGAGGAGGAAGTCGGGATTTCGAAGTCGGTTTCCTCCTTCGTCCTTCCCCTCGGTGCGACGATCAACATGGATGGCACGGCGCTCTACCAGGCTGTGGCCGTCATGTTCATCGCACAGATCTACGGGATCGAGATGGGGATCGTGGAGCAACTCGTGATCGTCCTCACCGCGACCCTCGCCTCCGTGGGAGCCGCGGGCGTCCCCGCAGCGGGAATCATCACCCTCATCATCGTGCTCAATGCCGTCGGACTCGGGCCTTATGTACAGGCCGGCATCGCGCTCATCCTCGGGGTGGACCGTCCGCTCGACATGCTGCGAACCTCCGTGAACGTCACCGGTGACCTCACCGCCGCCTCGGTCGTGGCCCGGAGCGAGGGAGAGACCTTCACATTCGAGTCGAGGAGGCCCCGTCCGGTGGACTCAGCGGTGGATGGCTGATTCCGGTCCGTTCAAGGGAGGTTCTCCAGCCGGAATCGGATCCTGACCTCCGCTGGAATCGTCTGCAGTCCGGCCTCGACCGGGGTTGGGGAGGCATCGGCCATTTCCCGCATGAAAGGTTCCGCCTGGAAGGAGAGGGTCCGCGGCGAGGGCATCTCAGCACCCCCCTGCACGTCCAGGGCTGGACCGAGTCGCATGCCCAGCGCCGCAGCGATGATTTCCGCATCGGCTCTCGCCTTCGCCACGGCCTGCTGGAGGGCCTGGTGCCGATAGGTGTCAGGGTCACGCACTTCGAAATGCAGATTCGAGATTCGGTTGGCGCCGGCCGAGAGTGCGGCGTCGACGAGCTCACCCACGCGGCCCGCGTCGTCGATGAGCGTGCGGACCCCGTTTCGCGCCGTGTAGCCCACAATCTCCCGCGAACGGTCTGGTTCCATCGACCCGTACCGGGGAGTCACGGAGTACCCGGAGCTCTCCACCCTGAGTCCGGGAACGCCCTCTCCTGCCGCCCGGATGGCTGCCGTCACCGCGGTCATCGATCTGGCATTGGCCTCTCCGGCCTCTTGAGCCGTGGGGCCTTCCGTCTCCACCGCGAAGACGATCGTCGCCCGATCGGGCTGGGCTTCGACCTGAGCCGACCCGGTCACGGTGAGAATCGACCTCTCTTCATCCGAGTGGGGAGCCGGGGCGGGTATGGTATCGACCTGCGCGGGCTCCAGAACCGGACCCGAGGGAGCGATCGCGCCCAGGAGCCGGCTCCCGGACGAATCGAGGCCCGTGTCGCCGTGGGTGTGACCGCTCAGGAAGATTACCAGAAGCAGGTTCAGGGAGATCGGGCCGCGGAGGAGGCCGATTCGGTCCATGATCGATTCCGCCTGGACGAGGAGAGGAGTACGTGCGCCCTGCCGGTCATCCTTCAAGAACATTCTAGTCGCGTTCTTGCGTAAGGGTCCCCCAGGTTGATGCCGAGGGCGGTGGGGGATATGCTTCTGAGATCCCGCAGCCTGGGGCAGGATTCACCTCGTTCATTCCATCGAGCCCGCATATGAAAGCGATCATTCCATTGGCCGGAAAGGGAACCCGCCTTCGCCCTCACACTCTGGACACCCCCAAGCCCCTGGTGCGGATCGGCGGGAAGCCGGTGATGAGCTACATTCTGGACGACCTGATCGAGCTCGGTGTCGATGAGATCGTCTTCATCGTCGGGTATCTGAGGGAAGTCGTGGAGGAGTATGTGGCGCGGGAGTATCCGACGCTGACCGCCCACTTTGTGGTTCAGGAGGTCCAGGACGGCACCGCCGGGGCGATTCGTCTCGCGAGGCCCCATGTCGAAGAGGAGGTGCTCATTCTCTTCGTGGACACCCTTTTCGATGCGGATCTCTCCATCGTCCGCGACCTTCCCGCCGAGTGGGCGGGTATCATTTGGGCCAAGGAAGTCGAGGATTACCAGCGCTTTGGAGTGATCGTCACCCAGGAGGATGGCTCCATGGCTCGTATCGTCGAGAAGCCCTCTGAGCCGATTTCCCGGTTGGCCAACATCGGGCTCTACTTCATCCGGGACTGGAAGCTCCTCTTCGAGGGGATCGAGGAGGTCGTCGGTGGCTCCCCCGGACCTGGCGGGGAGTTCTATCTGACCGATGCGTTCCAGTACATGGTCGACAAGGGGGCACGACTCCAGACGGCGCCGGTGAGCGGCTGGTACGACTGCGGTAAGGTCGAGACCGTCCTGGAGACCAATCACCACCTGCTCCAGACCACGCGCGGCGGGGTCGCCTCGGAAGCTACCCTGAACGACGTGACCACCGAGGGGGCGATTCGGATCGAGGCCGGTGCCTCGCTGAGGGGGGTGTCGATCGGGCCGAATGTCACTCTGGAGCGGGATGTGACGGTCGAGAACGCCGTCCTGCGGGACTGCATCGTGGGTCCAGGTGCGGTCATCCGGGGATGTGATCTACACGATTCCATGATTGGAGCCGAGTCGCGGATTGAGGGAGCCAAGGGACGGATCAACGCCGGTGCCTACACCGAGATCATTGGGAAGCGGTGAGCGCTCTCGATCGGAGAGTGCGCACTTCGGTCCGGGGATAGGGGACGTCATGGCCACGAACTCTCCCTCGGGAGCGCCTTCGGATTCCGCTTTCGACCCGACCGAACCGGACGAGCGCCTCGCACTCCCCAGGCGAGGTAGTAATCCAGGGCAGGCGGTGGATCAGCTGCTCGAGGAGGTGGAGAGCGAGAGGGAGGCTCGGGCGCTCCTTCGCCTGGAGGGATTCAGGGGTCGGGGAGCCATCGTCACCGGGGCTTCCACGGGGATCGGGAGGGCGATTGCGCTGGCGTTGGCCGGATCGGGAGTCCATATCGCCTTCAACTTCCTGGCCGAGGACGAAGAGGAGGAGACCGAGGCGGAGAAGACGGCGGCCGATCTCGAGGCGCTAGGGGTCAGGGTTCTCAGTCGAGGCGTGGACTGTGGAGATTCGCGCGGTGTTCGTCGCTTCGTCGAAGAGGCCGCCGAGGAGCTCGGCGGGCTTCACATCCTCGTCAACAACGCCGGCGTGGGGCGGGATCAGGCGCTCTGGCGGATGTCCGACGAGGAGTGGCACGAAGTCATCCGGACGAATCTGACCGGTGCCTTTTACTTCCTCCGCGCGGTGGGCCGGATTTTCCGGAATCAGGAGTACGGTAAGGTAGTCAACATCGCGTCGGTGCACGCGCTCCGGAGCAAGTTCGGGACGGCAAACTACGCCGCCTCGAAGGCGGGGGTCGTGGCGCTCACCCGGAGCGCCGCTCTCGAGCTCGGCCCGTCGAATGTAAATGTGAACGCGGTGGCCCCAGGTTACATCCGCACGACCCGTCTCGCTCAGGCGGTGTCCTCCGAGGTTCTCGACGAGGCGCGCGAGCAGAGCGCGCTCGGGCGGCTGGGCGATCCGCAGGATGTGTCGGGCACCGTCCTCTTCCTCTGTTCGGAGGCGGCCCGGCACATCACCGGCGTGGTCCTGCCCGTGGACGGCGGATACCTCCTTTGATCCCGGTGCGGCCTCCCTGCACCCGGAACCCGACTGGAGGGCGGAGGTACTCACCTCCGGCGCGTTCTTCCTTCCTCTTTCCACACCCAACCTCTGGACGTCATGGCCAACCGGAACGTCACCATTGAGACCAATCGGGGCTCCTTTCGTGTCGAGCTTTTCGAGAAACGTGCCCCGGTCACGACCGCGAATTTCGTGAAGCTGGTCGAGAAGGGCTTCTACGACGGAGTGCCCTTCCATCGAGTCATCCCTGAGTTCATGATCCAGGGTGGATGTCCCCAGGGGACTGGTCGGGGAGGGCCCGGATATACGATCGACGATGAGTTTCATCCGGAATTGAAGCATGACGCCGGAGGGGTGGTATCGATGGCGAACGCCGGTCCGAACACTGGCGGGTCCCAGTTTTTTGTCACCCTGGAAGCGACGCCGTGGCTGGATGGCCGCCATGCTGTCTTCGGAAGGGTGGTCGAAGGGATGGAGGTCGTCCAGGAGATCGGAAGGGTAGAGTCCGACCGCAACGATCGGCCGAAGGTGGAGGTGGTCATGGAAAAGGTGTCCGTCGGTCCGGATTCATGAGCGAGGAGCCGCGTCGGATCGAGCGGTCGGACGAGGAATGGAAGACCCGCCTCACACCGGAGCAGTTCAGGGTCACCCGGAAGAAGGGCACCGAGAGGGCGTTTACGGGAGAGTACGTGAGCACCCTCACGCCCGGAGTCTATCATTGCGTCTGCTGTGACGCTCCCCTGTTCAGCTCGGACGTAAAATACGATTCGGGAACTGGTTGGCCCTCCTTCTCCGAGGCGGTGACACCCCACGCCGTGCGCGAGGCGGATGACCGCTCCCACTTCATGCGCAGGATCGAGGCCGTGTGCGCCGGATGTGACGCACATCTCGGCCACGTCTTTCCCGACGGTCCGGAGCCGACCGGACTTCGATACTGCATCAACTCGGTCGCGCTCAGGCTCGAACCCGGCGGAACGGGGCCGGCGGGGTAATGTATTACGAGCCACGGCGAACGCCCGGGCGGGCCCCGACGATCGCGGCGCCCCACGGTCGGTCGCGACCTGCACGGGCCCTGCGAGGCATTCCTGGATTGTTCGCGGTCGCGCTTCTGATCGCCTGTGGTGCTCGGCAGCCCGCTCCTCCCGCTCCCGGGTACGAACGTGGAGGTCTTCCCGATCTGAGCGGGGCTCGGGTGATGGTGTTCCCCGTCCAGCTCAGGGGCAACGCTCTCGCGGAATTGGATCGCGAGCTCGCCTTCGCACTTTCACAGATCGGGGATCGGGTGGCCTGGCTCCTACCCGACCAGCTCGGAGACGCGCTGGCTCGAAGTCCGGGCACCGGGTTGCAGTTGGAGGGCCTTCCGGTCGAGGGCTTTCTCAGCGGGGAGCTCCGGAGGGTGGGAGACCCCCTCTTCGGAAACGTCTATCGCCTGGGTGCTCTGGTCGACGCGACCTACGCTCTCGTTCCCGTGCGAGCGAGAAGTGTGGTCTCGGAGTCCGGTCAGGTGGTGGAGATCTCCGCGACGGTCCTCGAGGTGAGGACTGGCCGGGTGCTCTGGTTCGGCGTCGTCGAAGGAACCGCGGGTCCTCCCGGGGACCCGGCATCCGCCGCGAGCGCGGTTGAGGCGCTCGCTCGTCGCGTGGCCGGGTGACCCACAGGATGACAGTGTTCAATTTGAATCGGAGATAGGGTGTCCTTGTTTCGGATCCGAGTGCGGGGCGGCAACGCTCTTTCCTTGATCGTGCTGCTCGCCGCGCTTCTGTTGCCGGCATGTGAGGTCGTGGAAGAGTTCATCGACGATGTGACGGGGGACAGGGAAACCGAGGAGCAGCTTCGGGCCCCTTCCGCTGGCGAGATCGCCGGGTACTTTGACTATGCCGGGGAGATCTCGGTCGCAATGAGCGGAAACGTGGCTCAGGTCACCGTGGTCGTCGATCGTGAACAGTACCGCCGGGGCGGCGAGCTTTGGGCTCGCGCCTTCCCATACATCGTGCTCTTCAGCCCGGGCACTCGCCAGGCGCTCGCTGACCACCGCGGGCTCGGAGGAGTCCGGGCGGTGGTGCGGTACGGGGATGGTACGATGGTGGCGCGCGCTCTCCTGGAAAGAGGCTCCCTCACTCCGGTGAGCTGGCAGGAGGCGTTGAATACCGCGGCTCGGGCTCGCAGCGAGGGCTCCGAGCGACCGGGCCTCATGCGGGACCTGGTGCACATGGGGGAGGATCACACCAGCTACGAGTACAACCCCGAATACATCTCGGGCCCCTAGTTTGGATCCGGGGATGCCGATCTCGCTCAACCCCACCCAAGGACCCACGGTAACTCATGGCCAAGACGATAACGGTAATTCCTGGAGATGGCATCGGTCCCGAGGTGACGGAGGCGACCTTGACCGTCCTCCGCGAGGCGGGGGCCGAGCTCGAGTTCGATGAGCGCCTCGCTGGAGTGGTGGCGGTTGAAGCGGCCATGAACCCACTTCCCGACGAGACCCTGGAGTCGATCCGGGAGACCGGTGTCGCCCTGAAGGGCCCACTCACGACTCCCCTTGGCTCCGGATTCCGTTCAATCAATGTGGCCATCCGCAAGGAGCTCGAGCTCTATGCGAACGTCCGGCCCGCCCTGACGATGATGTCCGGGGGGCGCTATGAGGACATCGATCTGGTCCTGATCCGGGAGAACTCGGAGGGTCTCTACGTGGGGGTGGAGCACTACATCGGGCTGGAGGGAGATCCCCGCGCGGCTGCGGAATCGGTGATGATCATCACCCGCTTCGGAGCCGAGCGGATTGTTCGCTACGCCTTCGACTACGCGATTCGAAATGGGCGAAAGAAGGTCACTCTGGCGCACAAAGCGAACATTCTGAAGTACACCCAGGGTCTCTTCCTGGACGTGGGGAAGGAGGTCGCCCAGGAGTACGAGGGGCGCGTGGAGTTCGAGGACCGGATCATCGACGCCACAGCGATGCACCTCGTAAACGATCCCTATCAGTTCGACGTGCTCGTGATGGAGAACATGTTCGGAGACATCCTGAGCGATCTGATGGCGGGGTTGGTGGGTGGGATGGGGATGGCGCCCGCTGGCAACATCGGGAAGGATGCGTCGGTGTTCGAGGCGGTGCATGGTTCGGCTCCCGATATCGCAGGGCAGGGCGTGGCCAACCCCACGGCCCTAATGCTCACCGGGGCCATGCTCCTCGATCACATCGGACAATCCGAGCCTGCGGAGAGGATCCGGACTGCGCTCCACCGAACTCTCGCCGACCCCGCGCTCCGGACCGGGGATCTCGGGGGAAAGCTCGGGACGAAGGAGTTCACGTCGGCGGTTGTGCGGAAGTTGTCGTGAAGTCAGAGGCGGACTGGAGGGAGAGGTTCCCGGACGACGTGACCTGTGTGCGGTGCCTCGAGGTGAAGCCGATCCACGAGCTCGATCGGATGCTCTGGTGTGACGAGTGCCAGGGCAGGGCCCGTCACAGGGCAGCGGTCAGGGGCTGGTTGTCAGGGGGGGCTCTCGCCGGCGCTCTCGCGCTGTACATCTGGCTGGTCATTCAGCCGGATCTCACCCTCATTCCATCGGCTTGGGCGGCGACCCTCGCGGTGGCTTTCTACCTTGGGGCGCGGGTGGCAAGGGAGTTCTTCTACGGGCTCGATCGGGTGGCCAACCGTCGGGCGGCGGAGGCCACCCCTCCAGGCCCCGAGTCTCCAGAGGATCGGGGCGAGGGCGGCTGACATGGTGCCGGGAACCGAAGACGTGGATTTCTACGACATCGGATCACACCTCTCCCAGGAGGAGCGGATGATCCGCGATGGCGTGCGTGAATGGGTTGAGGCCCGGGTCCTCAGTGTGATCCAGGAGGCCTATGTGGAACGGCGGTTTCCCCTGGAGCTCGTTCCGGAGATGGGGGAGATGGGGATGCTCGGAGCGAACCTCCCTGAGGAGTACGGGTGCGCTGGGGTGAGCAACATCGCCTACGGGTTGATCATGCAGGAGTTGGAGAGGGGAGACTCGGGGATCCGGTCCTTCGCTTCGGTGCAGGGTGCCCTCGTCATGTACCCGATTCACGCCTTCGGAAGCGCCGATCAGAAAGAGGAATGGCTTCCGGCCCTCGCCTCGGGAAAACGCATCGGCTGCTTCGGGCTCACCGAGCCGGACTACGGGTCGAATCCGGCCGGGATGACGACGACAGCCCGTCGCACGGCGGACGGTTGGGTGTTGGATGGAACGAAGATGTGGATCACGAATGGGTCGATGGCCGATCTCGCCGTGATCTGGGCACAGACCGAGGAGCCGGGGAGGCCCTCGGGGATCCGGGGGTTTCTCGTGCCGACCGATCACGCGGGGTTCACTGCCAAGGATCAGCCCGGAAAGCTCTCCCTCCTCGCGTCCGATACGAGCGAACTGCACCTTGACCAGGTCGAGGTGCCCGACTCAGCCCGACTTCCCGAGGCTACCGGTCTCAAGAGTGCCCTGAAGTGCCTCACCCAGGCCCGCTATGGGATCGTCTGGGGGGCGTTGGGCGCGGCGATGGCCTGCTACTCCGAAGCGGTCAGCTACGCCAAGGAGCGCTTCGCCTTCGGCGCACCGATCGGCGCGAAGCAGCTTCAGCAGGAGCGCATCGCGGAGATGCTCACTGGAATTACCCAGGGGCAACTCGTCGCTTTGCAGCTCGGAAGGCTCAAGGACGAAGGGCGGATGACCCCCGAGCAGGTGTCACTCGGGAAGCGGGCCAATGTCCGGATGGCCTGCGATGTCGCCCGAGAGGCACGGCGGCTTCTCGGGGCAAGTGGGATCCTGGTCGAGTACTCGGCAATGCGCCACATGGCCAACCTCGAGTCGGTCTACACCTACGAGGGCACCCACGACATCCACAGCCTGATCCTGGGCCAGGCTGTGACTGGCCTTTCCGCGTTCTAGAAGCGTGTCCGGGTCTCGTCGCCCTCTCCTGGAGGCGGAGCCGTTCGCGACGATCCGTGAGCACCCCATGCGTTTCGCCTGGGGCATCCCCCTCGTCTTCGCCGTCTCGATCGGGGCGGGCCTACCCTTCGCGAGCTGGAACCTCTCTCTCGCCATCGCCATCCAACTCGCTCTCCAGACTGGCGGCCTCCTCTGGCTCTATCTTCCGGTGGCCGGCAGGAGCCGGGGGGGGAAGGAGGAGGACTGACGGGAATCGGGCCCACGAGGCCAGGGCCGGAAAGCGCCCAGAGCCGGAAAGCGCCTCCTCGGACCCCTTCCCCTTGTCGGCGACCGGGAATACCTTAACTGGCTAGGGAACGCACGGAGGTTAGGTTGAAGGGCTGTGTCCCGATGCAGCGCCGCTAGCTCAACTGGCAGAGCAACTGACTCTTAATCAGTAGGTTCCAGGTTCGATTCCTGGGCGGCGCATTTCACCAACTGCCATGATTTACGGCTCCTCGGGGATGGATCCGAGGAGCCGTAAATCGTTCCCATCGTCCGGCTGGTTCAGTCGCAGCTCACGTTCGGGTTGAACGGGAAGAAGTCTCCGCTGGGATTCTCCACATGGGTCCAAACATGGAGGCTCCAGTGGGCGACCTCGGCTTCCTCCAGAGGGGGCACCCCACCGATATCGAAAGGGTGACCGTCGAATTGGGGCCGGTCCTGACCGACATCGATCACGACGTACTCGACTCCTAGGAACTGGCGTCCACCTTCCGAGGTGGGACCGTAGAGCAAGACCTCGGGCTCCAGCGGGTCGAATTCCGGGTCTACCAGCTCCTCGTTGATCCAATGGTAGCCCATGCCTCCGAGCTCCGGATGAGCCACGCAGTGGGCGTCCTCAACATAGCCCGCCGCAGCCGCGGCCTCGGGTGACGCGAAGACATCCACGTTTGCACGGACTTGGTCAAGTAGGGTCTCGGAAGGAGCGGATGGGGAATCACTGCACGCGGCAACCGAAACGACGCAAACTCCGGCAGCGAAGGCTAGAAGCCGATACATACAGAACTCTCCTGTGCGGTGAATTGAACCGATAATGAGGACGCCCAATCTAACTCGGGTGAAGCGACGTTGTCACTTGAGTCAGGTTGATCCTTAACTGAAGAACCGTCCGAGGCCCCGGCCGGTGAGTTTGCCGGCCGCCCGTCGTCCGATCCGGCGTCCCACCGTGCCCTTCTTCACCGCGTTCACGTCTCCGAGGAGTCGGGCCAACCAGTAGAGCAAGGATCGCAAGGGTGTCTCCAGCGTCGAGAGGAACGAGAGGCCACGAGATTGCGGGCTAAAAGATAGCGGGAGGGTCCGACGCTCGCATGCGAAAATCCACGCGCCGGAATCCCTTCCTGAGTCAAACTCCGGGCTCTGGACCTCTGCACATTCCAGGGTGTGGTGGGTATTGGCACGCTGTACCCGGATCGGGCAGTCCGCGAGGCTGCCGTCGCCCGGACCCCGAAGGGCCTCGAATCAAGGGAGTTTGCGAATGGGTGAGACCGTGACCCACAAGCTGATCCGGAGCCACCTCCTGGACGGGAAGATGAATCCCGGTGAGGAGATCGGAATTCGGATTGACCAGACCCTGACCCAGGACGCCACAGGCACCCTGGTCATGCTGGAGCTCGAAGCCATGGGTCTGGACCGGACAAAGGCTGCGGTGTCGGTCCAGTACGTGGACCACAACCTGATCCAATCGGACTACAGGAACCCCGATGATCACGTGTTCCTGGAGAGCGCCGCCCGCCGATTCGGGCTCTGGTATTCCCGGCCCGGCAACGGGGTGAGCCACCCGGTTCACCAGGAGCGTTTCGGGGTGCCGGGACAGACCCTTCTCGGTTCCGATTCCCACACACCTGCCGCGGGCGCTCTAGGCATGCTGGCCATCGGTGCCGGGGGGCTCGAGCTGGCGATGGCAATGGCGGGCGAGCCCTTCTACTTTACCATGCCCGAAGTTCTCGGGGTTCGCCTCACCGGCGAGCTACCCGACTGGGTGAGCGCCAAGGACGTGGTCCTGGAGATGCTTCGGCGCTACGACGTGGATGGGTGCGTGGGTAAGGTGATCGAGTACCATGGCCCGGGCCTGGCCTCGCTGTCGGCCATGGACCGGCACGTCATCGCCAACATGGGCACCGAGATGGGAGCGACCACCACGGTGTTTCCCGCGGACGATGAAGTGCGCCGCTTTTTGGTGCGGGAGGGCCGGGAGG
Source organism: Gemmatimonadota bacterium (assembly GCA_007124095.1). Classification (GTDB taxonomy): domain Bacteria; phylum Gemmatimonadota; class Gemmatimonadetes; order Longimicrobiales; family Gaopeijiaceae; genus SLCK01. Next base: position 18,046 of record SLFU01000006.1, read on the forward strand.
ACGATTTCCATGGTCTCGATGCCGACAAGGACGCTGATTACGATCAGTTGGACGAGATCGACCTCTCGTCGGTCGAGCCCCTCATCGCTCTCCCGTCGTCTCCCGGGAAGGTGGTACCGGTCCGGGAGGTGGCGGGCCGGGCGATCTATCAGGCGTACATCGGCTCGTCGGCGAATCCTGGCCTTCGGGACTTCGCGGTTCCGGCGGCCATCGTGAAAGGGCGGCAGGTCCACCCCTCCGTTTCGTTCGACGTGAACCCCACCTCCCGCCAGATGCTGGAAAACCTCGCGGCCCGGGGGGAGCTCGCCCAGTTGATCCGCGCCGGCGCACGGCTCCACCAGGCCGGTTGTAACGGGTGCATCGGCATGGGCCAGGCCCCCGCCACGGGACGAAACTCCCTCAGGACCGTTCCCCGGAACTTCCCCGGACGCTCGGGAACCAAGGAGGACGCGGTGTACCTCTGCTCCCCAGAGACTGCGGCGGTCTCGGCCCTCCGGGGTGAAATCACCGACCCCCGGGACATGGGTGGGGAGATGGACTACCCGCGGTTTCAGGAGCCCGACGAGATCCTGGTAAACACCGACATGCTGGTCCCTCCCCCGGACGATGGGGGGGAGACGGAGCTCGTGAAGGGCCCCAACATCCACTCCCTCCCGGAGCTGAAGCCCCTTCCCGAAGGATTGGAAGGTCCCGTTCTGATCAAGGTGGGAGAGGATATTTCCACGGATGAGATTCTTCCCGCAGGGACCCGGGTCCTCCCTTACCGCTCCAACATCGTCGCCATTTCCCGATTCACCTTCGAGGGGATCGACGAGCACTATCCGGAGCGGGCCGAGGAGTACCAGCACGAGGGCCACTTCGTGGTGGCAGGCTCGAACTACGGACAGGGATCGTCACGGGAGCACGCCGCGCTGGCGCCCCGACACCTGGGGGTCAAGGCCGTTCTGGCCAAGAGCTTTGCCCGGATTCACGCCCAGAACCTGGCCAACTTCGGGATCGTGCCGTTCGTCTTTGAGGACCCGGACGACTACGGGCGGATCCGCCGGGACGACCTGCTCCGAATTCCGAAGGTGCGGGAGGCCCTGGCGAACGGAAGCGAGATCGTGGAGGCCGAGAACGTGACCCGCGAGGAGTCTTATCGCCTTACGTACCGGCTGAGCGGCCGGCAGGTGCGGATGATTCTGGCCGGAAGCGTGCTGAACCTTTACCGGGAGAACGGAGGAGACTAGCTCTCTATGGCGGCCCGAAGGGGCCGCGCCAGTTGCGGTGAGCTCTGGCGCGACCTAACGTGGGCCCCCGATGTCCACATGGGCCAGAGAGCCTCTGTCGATGAGTCGATCAGGAGGCTTCAGGTTCGATTCCCAGGTGGTGCGCTGGCAACCTCCCCTGTGTCGAAGACGGATTCTCCCCCCGGCTATGCCCTCCTGAAGACGGAGCCAAGGCTTACGACGCTGGCCCTGCGCAGTGTCGTGGGGGTCGCCCTGCTGGTCACCGGTCTTCGACGATTTCTCCAACCCGAACTCCGCGGGCCCTTTCACCTCGAGTCGATCGGCATTCCCCTTCCGGGGATGGTGGCGCCCCTATTCGGTGGCTTCGAGCTCACAGTTGGGGCGCTCGTCCTCCTCGGGCTCGGAGTCCGGATCGCCGTCCTCCCCGCCCTCACGATCCTCCTCTGGGAGCTCACGCTGACCGCACCCATGGTCGCGGCCGATGCCGGTCTCCTCGCTGCCGTTCGCGTCACGGGTGGCCAACTCTTTCTCCTTGCGGGGTGCTCCTACCTCCTCGTCGTCGGGGCGGGCGCGCACTCTCTCGACCTCACGGCCCACCGGGCGGCCGTGACCGGCGACGACTGATCCCCTCTTGCGGCCGACCGCTGACTCCCGGTGCGGATCGGCAGCCGGCCCGTCCCAGGAGCCGCTGAGCCTCAGTCGCCCCCGTCCGCGCCCGGCGTGGCTTCTCGGAGGCCAGCGTCCAGGAGGTCGAGCTGGAGGGCCGAGCCCCCCTCTCGCGCGGGGGAAGGACGACGGAATGAGGAGGTGGAGAGGTGCCGCCTCCCGCGGTTCAGCCCTCGGCGTTCAGCCACCACCCGGAAGAGCCGCTGAACGTGGGTGGCGTAGGGGCCGCTCCCCGACATCCGGTGTCCGAAGCGTGGATCGTAGATGGCTCCCTCGTGCAGCTCTCGGAGTCGGGCCATAACTCGTTCGGCCCGCCCCGGCACGTGCTCTTCGAGCCAACGCGTGAAAAGCCCTTCCACGGCCCCCGGGAGGCGGAGCATCACCATTCCGGCCCCTGTCGCCCCATGGTCGGCAGCAGCTTCCAGAATGGAGGGGATCTCATGATCGGTCAGACCGGGGATCACGGGGGCGATGTTGACCGACACCGGAACGCCTGACTCTGCGAGGACTTGGAGGGTTCGAAGTCGATGTGCGGGAGGTGCGGCGCGAGGCTCGAGGGAACGTTGCAGGCGGCGGTCGAGAGTCGTGATCGAAAGGGTGACGTGAGCAGCCTGACGTTCCGCCAGTGAAGAGAGGAGGTCTATGTCGCGCTCGACCGCCCGACTTTTCGTGACGATGGCGACGGGGTGGCGGACGCTCTCGAGGACCTCGAGGCACCGACGGGTCAGGCGGAGACGTCGCTCCACAGGCTGATACGGGTCCGTGACCCCGCTCATGGCGAGAGGGGTGGGACTCCAACCCGGTCGGGAGATTGCTTCGAGGAGGAGGCGGGGCGCTTCGTCCTTCACGAGGATCCGGCTCTCGAAGTCCAGCCCTGCCGAAAACCCCAGGTACTCGTGCGTGGGCCGTGCATAGCAGTAGACACAACCGTGCTCGCATCCCCGGTAGGGATTCAAGCTCCAGTCGAAACCCACGTCCGGGCTCCGGTTTCGTGTCAGCACGCTGCGCGACTGGTCCCTGAAGTAGCGGGTGGGACGGTCTCTCACATCACGGACGACTTCCTCCTCTCCGGGCTCGATGTGCAGGAGCTCGAACCGGTTCGGGGGGTCGCCATGGGCCCCGCGGCCGCGCAGGATCGGTAGGGAATGCTTCATGCGTGGTGCATACCCCGGCTTCGGGCCCAGGTTTCGGGGTTTGTTCGGCCTCTCAGGCAGTCCTGCCCGTCCCGGTATCCCGAGCGCCCCACTACACTGCCGACTAGACGGCCTTCGCCCTTTACCGCCGGTGGGCGCGGTGGTAGACTTCCAGTCTCGCGTCCAACCGGTGTAGTGCCGCCGGACGAGGGGAAAACGTGTGAGTGAAGATCGCTGGCGGTCGTCCTTCGGGATCCGCTGGAGGAAAGTCCGAGCTCCGTAGGGCAGGATGCCGGGTAACGCCCGGGCGGCGAAAGCCGACGGAAAGTGCCACAGAGAGCAGACCGCCGATGGCCGGCCCCTCGGGGACGGCACAGGTAAGGGTGAAAGGGTGCGGTAAGAGCGCACCGGGCTTCCGGTAACGGAAGTCGCACGGCAAACCCCATCCGGAGCAAGGCCAAGCAGGGACGAGGAGCGGCCCGCTCCACCCGAGTCCCGGGTAGGCCGCGTGAGGTCGGCAGCAATGCAGGCCCCAGAGAAATGATCTTCCCCGGCCCCGGTCGGGACAGAACTCGGCTTATTCCACACGTCTTTCCGTGGCCGCGAGGGGTGGTTTTCTAGTTGCACGAACGCGCCCGTAGCTCAGCTGGATAGAGCGTCGGCCTCCGGAGCCGAAGGTCACAGGTTCGAATCCTGTCGGGCGCATGAGGTGAAGTATCGCAACGACGGTGCACGAAGGATCAGCGAAGCGCAGCGCAGCTAATCCTGTCGGGCGCATGAGGTGAAGCATCGGGATGGTGCCGCTTTCGGTAATCGTCGTGCCTTGCCACCTCGGCAGGCCGAGCCCCCCGGCTCTTCGCCGAGTCTCGGACTCGCCACATCTGACCCACCCCACCTGACGCACCACATCTGACTCACCCCGCCGGGCGCGGAGGATGATTTCCGCAGCCCGCCCCTCCAGCTTGTACCCACCCTCGACGATCGAAACGGGGGCGCCCTTTGCTGGGGAGCCAGTTCAGGGTGGTCCTCTCGGGCGCATGAGGTGTTGAGGTATTTCGGGTCCCCGGGGCTCCGCGCGGCTTGCCGCGACCGAATGAGAGACCTACGCTGGATCAGAAGCAGGCGCTGGATCAGAAGCAGGCGTAGGGTCAGGAGCTGGCGCTGGATGAGAAGCTGGGCCGGGGTGGCATGTGTCCTCAATTGGGGGAGCAGGGCTCCCCCAAGCTCCAGAAGCTCGAGGGCCTGGGGGGGATTGAATCACGTCGTGCGATAGGGGAGGTGGACCGATGGTACGAAAGAGAGCATCGGACTTCGACCCGGAGATCCTCCGGCTCTTCGACCAGTACGTGCACGGGAAGATTTCACGGCGGGACTTTCTGGATGGGGCCGCTCGCGTTGCAGCCGGCGCCGTGGGTGCGGTCGCACTCCTGAGACAACTGCTCCCGAACTACGCTCTCGCGCAACATGTGCCGACGGACGATGCGCGGATCCTCCCCGGGTACATCACCTACGCTTCGCCGGAGGGGCATGGGGAGATCGAGGCCTACCTGGTTCGTCCGGCCCGCTGGTACCAGACCGACACCCCGCTTCCGGCCGTGCTGGTCGTGCATGAAAACCGGGGGTTGAATCCGTATATCGAGGATGTCGCCCGGCGGTTCGCGGTCGAGGGATTCATCGCGCTGGCTCCCGACGGCACGAGCCCGGGTGGCGGGTATCCCCGGGACATCGATCCCAGGGATATCGAAGCTTTCGAGGCCGCGGAGGCGCGGGGAAGGGAGATCCACGCATCCCTGGACTCCGAGACGTTGATGGAGGATTGGGTGGCCGCAATCCGCTATCTCGAGTCCGACGCTCGGATTGGCCGGGTGGGCGTCACTGGGTTCTGCTACGGAGGCTTGGTTTCGAACGTGCTGGCGACCCGGATTCCGGAGTTGGGCGGGGCCGTCCCGTTTTACGGCCGCCAGCCCCCGCTCGAAGACGTCCATCGGATCCAGGCGCCCCTTCTGATCCACTACGCTGAGGACGATCCCGGAGTGAATGAGGGTTGGCCCGAGTACGAGGAGGCCCTCCGAGCCCACGGAATCGACTACACGGCGCACATCTATCCGGGCACCCTTCACGGCTTCCACAACGACACGACTCCGCGATACGACGACGAGGCCGCCCGCCTGGCCTGGAATCGCACACTCGAATTTTTCGACCTACACCTGCGCGCCTGAGCCGCGCCCTTAAGAGATCAGCAAGAGATCAACCTGGCTTCTTGGGTTGGAATCCCCTGCACTCGAGGACGGGTAGCTCCGGATAGCGGGGGAAGGTCGGGTCGAGCTTCGACCTGAGGCAGAGAGAGAAGCTGGAGCCTCGACCGGAGGTCACGATTCGACGGAAATCACACGCACCGCATAGGCCGGGGTCCGGCCCCCGGCCGCCTTTCGTCCCCTCAGGGGGCTTTCCGCTTCGCTCAGGAACCCGGACCATTCGCTTCCAGCTCCGCGAAGCAGAAACCTCCCCGGGTCAGCCTCCCCCTGACTCTCACATCGATCTCCGAGTCGAACATCGGTCCGGAAAAGCAGAAAGTGTGAAACTCCCCATTCTCTCCGCAGGGGTCGACAGTTGCCGGTAACTCGTCCAGCAACTTCGCGTCGAACTGGCGACCGACGCGCTCCTCTGAAAGGGGCTCGAGGTCCACGCACGTGACGACGGCCCCCACCCCGTCGGAAATCATGGACCGCGCCAGCTCCGAAGTTTCTTCGGCTGACCCCCAGATCGGGAAGATGGGGTCGACTCCAGTGCCTGAGAGCTGGTGGGTCCGGTAGTCTCTCACGTCCTCGAGGAATACGTCACCGAAGGCGATATGAGTGATCCCCTCACCGCACGCCCGCGCTACCACATCTTCCATGCGTCGCTCGTATTCCTCGTTTGAGCACGGCCAGGGGACGCCAAATGACCAGAGTGGGAGCCCTGCTGCCACCGCCTGGGCCTCGACAAGGGCTCGCGGCACCGCGTGCATGGCGACCCGGTCCACGGTTTCGTTGAAACAGGTCAGGAGGCCCACCACGTCCGCGTCCGGCCGGTTGCGGAGGCGATGCAACGTCCAGGC
>SLFU01000085.1 GCA_007124095.1 Gemmatimonadota bacterium
CAGATGGAAGTGGAGCTGATCAGCCCGATTGCGATGGAGAAGGAGCTGCGGTTCGCGATTCGTGAGGGCGGCCGCACGGTGGGTGCGGGCGTCGTGACCGAAATCCTCGACTGACCCAGGGAGACGGCCATGCCTCGGGATATCATCACACTTGCATGCCCGAAGTGCGAGGAGCGCAACTACAACCTGACGAAGAACAAGCGACTCCACCCCGAGCGGGTGGAATATCGGAAGTTCTGTCGCCGTTGCCGCGAGCACACGTTGCACAAGGAGACGAAGTAGCGAGGTATGGTCGCTCAACTGAAGAAGACCGGAGAATTCGTGGAGGAGTGCTGGGTCGAGCTCCAGCGAGTCACCTGGCCCGACTGGCCTCAGCTCAAGAACGCGACCCTCGTCGTCATCGTGTTCTGTCTGTTGGTCTCCCTGGTCATCTGGGTCATGGATATTGCATCACGGTTCCTGATCGATTTCATAATGGGACTCTTCGGAGCCTGAGGTTGTGAGCATGGCGGAGGCGAAGTGGTACGCGGTCCAGAGCTATTCGGGGCATGAGAACAAGGTCCAGAGGCTCGTTCAGCGCAAGATCGACGAGGAGCCGGGGGAGGAGCCCGAGGACAAGGACATCCAGGAGGTTCTCGTTCCGACCCAGGAAGTCATGGAGATTCGCAACGGCAAGCGCGTCGCCGTCACGAAGCGCCTCTATCCCGGTTACGTCCTCGTCAAGATGGTGTTGAACGACCGCACCCAGCACACCATCAGCAACATCCAGGGCGTGATCAAGTTCGTGGGCTCCGGTCCCGAGCCCCAGCCCCTCCGCCAGGAGGAGATCAACAAGATCCTCGGCGTGAAGGTCGAGGGCGATCAGGACGAGGAGGAGGACGTGCCGTTCCACGTGGGTCAGGTCGTGGAAGTCATGTCGGGACCATTTACCGATTTTTCCGGCACCATCCAGGAAGTTTACGCCGACAAGGGGAAGGTGAAGGTGGAAGTCTCCCTCTTCGGGCGCCCGACCTCGGTGGAGTTGGATTTCACGCAGCTACAAGGGTACTAGACAACCGCTATGGCGAAAAAGGTCATCGGCTTCATCAAGCTTCACGTCCCGGGCGGGCAGGCGAACCCAGCTCCTCCGGTGGGACCGGCTCTCGGACAGCACGGCGTGAACATCATGGAGTTCTGCAAGCAGTTCAATGCCCAGACTCAGCAGAGCCAGGGGGTCACGGTCCCGGTGGAGATCACCGTCTATGGGGACCGGTCCTTTTCGTTCATCACCAAGACCCCTCCCGCTTCCGTGCTTCTCAAGAAGGCGGCCGGAGTCGGCAAGGGGTCTGGGGTCCCGAACCGCGACAAGGTGGCCACCGTCACGAGGGCACAGCTCCGGGAGATTGCGGAAACCAAGCTGGAGGACCTGAACACCCAGGATGTGGACGCGGCCATCGAGATGATTGCCGGCACGGCTCGCAGCATGGGAATTCTCGTAGAGAAGTAAAAGGGGCCCCTAAGGGGACACCCACCGGCCTTCGAGCCGGCATCCGCCGAACCACCCGATGTGAACCGCCATGGGTGGGAGGATGCAACCGGACGGTTCAGGACAGAATGGCAAAGAAAGGCAAGAAGTATCTAGATGCGAGGGCGAAGGTGCCTCGCGGGGTGAAGTTCGACCCCCTCCAGGCCCTTGAGCTCGTAAAGGAGCTCTCCTTCGCCGGTTTCGACGAATCCGTGGAGTTGGCAACGCGTCTGAGCGTGGATCCCCGCCAGGCCGATCAGATTGTGCGCGGCACGGTGGTTCTCCCGCATGGGACGGGGAAAGTGACGCGCGTCCTGGTTATCGCCGAGGGGGAGAAGGCCCAGGAGGCGGAGGCCGCCGGAGCCGACTTTGTCGGATCCGATTACACCCAGAAGATCCAAGAGGGTTGGCTGGACTTCGACGTGGTGGTCACCACCCCCGACCAGATGGGGAAGGTCGGCCCCCTCGGGCGAATTCTGGGACCCCGGGGCCTCATGCCCACCCCGAAGGCCGGGACGGTTACGATGGACGTGGCGCGAGCCGTTTCGGACATCAAGGCGGGGAAGATCGAGTTCCGCGTGGATCGAACCGGAAACGTGCACGCCCCCATCGGACGCGTCTCCTTCGATGTTGAGAAGCTGGAGGAGAACCTCGCTGCTTTCATGGACGCGATCGTGCGGGCCAGGCCCGCCGCCGCGAAAGGTGGGTACGTACAGAGCGTGACGGTCTCGAGCACGATGGGGCCGGGCGTTCCCTTGGATGAGCATATCTATCGGCGGAGGGCAGCCTGATGAAGCGTGCGGACAAAGAGAGCTTCGTCGCCGAGTTCCAGGAACAGCTCCGAACCACTCCGGTCTTCTACCTCACGGACTTCAGTGGTCTCGACGTGAAGTCGATGACCCTCTTGCGCCGTCAGCTCCGGGACTCCGGCGCGGAGTATCTGGTGGTGAAGAATCGACTGGTTCTGCGTGCCTTCCAGGAGCTCGACGAGGATTTTCCCGATCTGAGCGAGCATCTCACCGGTCCGACCGGGGTGGTCATCGCTGGGGACGGGCCGGTGGAACCGGCGAAGGCACTGAGTGACTTCGCCAAAGCGCACAACGACCGCCCTGTGTTCAAAGTGGGGATGGTGGAGCGAAGGGTGGTCGAGGAGAGCCAGTTTCAGCAGTTGGCCAAGCTCCCCCCGAGGGAGGAGCTTCTGGCTCAACTCGCGGGCGCGTTCGAGGCCCCGCTATCGGCCTTTGTGGGTGCCCTCGAAGGAAAGCTGCAGGAAACGGCTGGCCTCCTGGACGCCCTTCGAGAGAAGAAGGCGGCGGAGGGGGAGTAGGCGCGCACCCGGTCCCCCGATGGGACGGAGCACAACCCTGGGCGATCGAGCCCCGGACAATACCTAAGGAGAAAACAGAGGATCATGGCTACCAATCAGGAAGAGCTGCTCGAGACGATCGGGAACATGACGGTTATCGAGCTCGCCGATTTCGTCGATGCGTTCAAGGAAAAGTTCAATGTCACGGCGGCCGCGGTGGCCGCCGCGCCCGCAGCGGGCGGCGCCGTCGCCGAGGCGGAGGAGGAGAAGGACGAGTTCGATGTCGTCCTCGAGTCCGTGGGTGACAAGAAGATTCAGGTCATCAAGGCGATTCGGGAAGTTACGAGCCTCGGCCTAAAGGAGGCCAAGGATCTCGTGGACAGCGCCCCGGCCACCGTGAAGGAGGCCGTGTCCAAGGAGGAGGCCGAGGAAATCAAGGCCAAGCTCGAGGACAACGGAGCGGGCGTCGCGCTCAAGTAGGAGGAGTGGTCGGTCACCTCGTGCAGGGACTGCCCGCGCGGCTCACACCCGCAGGGCGTAAGGAGGCCTCGGCCTCCCCGCCCGGCCGGGCTTGCCACGCGGGGCGCCCCGACACCGCTATGCGGTGCGGGGACTTTGCCGCTTACCCGTAGTTGAATTTCATATCGTCGAACCCCTTTCGGGGGTCTGACTCGATTCAAGGGGGAACCCCGTTGGAGACTCGGAACGCTTCCCGGCCCGTAGTGAATTTCGCGAAGCTCGAACCGATCATGCCGATGCCGGACCTTCTCGACGTCCAAGTCCGGTCGTTCGAGAATCTGGTGAGGAGGGAGGAGGACCCCGAGAAGCAATGGGACTTCAGCCTGGATCGGGTCTTCGGGGAGATCTTCCCGATCAGCGACGTGAACGAGAACTTCTCGCTCGAGTATGTCTCGGCCGACCTCGGTGAGCCGAAGTACTCGGTGGAGGAGTGCATCGAGCGTGACATGACCTATGCCTCCCCCCTCAAGGCGGTCCTTCGCTTGGTCGTCTGGGAGGACGTGGAGGACGAGGAGCGGCGGCCGAAGGACATCATCGAGAAGGAAGTCTACCTCGGCGACCTTCCTCTCCTGACCGAGCTGGGCACCTTTATCATCAATGGGGCCGAGCGGGTGGTGGTCAGCCAGCTTCACCGCTCTCCCGGGGTCGTCTTCGAGGAGAACATCCACCCGAACGGATCCAGGCTGCACAGTGCCCGGATCATTCCCTTCCGGGGGTCTTGGGTGGAGTTCACGATCGATATCAACGACATCTGCTACGTTCACATCGACAAGAAGAAGAAGTTTCCGGCCACCGCGCTTCTCCGGGCCTTCGGATACGGAGAGACTGCGGAGCTCTATCAACTCTTCTACGAGGTCGAGAGCATCACGCTGAAGAAGGATCACTTCGAGGCGAACTCCGAGCTCGAAGGGATGGTTCTCGCCGAGGAGATCGTCGACTCCGAGACCGGCGAGATCATTCTGGAAGGGGGAGCGGAGCTGACCGAGGAGGCCCTCCAGCGCCTTCAGCGGACAGGGAAGCGAAAGATCAAGGTCTACAGCTCGGACGTGAAGTCCGAGAGGGGCCAGAGCCCCATCGTCAAGCGGACGGTGCAGAAGGATCCTACGAGCTCGGAGGAGGAGGCGCTCTATGCGATCTACTCCCTCCTCAGGCCGGGGGACGCTCCCAATGTGGAGACCGCCCGGGAGACCGTGGACAGGGTCTTTTTCAGCCCGAAGCGCTACGACCTGGGCCGCGTGGGCCGCTACAAGATCAACCAGCGGCTTGGGCTGGATACGGCCCGGAGCACGACGGTGCTCACCCGGGAGGATTTCGTCGCGATCTTCCGATACCTCATCGATCTGAACGAGGGGCGGGGATTCACGGACGATATCGACCACCTGGGGAACCGGAGGGTGCGAACCGTGGGAGAGTTGATCGCGAATCAGCTCTCGGTGGGGCTCTCGCGGATGGCCCGACTGGTGCGGGAGAGAATGTCGATCAACACGGATCCCGAGAAGATTTCGATCGATGATCTCGTGAATGCCCGAACGGTTTCTGCGGTGATTCAGGCCTTCTTCGGCTCGTCGCAGCTTTCCCAGTTCATGGACCAGACGAACCCACTGGGGGAAATGACCCACAAGCGTCGGGTTTCGGCGCTTGGTCCGGGAGGTCTCTCCCGGGAGCGTGCGGGCTTTGAGGTTCGGGACGTCCACTACTCGCACTACGGACGACTCTGCCCGGTGGAGACCCCGGAGGGACCCAACATCGGGCTCATCTCTTCCCTCACGACGAATGCCCGGGTTAACGAGCTCGGCTTCATCGAGACCCCGTACCGGAAGGTCGCGGACGGGAAGGTCACCGACGAGATCGAGTGGCTGTCGGCCAATGAGGAAGAGGAAGCCCGGATCGCCCAGGCGAACGCGCCCCTGGGTGCGGATGGTTCCTTCCTGAACGAATTCGTTCTCTGCCGGGAGCGAGGGGACTTTCCCTTGCTTAGTCCAGAGGACATCGATTACATGGACGTGGCCACCGACCAGCTCGTCTCCGTGGCTGCGGCGCTCATCCCGTTCCTCGAGCATGACGATGCGAACCGGGCCCTCATGGGCTCGAATATGCAGCGGCAGGCGGTCCCCCTCCTCTTTACCGATGCACCCCTGGTCGGCACGGGACTCGAGGCGAAGGTGGCGCGGGACTCGGGAGCGGTCATCACGGCCGAGCGGGGAGGCCAGATCCTCAACGTGACCGCCGACGAGATCATCATCGATACCGGCGCCGTGGGGGCCAAGAACACCGAGGAGCCTCTGGCCAAGCTCTCGCAATTCGATCGCTACCGCCTCAAGAAGTTCTGGAGGACGAACCAGGACACGGCGATCAACCAGCGTCCCCTCGTCGAGAAGGGACAGACGGTGGAGACCGGGGAGATCATTGCGGATGGCCCTTCCACCGACCGCGGTGAGCTGGCACTGGGCCGGAATCTGACGGTCGCCTTCATGCCATGGTTCGGATACAACTTCGAGGACGCGGTCGTGCTTTCGGAGCGGCTCGCGAAGGACGACTCTCTCACCTCGATTCACATCCAGGAGATGGAGCTCCACGTCCGCGACACCAAGCGGGGAATGGAGGAGATCACACGGGAGCTTCCCAACGTGTCCGAGGACGCCCTCGTGGACCTGGATGAGCGGGGTATCGTGCGAATCGGGGCTCGCGTGAAGTCCGGTGACATTCTCTGCGGAAAGATCACGCCGAAGGGAGAAACCGAGCTCTCCCCGGAGGAGAAGCTCCTCACGGCGATCTTCGGGGAGAAGGCGAAGGACGTGAAGGACTCCTCTCTGAGAATCCCCCCGGGGATGAGCGGAGACGTCATCGACGTGAAGGTGTTCTCCCGGAGGATCGACGATCCTCTCCTCGAAAAGGAGCACGGAGCGAAGATCGGGGAGCTGAGGCAGTGGGAGAGGAGTGAGGCCCAGCGGATCGCCCAGGCACGGGACGAGGAGCTCCTGGAGCTCCTGCACCTGCAGACCGTATCCCTCCTCCTGCAGAAGGGCACGGTCGAGCCCCTAGTCGAAGAGGGGGTCAAGCTGACCAAGTCCGAACTGGACGGCTTGAACCTGAGGAAGGTCGATCTCCAGACGTTGAAGGTCCAGAGCAAGGAAGTCTCGGAGAGAATCCGGAGGCTGGTCGACGAGGCGCAGCGGCGCATCGATCAGGTAAAGGCTCGTACGGAGGAGCAGATCGACAAGGTCTTCCAGCCCGACGAGCTGCCCCCGGGCGTCGTCCAGCTCGTGAAGGTCTACATCGCCGAGAAGCGGAAGATCGCGGTCGGCGACAAGATGGCCGGTCGCCACGGAAACAAGGGGATCATCGCTCGCATCGCACCCGAAGAGGACATGCCCTTCCTCCCCGACGGGTCCAGCGTAGACATCGTGCTCAACCCCCTCGGCGTGCCCTCCCGGATGAATGTGGGGCAGGTGCTCGAGACCCACCTCGGATGGGCCTCGCGGATTCTCGGGTTCGAGTCGAAGACTCCGGTTTTCCAGGGCGCCTCCGAGGATGAGATCGGTCTGTTCATCAAAGTTGCCGGCCTTCGGTGGGTGAAGGACGCGAAGCGGCTCGAAGCGGATTTCCCCGTCCAGGGCGAGGCCGATATCCAGGACCTCCTTCGTGCGGTCACGGCCCAGTCTTCGGAGGGCGCCGCAGAGGTGAAGAGCACCACGATCGACGACGTGCTCTCTCCCTCCAACGGAAGGGATCCCGACGAGGGAGTGCGAGGACTCGGCCGCTCCCTCGACAGCTACCTGGGCGAGGAGATTCCCGAGGTGCCCAGGAAGCTCCTCGAGGGGCTCCGGGAGTTTGTCGTGACCGCCGCGAAGGAATGGGCCGAGCGGGACGGTCAGTCTCTGGAGGAGGTCTTCCCGAAGGTCGCCGCTATCGCGGGCAAGCGGAATCCCAAGGAGGGGGTCGACGACGCGGTTGTCGAGTTCATGCTCAAGGCAGGCATCCGACCGGATGGAAAGATCTGGCTGCGGGACGGTCGGAGCGGCCGGAAGTTCGACTTTCCCATCACGGTGGGGACGATCTACATGCTGAAGCTCGCGCACCTGGTCGATGACAAGATCCACGCCCGGAGCATCGGCCCGTACTCGCTCGTCACGCAGCAGCCGTTGGCCGGGAAGGCCCAATTCGGAGGGCAGCGCTTCGGGGAGATGGAGGTCTGGGCGCTGGAGGCGTACGGGGCGGCCCACACCCTCCAGGAGATCCTGACGGTCAAGTCCGACGACGTCACCGGACGGTCCAAGGTCTATGAGGCCATCGTCAAGGGAGACAACCTCCCGGATCCCGGGGTTCCCGAGTCCTTCAACGTGCTCGTGAAGGAGCTTCAGGCGCTGGGACTTTCGGTGACGTTGGGCCGGGAGGAGTAACTCGATCCTCCAGCGCTCCCGGCCCGGTGAGAGTCCGGGTCGGGGCGCCTGGCTTCGCTTCGACAGAACACCACTTACTTCTGGGGTACCCGACGCATGATCGACTTTCCCCGCTCCCGCGATTCTCGTGACGCCGACTTCGACTTCATCCAGCTCAAGGTGGCTTCCGCCGAGGAGATCCGGAGTTGGTCATATGGTGAAGTCACCAAGCCGGAGACGATCAACTATCGATCTTTCAAGCCCGAGAAGGACGGGCTTTTCTGCGAAAGGATCTTCGGCCCCGTAAAGGACTGGGAGTGCCACTGCGGCAAGTTCAAGCGCATCCGCTTCCGGGGGCACGTCTGCGATCGTTGCGGTGTGGAGGTCACCCTCTCCAAGGTTCGTCGCGAGCGGATGGGGCATATCGAGCTGGCTGTGCCCGTCTGTCATATCTGGTTCTTCAAGACGCTCCCCTCGCAGCTCGGATACCTGGTGGGCATGTCTCTCAGGGATCTGGAAAAGGTCATCTACTACGCTTCGTACGTGGTGGTGAATCCCGGCAAGCAGGAGCTCGAGTTCCTGGACCTGCTGGACGAGGACGAGTACTACGACCTCAGGGTGAAGGCCCGCGAGGACGGGGACGAGGCCTTCCAGGCCGAGATCGGGGCGGAGGCCGTTCGGGTTCTCCTCAAGCTGCTCGACACCCCCGAGAAGGCCGTCGCCCATAAGAACAAGGATGGGAAGGGCCTCGATCGGCTGGCAGACTGGCTCAGGCACGAAATCCGTACTGAGACCTCGCAGCACCGCAAGAAGAAGAAATTGAAGCGGCTCAAGGTGGTCGATGCGCTGCGGACCTCGGGCGTCAATCCCGACGACCGGAACCGGCCGGAGTGGATGGTGATGGATGTCGTTCCGGTCATCCCGCCCGATCTTCGTCCCCTGGTTCCGCTCGATGGTGGTCGGTTTGCCACCTCCGATCTGAATGACTTGTATCGCCGGGTGATCAATCGGAACAACCGGCTCAAGAAGCTGATCGAAATGCGTGCGCCCGAGGTGATCCTCCGCAATGAGAAGCGCATGCTTCAGGAAGCGGTGGACGCCCTTTTCGACAATGGACGCCGGTCGAAGGCGATACGCGGGCGGGGAAAGCGGCCCCTCAAGTCCCTCTCCGATATGCTCAAGGGGAAGCAGGGGCGCTTCCGCCAGAACCTGCTCGGAAAGCGGGTCGACTACTCCGGTCGATCGGTGATCGTGGTGGGGCCCGAGCTGAAGCTCCACCAGTGCGGCCTGCCGAAGGCGATGGCAGTCGAGCTCTTCAAGCCCTTCATCATCCACGAGCTGGAACGCCGCGGCGAAGCCGAGACGGTGAAGCGGGCAAAGAAGATCGTGGAGCGAGACGACGCGAAGGTGTACGAGGTGCTGGAGGACATCATTCGGGATCACCCGGTCCTATTGAACCGGGCTCCGACCCTGCACCGCCTGGGGATCCAGGCCTTCGAGCCGGTCCTGGTGGAGGGGAAGGCGATTCGAGTCCACCCACTGGTTTGTGCTGCCTTCAACGCGGACTTCGACGGAGATCAGATGGCCGTCCATCTGCCGCTCTCCTTCGAGGCCCAGCTCGAGGCGCGCGTGCTCATGCTTTCCTCGAACAACATCCTCCTCCCGTCGAATGGTCGACCCGTCGCGGCGCCGACCCAGGACATGGTCATGGGAGCCTTCTATCTCACGACGTCACCCCTCGAGATCCAGGACCTGGAACGTAAGGTGACCGACGCGGGGGCGGGGAAGGCCGCCCGGAAGAAGGCTCAGGACGACCTGGAGGCCGTCTACGAAGACGCGCCCCGCTACGGCACGTATGGCGAAGTCGAGATGGCCTTGGCGGACGAGAAGGTCGCGTTCCACTCGATCTGTTGGTTCTGGTTTTCTCCGCCTCAGGTGGAGGGGGGAGAGGGAGACGGGAAGGGCCGAGGTGCACGTTGGATTCCGACCACGGTGGGGCGGGTCTTCTTCAATTCGATCATCCCGGACGAGATCGGATACATGAACCAGCCCTTCGGGAAGAGGGAGCTGGGCGATCTCGTATTCTCCTGCTTCCGTGACGTCGGACTGGGCAGAACCACGGAGTTCCTTGATCAGCTGAAGGACTTCGGGTTCCGCTATGCGACGATGGGTGGCGTGAGCGTCGGGATCGACGACATGGAGGTGCCGCCGGAGAAGGCCGAGATCCTCCGGGAAGCTGAGGAGCAAGTCACTCGGTTCCAGCGAGCGTACGCCTCCGGCTTCATATCGAATGGCGAACGCTACAACAAGGTCATCGATACCTGGACCCACGCGAACAACGACGTGGCCGATGCCATGGTCCGTCGCCTCGAACGCTCCAAGGGCGGCTTCAACCCGGTCTACATGATGATGGTGTCCGGAGCCCGGGGAAATCGCGACCAGATGAGGCAGCTCGCCGGGATGCGCGGCCTGATGGCGAAGCCGCAGAAGAAGCTCACGGGGGGCATCGGTGAGATCATCGAGAGCCCGATCAAATCCAACTTCCGTGAAGGACTGAGCGTCGTGGAGTACTTCATCTCCACGCACGGTGCTCGGAAGGGTCTGGCCGACACCGCACTCAAGACTGCGGATGCCGGATACTTGACCCGGCGGCTGGTCGACGTCTCGCAGGACGTCACGGTCACGGAGGAGGACTGCGGCACGATCCTGGGCCTCGAGATGACGGCTCTGAAGGAAGGCGAGGACGTCATCGAGCCGCTCAAGGACCGGATCGTGGGGACCGTGGCCCTCGAGCGGGTCGTCGATCCGTTTGACGAGGAGATCCTCGTTGAGGCCGGAGAGATGGTGACCGAAATCGCTGCTGACGCGATCGAGGACTCGGGGATCCAGGGAGTGAGGATTCGCTCCGTTTTGACCTGCGAGGCACGCCGCGGCGTCTGCCGGACCTGTTACGGACGGAATCTGGCTACCATGGCTCGGGTGGACATCGGAGAGGCCGTTGGAATCCTGGCCGCACAATCCATCGGAGAGCCGGGTACCCAGCTTACCCTTCGCACATTCCACATCGGGGGCACGGCGTCACGAATCGCGGCGCAGACCCAGAGGAAGTCCAAGATCGACGGGGTCGTGACCCTGGATCGGGTGAACTCGGTGACGGATGCGGAGGGGCAGCAAGTCGTCACCTCCCGGGAGGGTCAGATCGTCCTCAAGACCGAGACCGGGCAGGTTCGAAGCCGCCTCTCGGTGCCGTACGGAGCTCAGCTGGGAGTTGGCGAGGGCGAGGCGATCGAGGCCGGAGACCTTCTGTTCAGCTGGGATCCCTACTCGGAGCCGGTCGTGGCCGACGCTCCGGGAACCGTTCGCTTCGTGGACATCGTCGAGGATCAGACGATGCGGGAGGAGTTGGACGACTCCACGGGCAGACGCCAGATGGTCATCACCGAGGACCGGAACAAGAAGCTCCATCCGACCATCCAGATCTGGACGAAGGGGAAGACGCCCGAGAAGGTGCGGGAATTCATCGTCCCCGTGGGAGCTCAGATCATCGTGAAGGACCAGGACGACGTTGAGCCCGGAAAGACGCTGGCAAAGATCAGCCGGGAGGTCTACAAGACCCGGGACATCACAGGGGGTCTTCCCCGGGTGGCCGAGCTCTTCGAGGCGCGGCGCCCGAAGGATCCGGCGGTGATCACCGAGATCGACGGGGATGTTCGGTTCGGTGAGATCAAGCGAGGAAAGCGCGAGGTCATCATCGAGCCGGAGACCGGCCCCGAGCGGACCTACGAGGTACCGGTCGGAAAGCACATGCGGGTACACGAGGGAGATCAGGTCCGTGCAGGGGACCGGCTCTCGGAGGGTCCGATCAACCCGCACGACATCTTGAGGATCCGGGGCCCCCGGGCCGTTCAGGAGTATCTCCTGAACGAGATTCAGGAGGTGTACCGCCTTCAGGGAGTGAAGATCAACGACAAGCATATCGGCGTGATCGTTCGGCAGATGCTCCAGAAAGTGCGGATCACGGATCCTGGCGACACTCAGTTCCTCGAGGGAGAGAATGTGGATCGGGTGGAGTTCAGGGAGGCGAACCAGAAGACGCTCGAGGGGGGCGGAAAGCCGGCCCGCTCGGAGCCGCTCCTGCTCGGGATCACGAAGGCCAGTCTGACCACGGAGTCCTTCATCTCCGCGGCTTCGTTCCAGGAGACGACGCGGGTGCTCACCGATGCGGCCGTGAGGGGTGCGCGGGACGACCTCAAGGGGCTCAAGGAGAACATCATCATCGGGCATCTGATCCCCGCCGGCACCGGGATCCATCGCTACTCCGACATCGAATTCATGGTGGAGGAGAGGTACTACGATCAGGAGGTCCTGCCCCTGTCGGAGCCGGGGGGCTTGATTCCCGGGTTGGAGGAAGAGCCTACCGAGGAAGCGACTGTGGACTGAGCGGCCGGTGGAGTGAGGCGCGGTCCGACCGGTGGAATTCTTCGGGGTCGGATCATTGGCGAGCGGGTGGCTGGCTCGCTAAAGTGGGATGAAAAAAGCGGCGCCCCATCCGGAGGAGGTTCTCCGGATGGGGCGCCGCGTCTTTCTCAGGGGTCTTACCGCGCCTCGTGGTTCTTGCGCCAGCCGCGAAAGGTCCCGAGGACTCGAACCGAGCGGGCACGGAGTCTCGCTTCGTCCAGGGCTCGTGCGGCGCTCCCGGACTCGGGATTTCCTTGAAACTCGAGGATGAAGCGGTAGCTCCAGGGAGTCGGACCTGGGCGGGATTCGACCTTGGAGAGGTTCACACCTTCTCGGGCCATGGGAAGCAGGACGTCCACGAGTGAGCCCGGTCGATCCTCGGTCTCGACGACGAGAACGGTCTTCCACTCCAGGTCGGTGTCGCGGCCTTCGCGGGGTAGAGGATCTCCATCCTCCCGCCGGATCACCAGGAAACGGGTCTGGTTGTCCGATCGATCCTGGAGGTCCGAGGCCAGGACCTGGAGCCCGTAGCGCTCTGCTGCTTGCTGCGCTGCGATGGCGGCCATGGTGCGGTCCCCACTTTCGGCCACCTCGCGTGCGGCTCCGGCGGTGTCGTAGACTGCGAGTGCTTCCACCTCCGGGTGCCGGGAGAGGAAGTCTCCGCACTGGGCCAGAGCCACGGGATGGGAAATGACCCTCTGCAGGTCTTCGATTTCGGCCCCGGGCACGCCCAGAAGGAAGTGACGGATCGGGCGAATCACCTCACCCACCACCGAGATGCCCGGCTCCACGAGGACGTCGTAGGCGGGCTGGACGGAGCCCGCGAGGGTGTTTTCGACCGGGAGGAGGCCCGCAGAGACCCGGCCCGAGCGAACGGCCTCCCCCACCTCCCGAAACTCTCGACAGGGAAGGGGTTCGACCTCCGGGCCGAACCAGGTGCGAACCGCGTCCTCACTGAAGGCTCCGAGCTCTCCCTGGAACGCCACATCCACCGGCATCAGGCTTCGGACTCCCCGGACTTCGACGCGGTGAGCGCGGCCTCCCGCTCGTTCTCGAAGCGCTGAATGTCGTCGAGGTGCTTAAGGGTGAGGTCGATGTCGTCCAACCCCTGGAGCAGGCATTCCCTCCGGAAGGCGTCCACCTCGAAGGAGGTATCGAACCCGGCCTCGTCCGTCACCCGGCACCGTTCCAGGTCCACGGTTATCCGGTGCCCCGGCTTCTGGAGTGCCCGTTCCATCAGGAGGCGGATCTCTTCGTCCGGGAGGTTGACCGGGAGGAGGCCGTTCTGGAAGCAGTTGCTCCGGAAGATATCCGCGAAGCTCGGCGCGAGGACGGCCCGTATCCCGAAGTCGGCGAGTGCCCAGGCGGCGTGCTCGCGTGACGAGCCGCACCCGAAGTTGCGACCCGCGATCAGGATTGGAGCTCCTTTGAATTCCTCCCGATTCAGGACGAAGTCCGGCTCCGGGGACCCGTCCTCACGGTACCTCCAATCATGGAAAAGCACCTTCCCGTAGCCGGTCTTTTCAACTCGCTTGAGGAACTGCTTCGGGACGATCTGATCCGTGTCCACATCGACGCGATCCAGTGGAATCGCCGGGCCCTCGACCGTTCGAAACGGCTTCATCGCGCACCTCCTTCCCATCGGCGAATGTCCACGAAGTGCCCCTCGATTGCGGCGGCCGCTGCCATCATGGGACTCACCAGGTGCGTGCGGCCTCCTCGGCCTTGCCGGCCTTCGAAGTTTCGGTTCGACGTGGAAGCACATCGCTCCCCGGGGCCCAAGATGTCCGGGTTCATCCCCAGGCACATCGAGCACCCCGCCTCTCGCCATTCGAATCCGGAAGCGAGGAAGACCTGGTCCAATCCTTCAGCCTCGGCATCTTGTTTCACCTTTGTGGAGCCGGGGACGACCATCCCTCGGACATCCGGGTGCACCTTCTTGCCCTCCACGATGCGGGCTGCGCTCCGGAGGTCCTCCAGCCGGGCGTTCGTGCATGAGCCGATGAACACGCGGTCGACCCGAATCTCCTCGATCGGGGTGCCCGGGACGAGATCCATATACTTCAAGGCTCTCCTGGCCGCCTCGCGATCCCCCGGATTGTCCAGCTGATCGGGGTCCGGGACCCGGCCCGTGATCGGAACGACCATCCCCGGCGTCGTTCCCCAGGTCACATTGGGAGCCAGCTCCGAGGCCTCGAGCGTCACCTCGCGATCGAAGTGGGCACCCGGGTCCGTCGCCAGCGTCCGCCATTCCCGAACAGCCCGGTCAAAGGCTTCTTCCCCGGGTGCGTGGGGGCGCCCACGGACGTACTGAAATGTGGTGTCGTCCGGTGCGATCATCCCGGCGCGAGCTCCTCCCTCGATCGACATGTTGCAGACGGTCATCCGACCCTCCATGGAAAGGGAGCGGATCGCTTCGCCCGTGTATTCGATCACCTGCCCGCGGGCACCTTCGACCCCGATCTTTCCAATGATGCCAAGGACGATGTCCTTGGCCGTAACCCCCGGAGGAAGGGTGCCATTCACCTCGACCTTGAGCGTCCGCGGCTTTTCCATGCGAAGGCATTGGGTCGCGAGGACATGCTCCACCTGGGAGGTTCCGATCCCAAAGGCCAGGGCTCCGAAGGCCCCGTGTGTGGAGGTATGACTGTCCCCGCAAACGATCGTCATCCCCGGCTGTGTGTAGCCGAGCTCGGGCCCGATGACATGGACGATCCCCTGGTTTGGATCGGCGATGTCGTAGAAGGTAATCCCGAAGTCCCGCGTGTTCCTCCGGAGCGCCTCCATCTGCAGGCGAGCGATGTCGTCCTTGATCGGAAGTGAGCGCGGCCAGGTGGGGACGTTATGGTCCACCGTGGCCACGGTGCGGTCGGGACGGCGCACGCTTCGTCCGGCCAACCTCAATCCCTCGAACGCCTGCGGGGAGGTGACCTCGTGGACGAGGTGCAAGTCGATGTAGAGGAGGTCCGGAGTGTTGGATGCCGCTTCGGACCCGGCGCGGCGTACCACATGGGAGTCCCAAACCTTTTCGAAGAGCGTCCGGGGTGACCGGTTGCCGTCGTCGCGCTTCGTCACGTCAGCCTCGCTTCCACGGTTGCATCCGAGACCTCGGATGCGTTCACGATTGTGCGCCACCCGTACGGGTCGGCCCGTTCTCCCTTCGCCAGACCGAGGAGCTCCTCCTGCAACCGCCGAGCGATCGGCCCCGGCTCTCCCCCACCGACGGGGACCCGGTCCACGCTCCGGATGGGACTGACCTCTGCCGCCGTTCCGGTGAAAAAAAGCTCATCGGCGATATAGAGCGCCTCTCTCGGGACCTCTTCCATGACCATCGGGATGTCGAGCTCGCCGGCCAGTGTCAGGATGCAGTCGCGGGTAATTCCGGTCAGCATCGCCCCATCGATGGGAGGGGTTACCAGCGTCCCCTTACGCACCAGAAAGAGGTTCTGCCCGCTCCCCTCGCAAACCTTCCCGTCGGTGTTCAGGGCGATGGCCTCGGCATAGCCGTTCGTTACCGCCTCCATCTTCATGAGCTGGGCATTCAGATAGTGGCCTCCCGCCTTGGCCATGGTCGGAAAGGTGTTTGGCGCCGGGCGTTGCCAGGAGGAGACACAGACGTCGACTCCCTTCTTCAGGGCCTCGGCTCCGAGGTACGCACCCCACGGCCAGCAGATCATGTAGGTTTCGATCGGACTGGAGGCCGGGTTGAGTCCTGCGGCCCCGTACCCCCGGATCGCCAGGGGGCGCAAGTAGCACTCCTCCACCCCATTTCTTCGGATCAGCTCGAGCGACACCTCCGCCAGCTCCTCAGTGGAATAGGGCAGCTCCATCCGGTAGATCTTGGCGGAGTTCTTGAACCGTTGGAGGTGGTCTGCGAGCCTCAGCACGGCCGGTCCCTCCGGTGTGCTGTAGCAGCGGATCCCCTCGAAGACCGATGAGCCGTAATGGATCACGTGAGACATGATGTGGATCCGGGCGTCGCCCCACGGTATGAATTCTCCGTCCTTCCAGATCCAACCGTCCTCCTCAGGGAACTGAGCACTCATGAGGTCTCCTCTGCGTCTTGGAGCCAGGCCATCCGAGCCCGAAGTCGAGCCCCCACCTCCTCGAGGGGCTGGTCACGGCCCTCGGCCCGCATTCGGTTGAACTCCGAGGCATCTCCTTCACACTCGTCGATCCAGCGTCGGGCGAACGCCCCGGAGCGGATCTCCTCCAGGATCTCTTTCATGGCCTTCCGGCTCGCGGCCCCCACGACTCGGGGTCCGCTGACGTAGTCGCCCCACTCCGCCGTGTCACTCACCCGCTCCCGCATTCCGGTGAGGCCACCCTGATAGGCCAGGTCCACGATCAGCTTCATCTCGTGCAGGCACTCGAAGTAGGCGACCTCCGGCTGGTAGCCGGCTTCCACGAGCGTCTCGAAGCCCGCCTGGATGAGTGCAGACAGTCCCCCGCAGAGGACCGCCTGCTCCCCGAACAGATCCGTTTCGGTCTCCTCGGCGAAGGTGGTCTCGAGCACTCCCGCGCGGGTGGAGCCCAGGCCATGCGCGTAGGCAAGGGCCAGAGAGCGTGCCTTGCCTGTGGCATCCTGATGTACCGCGATCAACGCCGGCACCCCATTCCCCTGGCTCGCCTCTCGGTAAAGCATGGGGCCCGGGGACTTCGGAGCCACCATGATGACGTCCACGTCGGCTGCGGGTTGGATTTCATTGAAGTGGACGTTGAAGCCGTGTGCGAAAAGAAGGGCATTCCCGGCCTCCAGATTCGGAGCGATCTCTTCTTGGTAGACCTTGGCCTGCGCGGTGTCAGGGATGAGCACTGCGACGAGGTCCGCCTCCTTCACGGCCTCCGGAACCGTAGCGACCGGGATACCGGCCTTCCTCACCGCGGCCTCGGAGCTGCTCCCCTCCCGGAGGCCTACCCGGACGTCGGCGCCCGCCTTGTGGAGGAGTCGTGCGTGGGCCGCGCCCTGGCTTCCGTACCCGATGATCGCCAGTCTGCGACGGGGAAGAAGGTCCGGGTTCACGTCGTCTACGGTAAGGATTCGAGCCGTGCTCATCCGTTATCTCCTTCATGGGTTCGTACCCCGGTCGGCCGGGGTGTCGTGATCATTGTGAATGTGTGCTGGTCTAGCTCACCCGACCGCTCAGCGAATCTGCAGGGCCCGGGTTACGTGGTCCGTGACCTCCTGGGTGCTGGAAACCTTTTCCCCGGGCCTCGCGAGCTCAGGGGACCTGACTCCCGACGCGAGGACGGCTTCCACCGCGCCCACGATCGCCGCCGCGGCTTCCCCTTCCTCCGCGCTGTGTTCGAGGAGCAGGGCCATCGAAAGAATCGCGGCCAGCGGATTGGCCAGCCCCTTGCCAGCCAGATCCGGCGCCGACCCATGGACCGGCTCGTACAGCCCGGCCTTCGTACCCAGGCTAGCCGAAGCAAGGAGCCCGATCGAGCCAGTGAGCGCCCCTGCCTCGTCGCTGAGGATGTCGCCGAAAAGGTTCTCGGTCAGGATGACGTCAAAGTGGCCCGGGCGCAAAATGAGCTCCATCGCGGCCCGATCGACCAGCATGTGCTCGAGCTCCACATCCGGGAAGTCCGCGCCCACCTCGGACACCACCTCCCGCCAGAGCCGGGACGTCTCCAGAACGTTGGCCTTGTCCACCGACACGACCCGTCCCCGTCGCTTGCGCGCTGCATCGAAAGCGACCCGGGCCACGCGGTGGATCTCCTCCCACGTGTAACGTAGGGTGTTCACAGCGACCGGCTTCTCGCCCGATCGGTCCACGAACCGGGGCTCTCCGTAGTATAGGCCGCTCGAGAGCTCCCGAACGATTAAGAAATCCATCCCACGCACCCGCTCCGATCGGAGCGGCGACGCGTCTTCCAGCGCTGCGATGGCCCGAGCGGGACGGAGGTTCGCGAAACAGTCGAGGATCTTGCGAAGCTCCAGGAGCCCCGCCTCCGGACGGAGCTCCGGCGGTAGCTCGTCGGCCTTCGGGTCTCCCACGGCCCCGAGAAAGACGGCGTCCGCCTCGAGCACGGCCCGGCGGGTCTCCGGGGGCAGCGGATGGTCGGCTTCCTCGACGGCGGCCCACCCAACCGGATAGGATTCGGTTTCGATCGAGAGCTGGAACCGATCCGCGACCCCGTCCAGCACCTCGAGGGCCGCGGCAGTCACGTCAGGCCCGATCCCGTCGCCGGGAAGGACCGCGATTCGGAACGGACTCTTCTTCAACTCATACCCCCCATAGCTCGCCTGCCTTTTCAAGAGCGCTGGCCTCGAGATCCCGGGCGTGGGCCGCCTTGTTGAGTGCGTGCAGATACGCACGCACGGCGGCGTCCACCACATCCGTGGAGGCGCCCCGCCCCGTGAACGTCTTGCCGCCCACCCTTGCGCGCAGCGTGACCTCTCCTACCGCGTCGCGGCCCGGGGTGGCGGCTCGGATGGTTAGATCGTCCAACTCCACCGGCCACCCCACCACCTTGTCGACTGCGTCGAAGGCCGCGGCGATGGGCCCGTCTCCTTTTCCCTGTGCCTTCACCGGCCCCTCGTCCTTGCGATCGAGGACGAGGTGCGCGTAGGACCACTGGCCACCACATTCCACCTTCATCTTCTGCAGTCCGAAGGTTATGGGGATGTCGTCGGTCGTGCCGTGGTGGAGAATCGCCAGGATGTCCTCGTCCAGGATATCCTTCTTCTGGTCAGCCAACAGCTTGAACAGCTTGTAAGCTCGATCCAGTTCCTCCTTCTCCACGTCGTGGCCGAGCTCCCGGTAGCGAGCCTTCAGAGCGTGCCGGCCCGAATGCTTTCCGAGGACGAGCCGGCTCCCGGGAACGCCTACCATGGAGGGCTCCATGATCTCATAGGTGGAACGCTCCTTCAACATCCCGTCCTGGTGGATTCCGGCCTCGTGTGCGAAGGCGTTGCGGCCCACGATGGCCTTGTTGGGCTGGGGGTGGATTCCGGTGATCTGCGTAAGGAGACGACTGGTCGGATGGATCCGCTCGGTCTGGATGTTCGTCTCGAAGCCGAGGAGATCCCTTCTGACCCGAAGCGCCATGACGACCTCCTCCAGCGCGGCGTTGCCGGCCCGCTCCCCGATCCCGTTGATCGTACACTCCACCTGCCGGGCTCCGGCCTCCACTGCAGCCAGCGAGTTTGCGGTGGCCAGCCCCAGGTCGTTGTGGCAGTGGGTCGACAGGACCACCTTCTCGATCCCTTCTACGTCTTCCCGGAGCCTCCGAAAGTATTCCATGATCTCCCGGGGGTGGGTGTACCCCACGGTGTCCGGGATGTTGATCGTCGTCGCGCCTGCTTCCACGGCGACCTGAACGACCCGACAAAGGAAGGGAATCGGAGTGCGGGTGGCATCCTCGGCGCTGAACTCCACATCGTCCGTATAGCGCTTCGCCCGTTCCACCGCCTGCACCGTTTGCTCCAGGCACTCCTCCTCCGAAATTCCGAGCTTCCGCTCGAGGTGAACTGGGGAGGTGGCGATGAAGACATGGATTCGAGGGTGGGCGGCATCGGCCAGGGCTTCCCCGGCCCGATCGATGTCTCCCGCTCGAGTACGTGCCAGTGCGGCGATCACCGGGCGTCGGACCTTCCGGGCAATCTGCTGCACACCCAGGAAGTCGTCGGGGGAGCTGACCGGAAATCCAGCTTCCATCACGTCCACACCGAGCTCGTCCAGCGCGTGCGCAAGGCGCAGCTTCTCAGCGGGCGTCATGCTGGCTCCGGGGGATTGCTCGCCGTCGCGCAGGGTCGTGTCGAAGATGATCACTCGGTTGTCCATGACTCTCCATGCACTCCTTGTCCCGGCTTCGGGCCTCTGGTCCAGGACTTCGGGGGGCAAAAAAAGGAGCGGGCTTCTCGGTGGGGAGAGGGCCCGCTCGCTGCTGCCGATCTTGTTGGTGTCGTGCTACGGTGGTCCGAGCCGACGCACCGGCGAGCTCCCCCTCCCGGGTACCTCATTGGTAAGGAGGAGTCCGAGGAGGCAAGTAATAATAACGCCGAGCACGCCGAAAAAAACGCTCACTTTCGATGGAATCCGGTCGTAGTCGTAAGAGTGTCGAAGCGACTCCTACACGGGATGCTCATGACTGCCTGAACATACCCTCCCGGCGCGCCCGCCCATGCAGACGCCCGTCACACTTATCTATAGGGGGAGGGGGGCATTGTCAACCTTCTCCCTGGACCGCCCCCACGTTCGGGCCCCGGGACCACCGCGGGTCGCGTAGGGGTCCCTGGCTCCCTGCGAAACAGGATCGGATCACCCGTTGACACTTCTGACCCCCCCCCATAACTTTACCAGTCTGTATCCCGATGGTTTCCCATCCGATCACCTGCCCAAAGGGCGTGACGGGGGTGGCCCGGAGGCCCTCAGGGCCTGCATCTCGGATGCAGAAAGCTACCAGATCCCGCGCAACGGCGGTTCGGCGTGAGCGCGGTTTTTTGACCACAGGGGTGAGAGCTTTCATGCCGACGATCAGTCAGCTCGTACGGAAGGGCCGGAAAAAGGTCCACAAGAAGAACAAGTCCCCGGCCCTTCAGGGGAGCCCTCAGAAGAGAGGTGTGTGCACGCGGGTGTACACCACCACTCCGAAGAAGCCAAACTCCGCACTTAGGAAGGTGGCTCGAGTGCGGCTCACCAACGGCTACGAGGTGACGTCCTACATCCCCGGCGAGGGGCACAATCTCCAGGAGCACTCGATCGTCCTCATTCGGGGCGGAAGGGTGAAGGATCTCCCGGGAGTTCGATATCATACGATCCGGGGCACGTTGGACGCATCCGGCGTGACCGAGCGGCGGCAGGGCCGTTCCAAGTACGGCGCAAAGAAGCCGAAGGAATAAGAGATGAGTCGTCGATCCAGGGCTGAAGTACGGGAGGTCGCGGGAGATCCGAAGTTTGACTCCCCGGTGGTGGCGAAGTTCGTGAATACCTTGATGCTGGATGGCAAGAAGTCGACAGCAGAGTCGATTTTCTATGAGGCGATCGACCTCATCGAGGAGCGGTCCGGCCAACCCGGATTGCAGATCTTCAATCAGGCAATCCAGAACGCGAAGCCGGCGTTGGAGGTGAAGAGTCGCCGAGTGGGAGGGGCCACATATCAGGTGCCGATCGAGGTCCGCCCCGAGCGACGAAACGCGCTGGCCATCAAGTGGGTCATCAGCTTCACTCGGAGGCGCGGGGAGAAGTCGATGGCCGAGCGGCTCGCCAACGAGCTCATGGCCGCCGCAAAGAACGAAGGGGCCACGATCAAGAAAAAGGAAGACACGCATCGGATGGCGGACGCGAACAAGGCTTTTGCCCATTACCGCTGGTAGTCCGGCCAGAGTACCGGAAGAACGCTAGCACCTGAGGAGTGAGGGCGCGCAGGGCGTCGAAGCGGTGGGTCCTCCGGGGCCCGGACTCGATTCGAGGTAGCGCGAGCCGGCCGTTGGGCGAGGTACGAAGGCTCACGGTAGCGGGCTCTGCACCTTCCGCTTCCATGCCACTGCGCGTTTGATATGAGGGAACGCAGACGAAGGGACACGGGGACACCGGAAGGACCCGGTGTGCTCGAACGACGACCCGGCCGAAGATCGGTCGATCACGGACTGCAGGAATAGACGGTCAAGGATATAGATTCATGCCAAGGCAACACCCGCTTCCGAGGTTCCGCAACATCGGCATCATGGCGCATATTGATGCCGGGAAGACCACGACGACGGAACGCATCCTCTTCTATACGGGACGCCTCCATCGGATGGGCGAGGTCCATGACGGTGCGGCGACCATGGACTGGATGGAGCAGGAGCAGGAGCGGGGAATCACCATCACCTCCGCCGCGACCACCGCCTTCTGGGAACGGTTCGGAACGGAGTATCGGGTCAATATCATCGACACCCCCGGACACGTCGACTTCACCGTCGAGGTCGAGCGGTCTCTGAGGGTACTTGATGGCTCGGTGGCCGTCTTCTGTGCCGTGGCCGGTGTAGAGCCTCAGTCGGAGACGGTCTGGCGGCAGGCCGATCGATACGGAGTGCCGCGGATCGCCTTCGTCAACAAGATGGACCGGATCGGCGCTGATTTCGAGAATGTCGTCGAGATGATGCGGGATCGCTTGAAGGCGAGCGCGCACCCGATCCAGTACCCCATCGGAGCCGGTGACGATTTCACCGGGATCATCGACCTCGTCGAACAGCGGGCCTGGCTCTACACGGACGAGCTGGGTTCGGATTTCCACGACGAGGACATCCCCGTGGAGCTCCAGGAGAAGTGCTCGACCCTTCGTGAGGAGCTGATCGAGGCCTCCGTCGAGCACGACGACGAGGCGCTCGAGAAGTACATTGGCGGTGAGGAGTTGACCATCGAGGAGGTCCGCAGAGCGGTTCGGAAGGCGACGATCGCCGGAGCGCTCTTCCCGGTCTTCTGCGGCTCGGCCTTCAAGAACAAGGGTGTCCAGCTGCTCCTGGACGGTGTGGTCGATTACCTTCCCTCCCCGGTCGATGTCCCCCCGATCGAGGGACACGATCCGGACGATGAGGAAGAGGTCATGGTTCGCCGGGCCGACGACGAGGAGCCGTTTTCGGCTCTGGCGTTCAAGATCATGACCGATCCCTATGTCGGGAAGCTCACCTTCTTTCGCGTGTACTCAGGTTCGATCCCAAGCGGGACGCACATTCTGAATGCCACGCAGGGCACGAAAGAGCGGGTCGGCCGACTCCTCCAGATGCACGCGAACAAGAGAGAGGAGCGTGAGGAGGTATACGCGGGTGACATTGCTGCGGCCATCGGGCTGAAGACGGTGCGGACGGGTGACACGCTCTGCGGTTCCGAGGCTCCGATCGTCCTCGAGAGCATGAACTTTCCGGAACCGGTGATCTCGGTGGCCATCGAGCCGAAGACGAAGGCCGATCAGGACAAGCTCTCCTCCGGACTGGGCAAGCTCGCCGAGGAGGACCCCACCTTCCGCGTGTACACGGATCCGGAGACGAACCAGACGATCATCCAGGGGATGGGAGAGCTGCACCTGGAGATCATCGTCGACCGCCTCAAGCGGGAGTTCAAGGTCGAGGCCAACGTGGGGCGCCCCCAGGTGGCCTACCGAGAGACGGTGCGCAAGCCGGTCGAGAAGATCGAGGGGAAGTTCATTCGACAGACCGGGGGGCGCGGACAGTACGGCCACGTAGTGATCAACCTGACTCCGGGCGAGGCCGGATCCGGCTTCGTATTCGAGAACAAGATCGTGGGTGGCGCGATTCCGAGGGAGTACATCTCCTCCGTCGAGGCGGGGATTCGGGATGCTCTCGACAACGGGATTCTCGCCGGGTATCCCCTGATCGACATGGCGGTTCAACTCGTGGATGGCTCTTACCACGACGTCGACTCGTCGGAGGCGGCCTTCAAGATCGCGGGTTCGATGGCTCTCAAGGAGGCCGTGCGGCGAGCGAGTCCGGTTCTCCTCGAGCCGGTAATGGATGTCGAAGTGGTGACGCCCTCGGACTACATGGGCGACATCATCGGAGATCTC
The DNA here is from genome assembly GCA_007124095.1 of Gemmatimonadota bacterium. Lineage (GTDB taxonomy): Bacteria > Gemmatimonadota > Gemmatimonadetes > Longimicrobiales > Gaopeijiaceae > SLCK01. The sequence goes on from SLFU01000085.1 coordinate 23,678, forward strand.
TCCTCCCGAAGGGGCAAGGTCGAAGGAATGACCGAGCGGGCAGGCGCCCGCGTCATCGCCGCCTTTGTTCCTCTGGGTGAGATGTTCGGTTACTCCACGACCCTGCGTTCGATGAGTCAGGGGCGAGCTGTGTACACCATGCAGTTCGGGCACTACGAGGAGGTTCCGAAGAGCGTGGCGGAAGAGATCATCAGCGCGAACGGCGGTGGCCGATCCGGGGACTGAGCCCTCGATCGGATAGCACCTTCAGAAAGACTCTGCAGAGACACGAGGACGGGAATGGCCAAGGCGAAATTCGAGCGGACGAAGCCGCATGTGAACGTGGGAACGATCGGACACGTGGATCATGGGAAGACGACGTTGACGGCGGCGATCACGGAGATCCAG
>SLFU01000242.1 GCA_007124095.1 Gemmatimonadota bacterium
GGAATCCCCGTCCGCGTCCTCACCCCTACGCTTCATTGGCGTCCGGGCCCCAATGTGGAGCTGTATCGGGTAATGCTGAGGGCGAACGGAGAGGACGCCTTCACCTTCGACGTCGAACAGGACACCACCGCCATCGTCCCTCCGGAATTGGCGCTTACCCCTGGTGAGGGGTACGAATGGTCCGTGGAGGCCTTCCCCGGGAGTGAGCCATCCCCGAGCGCTCGATTCCAGGTCCTGGACCGGGAGGGCATGGACCGGATCGCCGAGGAGCTCCGAGAGCTACGCCAGGCCGGCCTGGATCCCGAGTCGGACGGCCGCCTCCCTGCCGTAGCGCTCTTCCAGGAGTGGGAGCTCCTCTACGATGCACAGACCGCGCTGGAGGAGATCCTGGCGGACCACGGCCAACCGGTGAATCCCGCCCTCCTCTCTCTTCGAAGCTATCTCAGGATGGCGACCCGACCCGCCTTCGAGCAGCCGCCGAGAATCGCGGACGAGACCCCCTAGCGGACCCTTTCGAGCAACAACCCCCGACTCTAACGTATGCCATCATCCAAACCGTACCGCATCGCTGTGAACACCGGAGGCGGTGACGCCCCCGGTCTCAACGCCGTGATTCGAGCCGTCGTCCTCTCCGCGCTGAGCGAGGGCTGGGAGGTCTTCGGAATCCGGCAGGGCTACCAAGGGCTCGTACAGGGTGACGGGGTGGTCCCCTTGGACCGCGCCTCGGTTCAGGGGATCACGCACCTCGGCGGGACGATCCTCGGCACTACGAATCGAGGGAACCCCTTCGAGTGGCCGAGGACCCTCCCGGACGGCTCGATCGAGATGGTCGACCGCTCCCCCGAGATCCTCGACGTCTTTGCGGAGCACGGGCTCGACGCCCTCGTGGCGATCGGGGGGGACGGTTCCCTGCATATCGCCTCCGAGCTCTCGAAACGGGGCCTTCCTGTGGTCGGAGTCCCAAAGACGATCGACAACGATCTGGCCGCCACCCAGGTGACTTTCGGCTTCCATACCGCAGTCCAGACCGCAACCGACGCGATCGACAAGCTCCATTCCACCGCACACTCTCACGAGCGGGTGATGGTTGTGGAGCTCATGGGACGGCATACGGGGTGGATCACCCTGTACGCGGGAATCAGTGGCAGTGCCGATGCGATCGTGATCCCGGAGATTCCCTTCGGGATGGAGTCGCTGGCGGAGGCCATTCGCGCCAAATACGAGCGGGGGCCCCGGTACGCCATCGTGGTAGTGGCCGAGGGCGCTCGCCCCGACGGTGGGGAGCCCTCGCTGGTCGATGCGGGCGGAGACGGGAAGAACCCGCGGTACGGAGGGATGGGCGAGTGGGTGGCCAGGGAGCTGGAGGAAAGAACCGGGTTCGAGGCGAGGAACCTCGTGCTCGGCCACCTGCAGCGGGGCGGGCAACCCACCGCCTACGATCGCCTCCTCGCCCTCCGCTTCGGCTCGGCGGCCGTCGATCTGGTCGCCCAGGGACACTTCGGCTGCATGGTCAGCCTCGATCCGCCCGATGTGCACGGCGTTCCCCTCGAGGAGGCAGTCGCCACCCTCAAGACCGTGCCCCCGGACGGCGACCAGGTCCGAACGGCCCGCAGGCTCGGGATATCCTTCGGCGACTGATCGACAGGGGCGGGCGCGCCGCGGTCTCCGGCTCCCGGGCCCGCCCGCGCCTGCCGGTTCCTCGTCAACGTCCGGCGGTCAGCCTCCCGCGAAGAAGGCCCCGAAGGCGTCCCAGGCATCCCGGATCGAGAAGAGGAGGACCACCGCGATCACCGGTGGGAGCACGAAGCGAACGAGGAAGAGGACCGCGGGAATGACCCGCACCAGCCCGGGCCGGGCGCCGCGGGCCAGCTCCGTCGCGGGATTTACCTTCATGAACCACCCGACGAAGATCGAGAGACCGAGGGCACCCAGGACAAGGAAGAGGTCGCCCGCCACCTGATCGACGAGCCCCAGCACGTCGAGAGAGACCGCCGACAGGAGCCCAAAGAGGGCGATCAGCACGCCCATTGCCACGGCGGCGTTGCGCCTCAGGAACCCGAACTCGTCGATGATCGAGGAGGTCACGACCTCGAGAAGTGACAGGGCCGAGGTGATCGCTCCGACGGCGAGAGCCACGAAGAAGAGAATTCCCACGAACCTTCCCACCCCGCCCATCTCCTGGAAGGCGCCGGGCAGGGAGATGAAGAGCGCGCCCACCGTGCTCTCGGAGACCGCGTCCTGGAGGCCCAGGGCGAAGATCACCGGGAAGACCACCATTCCCGCCACGAATGCGACCATGAAATCCGCGAAGGAGATCGTCACGGCCTCCTCGTTCAGGTCCGTGTCCCGGGAGAGGTACGACGCATAGGTCAGCATCGCTCCCATCCCCAGGGAGAGCGAGAAGAAGGCCTGAGCCGCTGCCTGCCGGATCACCGTGGGGTTCATGAGCTCGCCCACGTCCGGCCGCAGGTAGAACGCGTACCCCTCGGCGGCGCCCTCCAGCGTCATTGCCCAGATGGCCAGACCGAGGACGATCAGGAAGAGTGTCGGCATCAGGATGAGCGCGGCCCGCTCGATTCCCTTCTGGATGCCCACCATCACGATTCCGATCGTGAGCACCATGAAGACGAGGTGAAAGCCGATCGCGGTCCCGCCGGACGCCAGCCCTTCGAAGTGCGCCCCGGGGTCGCTTGGAAAGCCGAAGACGATTCCCTCGAGAGCGTAGCGGAAGGTCCACCCGGCGATGACGGAGTAGTACGAGAGGATGAGGAAGCCCGCAGCCACGAAGAGGAAGCCGAGCGGGACCCAGCCCCGTCCGCCCAGCCTACGGAGCGCCCCGATTGGCGAGAGGTGGGTGTTCCTCCCGACGGCCAGCTCGCAGAGCATGAGGGGGATTCCTATGAGCGCGACCATCACGATGTAGACCATGAGAAAGGCGGCGCCCCCGCCTTCTGCGGCGATGTACGAGAATCGCCACATGTTTCCCAGGCCCACGGCGCTTCCGACCGCGGCGAGTACGAATCCCCACCGGGTCCCCCAGAGCTCCCGGGATCCTGTGGAGGGTCGGTCGTCTCCCGGCAATGAAGGAGAAGGCTGATCCAAGGAAGTGTCTCCAGGTCGATTGGGTCGAGGAGCCTGTTCGTGGACCACGAGTCCTCGGCGAGAGTGCAGAGCGTCGCCAAGAGAGCCCAAAGCCTCGCCAATAGACCAACCCGGAAGACGAGCGTCAAGCGAACAGAGGCCCGCCGGCTTGCCCTGGGCTGCGGAGTGACGATACCCTGGAAGCGTTCCGCCCCCCCCCCGCCACCCAGCCCACTCCGACCGCCCACCTGCCCGGTACGTCCATGACCTTCGAGATCGCTCTCGTCTACGGCATCCTCCTGGTCACCATCCTGCTCTTCGTGAGCGAACGGATGAGGTTGGACGTCGTAGCAGTCCTCTCCCTCCTCGCCCTGACCCTCACGGGCGTCCTCTCTCCGGAGGAGGCCCTCGCAGGCTTCTCGGATCCCGTAGTCCTCATGATCGCCGGCCTCTTCGTCGTCGGGGACGGTCTCTTTCAGACCGGAGTGGCACGGGCGATGGGCCGGCTGCCCTCCAAGCTGGCCGGCGACAGCGAGGTGGGGCTGCTCGTCGTGATCATGATCATGGTGGCGCTCCTCTCCGGCTTCATGAGTTCCACCGGCACGGTCGCGGTCATGCTCCCCGTCGTTATGGGGATCGCCTGGGACAGGGGCATCTCCCCCTCCAAGCTCCTCATTCCTCTCTCCGTGGCTTCCCTCATGGGAGGCATGCTCACCCTCATCGGGACAGCCCCCAACATCGTCGTCAGCAACCACCTCGAGGCGATGGGTCGGGAACCGTTCGGATTCTTCACCTTCACCCCGGTGGGGGGCGCGGTCGCAGTGCTGGGGATCACCTTCATGGCGCTCGTGGGACGTCACCTCCTCCCCGACCGACCTGCCCCCGGGGCGAAGGTGGATCCGGGAGACCGGGTCTCGGTCCGCGAGCTGGCCGACACGTACGACATCCTGCCCAATCTATTTCAGGTCCGCATTCCCGCAGGCTCACCGCTGACGGGAAGGACGCTCGCGGAGGCTCGGCTCTCGGAGCTCTACGGCCTCACGGTCGTGGACCTCCGGGAGGCCCCCGAGGAGGAGGGTGAGGGGACGACGCACTGGCCTCCTCGTCCCGGCCGTCCCCGCAAGCGCCGACGGCCCCGCTCGCGGCCCGCCCTGGCCGGAGAGCGGATCGGGGACGGGGAAATCCTCACGGTCCAGGGCCCGCCGGACGGGATGGCCCGCCTCGTTGCGGAGCAGGGGGTGGCGCTCCTGGACGACGCCGAAGGGGAAGCCGATGTGGCTTCGCTGGAAACGGGTATCGCCGAAGTGCTTCTGACACCCCGTTCGCGCATGCTGGGACATACCCTGAAGGAGGTCCGCTTCCGGGATCGGTACCGCGTGTCCGTGGTGGGAATCAAGCGGCTGGGCACCCTGATCGACGGCGACCTCCGGGAGGTGGAGCTCCGCTTCGGGGACACCCTTCTCGTGAAGGGTCCCTGGCGCCAGATCCGAATCTTGGGGCGGGAGTCGCGGGACTTCGTGGTGGCGCTGGCGCCGGAGGAGATGGATGACGCGCTCCGTCCACACCATCGGGCACCGATCGCCGTGGGCGTGATGGGTGCAATGATGCTCGTGATGAGCTTCGGAATCGTGCCGGCCGTAACCGCCGTGCTTCTCGCGGCGGTCGCGATGGTGCTCACCCGATGCGTCTCCGTGGAAGACGCCTACCGCTCGATCAATTGGGAGAGCGTGGTGCTCATCGCCGGGATCCTCCCCATGGCGACGGCGCTCGAGATCACGGGAGGGATGGCCCTGATCGTCTCGGCTCTGGGGAGCGTCCTGGCGGAGGCCGGGCCCCTCCTCCTCCTCGGTGCCCTATTCCTACTCACCTCGGCGCTCAGCCAGGTCATCTCGAACACCGCGACGACCGTTCTTCTCGCTCCCATCGCCTACCAGTTGGCGGTGGGCTCCGGGTATGCGCCGGAGCCGTTCATGATGGGGATCGCGGTCGCGGCTTCTACCGCCTTCGCGACCCCTGTCGCGTCACCGGTCAACACGCTGGTGCTCGGTCCCGGTGGCTACCAATTCGGAGACTTCTTCAAGGTTGGAGTCGCACTCCAGGTCCTGATCCTGATCCTCACCCTGGCCGTCGTCCCGCTCCTCTTCCCCTTCTGAAGTCCCCACCGGTTTGCGGATTCGAACCGCCCGGCCTACCCTCGGGCATGGAGTGGCCCGGTCGGGGCCGAAGGGAACGACATGATGATCGGAGGAACGGTGACGATGCGGGCAATTCGCGTGCAAGAGGTCGGTGGTCCGGAGGTGCTCCGGGTCGAGGAGGTCCCGAGCCCGGAGCCCGGTGAAGGCGAGGTGCGCGTGCGCATCGAGGCGGCAGGGGTGAACTTCATCGATATCTATGTGCGGACAGGCGCTTACAGGGCCGATCCGCCCTTTACCCCGGGAATGGAGGCCGCGGGTGTCGTCGACGCCGTGGGTCCGGGCGTTGCGGGTCTCTCCGTGGGGAACCGGGTAGCCTACGCGATGGAGATGGGAAGCTATGCGCAGGAGGCCGTCGTACCCGCATGGAAGCTCGTGCCCGTGCCCGACGGGGTGGAGCTGGACGCCGCTGCCGCGGTGATGCTCCAGGGAATGACTGCCCATTACCTTACCCACAGCACCTTTTCGCTCGAAGCCGGACAGCGGATCCTCGTACACGCTGCAGCGGGTGGGGTCGGGCTCCTTCTCACACAGATCGCGAAGCGCCGCGGGGCCACCGTGTTCGGAACGGTGTCCACTTCCGAGAAGGCGGAATTGGCTCGTCAGGCGGGCGTGGACGATGTTATTCGGTATACGGAAACCGACTTCGCCGAAGAGGTGGATCGGCTAACGGGAGGGAAGGGCGTCGACGTCGTCTACGACTCGGTGGGCAAGGACACTTTCGACCGGAGCATGGGCTGCCTTCGGCCTCGCGGGATGCTCGTCCTCTACGGCCAGTCGAGCGGCGCGGTCCCGCCCGTGGATCCGCAGCGGCTCAACTCAGGTGGATCGCTCTTCCTGACCCGTCCCTCGCTTGCACACTACGCCGCCAGCCGCGAAGAGCTTCTCACCCGGAGCGGAGACCTCTTCTCCTGGATCCGCTCCGGGGAGCTGGAGGTCCGGATCGGAGAGACCCATCCGCTCGAAGACGCCGCGATCGCGCACGAGCGCCTCAGCGGGCGAAAGACGACTGGTAAGGTGCTCCTCAAGCCCTAGAATAGAAGTCCCAGGGAAGGCCCCACCACTCACATCACAGGTCCAGCCAGTAGTCCACCTTGATCATAAACACATGCTCACCCGGAGCATCGAAGAGCGCCCGCCCGTCCCGGCTGAGGTCGAAGTCTCCGAACGTGTTTTCGGCCTGTCTCCGCTGCTGCCAGATCACATAGACACGGGATCCCGGACGGTACTCCCACCTCAGCGCCGCCGTCCCACGCAGAGAGCGGACATTGAAGTTCTGTTCCCGGAACTCCTCGTCCGCGACCCCGTCTCCGGTATAGTCCAAGTGGATCTGGTCGTTCGCCCGGCAGAAGTCCCCTCCCGTGCAGGTGACACCCCCCTGCGATGCCACGGCCTCTCCCTCCGTGAACTCGATGAAGTCGAAGGTGCCCGGCTGGGCGAGCTGCTTGAGCCCCGTGAATTTTCCGGCCGAGATGAGCGGCTGCGCAAACACCTGGAGACTCAGGTTCGGGGAGAATATGAAGTCGACGCTCGTGTTCATGGAGACCTCTTCACGCCGTAGGTCCCCGAAGATGTAGCGCCCTCCGTAGGTCTCTTCGTATCCGGGATTGGGGAACTGGGTCACGTACTGCGGCGGATCGATCGTCATCACGTACTGCCGCGGATCGATCGTCCGGACATAGGCGGGTTCCAGGGAAATGGCGAGGCGTTCGGTCGGCCGTGCGTCGATCGAGAAGTCAACGCCGAACTCGGTGCCTCCCCCACGACCCTCCCGGGCGTAGTCCACCGACGTACTGTAGGTGAGGTCGTCCCGCTGATCGGTGTTGAGGCGGAAGCTCACGTCCCATGCCCCGGGGTCCACCATGAGGGGTCCGCCCCGAGTGAGGCCGTCGCTGAGAACCTCCGGCCGGAATCCCACGCTCAGCCCCGTCCCCCACCAGTTCAGGAACGTGAAGCTGGAGTTCGCCTGGACTCTCCCCGCCTTGTGAGCGTCGCCCCAGGCGGAGGCGGAGAAGACGTCGTCCTGAACCTCGTGCCTCCAGTTCTGGAAGGTGAACACGGTGAAGTTGTAGCTCTGGAAGACGTCCCCAGGATCCGGCTGCTGGTATCGGATCCGTGCGCCTCCGTCGAACCGCTCGGTGGCCGTCGAGAATCCGATGTCGTTCACCTCGAATCCCGGCGTCCGCTGCGCGGCCCAGATCGCGCCCGTCCAGTGTCGGCCGCTTCGCCGCTCGAACTGGAGGCGCCACTCCGCACCGCTCATCGAAGTGGCGGTCGGATCGAGGGTCAGGTAGTCCTGATCGGGACGCTGGAAGCGGTGGTTTGGAGCGAGCTGCAACGCATGGATCGCTTCCTCGGAGCCCGTGACGTGGCTCCCCGCCAGGAATCCCCAGATCGCCCATTCCCGGTCCGCCCAGGAGTGGTCGAAGTCGATCCCGGTCGAGAATGCCCGCTCCGGAAGCTGGTTCAGGGAGCCGTTCGCCGGAAGGCTCCGGTCTACCCCGGTGAAGATGGCGCCCACCCGGCTCTCCCCCTCCCGGAGGTCCTGCTGGGCGCGCAGCGTCGTGTACGTGGTCCTCGGCTCCACGTCGAAGCGAACCGTCTCATTCTCCGAAGCGAAGTGGGCGCGTCCCCGCTCCCGGTCCGTGACCGCAGCCAGGATCCCCA
>SLFU01000229.1 GCA_007124095.1 Gemmatimonadota bacterium
AGTCGGAGCGCGTCCTGGGGTCCGCGCTCTTCCTCCAGGCGATGCTCCCGATCAACCCGATCCTCTCGGTGCTGACCGGGCTCCGCTACGATCGGATTCGCTTCTCGGCGGATGACCACCTGGCGGGGGTGCAGGGGCGACCGGATGGGAGCGGCGTGCGGACGCTCGACTCGGCCTCTCCTTCCTTCGGCTTCCACACCCGGCTCCATCCGGCGATCTCCACCTACCTGAGCCTGGCCACGGCCTTCGAGACCCCGACCACCACCGAGCTGGCCAACGATCCCGATGGGATGGGCGGCTTCAACGAGGAGCTGGAGCCGCAGGTCGGCTTCACGATCGAGGCGGGCGCACGGGGAATCCTCGGGATGATGCTCGCCTACGAGGCAACCTACTTTCATACGACGCTCCACGGAGAGCTCGTCGCCTTCGAGGTGGAGGACGAGCCCGGTGCCCCCTTCTTCCGGAACTCGGGACGCTCGATCCGGGAGGGCGTCGAGCTGGCTCTCCAATTCACTCCGTCACCGTACCTGCGGACGAGGCTCACCTTTGCGACCAACGAGGCGCGCTTCCGGGAATTCGAGGTGAACGGGGACGATCTGGCGGGGAATCGGGTACCCGGGCTGGCACCGAGCCGGGTCGAGGGTCTCATCCGGGTCGGTCCGGGCTCCTGGTTCACCGAGGTTCGGACCGAACGCACCGCCGCGATTCCCGGGAATGACCGAAACGACGTCGAGGCCCTCTCGCCGGCTTACGGGATCAGTGATGTCCGGCTCGGCGTAAACGAGCTCGAGCTCGGATCCCTACGGTTGACGGCCTACGCGGGAGTGACCAATCTCCTCGACGCCTACTACAACACGTCGGTCGTGGTGAATGCGGCGGGGGGTCGCTACTTCGAGCCCGGGCCTGGGAGGAACGCGTACTTCGGCGGGTCGATCGGGCTCGAGCGATAGAGACGCGACTCGCTCGCGGAAGCGGCGTCCCTCGGTGTCCTCCGGACTGGATCGGGTAGGAGGGAGAGCCGGGGAAGCTGGAGGGTGTCGCCCGGAACGATTTCGAAGGGCTGGGAAGTCGTCCCCCGGAACCCCATCGACTCCGCCCGGATCACGTAGGGCCCCCCCTCGGTAACCTCCATCAGGAAGTGCCCATTCGCTCCCGAGAAGGATCGCTCGACGACGGAGCTGTCCGCGTCCACGATCTGGAGCATCGCTCCGGTAATCCCACCCGCAGCGGACGGATCTTGGACGATGCCCCGCACGAACCCGGTCGATTGCCCCTCCACCGCCATCGGCATCACCAACAGGAGAAGACATATCAGCGTTGTGGGCGCCCGTATCGAGATGTATTCGCGGCTGCGGCCGGAGAGGCGGCTTCCCGTCCACTGGACACCCCGGAAGGTCCCGAACCCGTTCATTCCAGAATCACTCCCTTCTCGTTCAATCCGAGGACCCGGCCACTGGCTCCTCCCGCAGGAAGGCCTCCCGCGCTGGCCTGGAGTCCCTGCAGGCCCGATCCGATCGATTGCCAGGCGGTCACCCCACCACAATATCCCGGGTCGTGCCGGAGCACCAATGCGTTTACGACCGGGCGCTGGCCTGCGGGGTCCGACGGGCGGCTCACCGGCTCGTGCCGGATCACCATGACGGAAGACCCGCCGCCATCGAGGTTGATTGCATTCCGGACTCCGAGGGCCCTGAAGAGGTCCGCCAGCTCGGGCAGGCTCATCCCCTCGGAAACCCCCTCGCGGCGCCCGTCCACGACGGCGATCCAGATGCGGACACCGGTGGGATCGAACCCGATCGCGGTCCTCGGATGCCGTTCACTGGCGAATTCTGGACGGTCTTCCTGCTGAAGGTCCCCGACGGGCTGACCGTCTGCGAGAAGGGAGGGAAAGCCTGCCACGACCTGGATGTCGGGCGCCGGCCGTTCCTGGGAAGTCGTCCAGCTTCCCAGATGGATCGAGTCTCCGTCCCACTCCACCGGGCCAACCCAGGGGAGGTGCCCCGGTCGCCACGCGAAGACGGGGCGCGAAGTCCGTCCCCTGAGTGTGCCTTCGGAGACCTCGATGCCGAGGGGAAGGTCTTCCGGAGTGAAGAAGTCCCCATTGACCGCAGCAATCACCCCGGGCTCGACTCTCTTCGCCATCTCGGAGACGGCCACACGCCCTTCCCCCTCCCCAGCTCGGACCACCCGGAATCCCAACTCGCAGTGGGTCACATCCACCTCCAAGAGGTGGACCCGCCACGGTTTGCTCCCGCTTCGAACCGAGCGGTAGACCACCCCTTCCTCGAGCTGGAAGGCCGAGACCCGGTCGGGAGCGAGGTAGTCCACCGCGGCGGAGGGCAGGCCGCCGAGGAGGGTGGGAGGCCGGTCAGGAGGCTCGCACGACCCGAGGACCCAGAGGAAGGCCGGGGCGAAGAGGATGGAGGCGAGAAGTCGGGAGAGCGTGGGCACACCCCCCCGGGGTCGTCCTTTCCCCCATCCTCCGCGAAACTCGGGCCCCGTGCTCATCGAGCCTGCACCTCCGTGTCGGCTCGGTACATGTGAGAGAGACGATGCCGTCGACCCGTGGTCACCCGATCGCTCATCTCTCCGAGGTACCGTTCTGAAACCCCCCAGTGGACGGGAAGGGTCCAGGTGTTACCTTCTCAGAGTGTTCGCCCCGACGAGCCCTTCCCATGCCCACCTTCAGTTCATGCCTCCGAGCCCGCTGAAGCTCCTCCCCATGTTGGCCCTCCTCCCGCTCCTCGCGTGGATCCCGGTCACGCTCCAGGCCCAGGCTGACCCCGAGCCGGTGCCGACCTCGCTGAGCCGCGACGAGTTCCGGGTGGGAATCACCCTGGGGGGCACCGGGTTCCTGGGGGTGGTGACCGAGTACCGGCGAGGTGACTGGTCTGCCGAGGTCAATCTTGGAACCATCAGCTTCCGGGAGATCGCCGTGAGTCTCACCGGAAAGCGCTACTTCTCCGACGGGAGCCTGAGGCCGGCAGTGGGAGCCGGGCTCTGGAGTCTGACCGCGTGGACCGAGGATGGGAGCGGATCGATACTGATCGCCAGGCTCCCGGTGGCCGCGGATTGGCGGTTCCACGGCGGCCACGCTGCCGGGCTGGAGGTCGCCTTCAATCGTGCGCTCGCCGTGAACCGGCTGGACCCCCTGGACGACACCGGTCCGAGCGACCGGATCATACCCATCCCAGGCGCCTACTACCGCTACAGCCCGGACCGCTGACGCCCCTCGGTCAACCGGGGTTGGACCCTTCCGAGCCCCATGCCACCCGCACCGTAGCCCCGGCTCCGGGGTCACGCCCCCCACTCCTCGGGGTCGTCCCACGGCTCATCCCAGAACTCGTCTTCCGCCTTGCGGATCTCATCCTCGTCGAGCGGTTCGGGGTCCTCCTCCCCCTCCTGGAGAAGACTCCTCAGAAGCTCGTCGGTCACGACCGGATCCTCCCCCTCGACCGTCCGCTGAACTCTACGCCGGCTCAGAAGGCCGCCGACCAGGACAACCGCGGCCAGGATCACGAAGAGGGTGCCGAGCATCGCCCCTAGGTCTCCATCCCAACGTATTTGAGTCCGCTCCCGGTGTTGAAGAGGACGACTTCGTCGTCCGGCCCGAGCACACCGTCTCTCCGCAGGACGAGGACCGCCGCCGCGGTGGCTCCCCCCTCGGCGGAGGCGAACACACCGGTCGTCCTCCCGATGAGGGACACGCCCTGCACCATCGCGGAATCCGGAACGGCGACAGCCATCCCCCCGGACTCGCGTAGCGCCCTCAAGATCAGGAAATCGCCGATCGCGGAGGGCACCCGCAGTCCCAGCGCGCTCGTCGCCGCGTTCTCGAAGAACTGGGCGGAGTCTGCTCCCTTCTTCCACGCCTCCACGATCGGCGCGCACCCCTCCGCCTGGACCGAGATCATCCGGGGACGGGCGGCGCCCACCCAGCCGAGCCTCTCCATTTCCTCGAAGGCCTTCCACATCCCGATGAGCCCAGTCCCCCCTCCGGTAGGGTAGACGATGACTTCCGGCAGGCGGCCACCGAGCTGTTCGAAGAGCTCGTATCCCAGGGTCTTCTTGCCCTCCACCCGGTAGGGCTCCTTCATGGTGGAGAGGTCGAACCAGCCGAAGCGCTCCACCCCTTTCCTCACGAAGGCCCCGCAATCCGAAATCAGCCCGTTGACGAGGTGCAACTCGGCTCCGAGGGCCCGGATCTCCTCGAGAATCGGAAGAGGGGTATCGGAGGGAACTGCCACGTGTACCTCCAGCCCGGCCGCCGCCCCGTAGGCGGCGGCCGCGCCCCCTGCGTTTCCGGCAGAGGGAAGGGCCACGGCTCCGGCCCCCAACTCCTTCGCGCGGGCTATCGCCACCGCCATTCCCCGCGCCTTGAAGGACGCGGTCGGATTCTGGGCCTCGTCCTTCACCCAACATTGACCCACGTCAAGGTGCTCGGCCAACCTTGCCGTGGACAGGAGCGGGGTCCAGCCCTCGCCGAGCGAGAGCCGGGCCTCCGGATCCCGAACGGGGAGAACTGGAGCGTAGCGCCAGAGGTCCGCGCGGGTCGAGTCGAGGGTGTCGGGACGAAAACGTCCCTTGAGCGCACTGAGATCATAGCGTGCGAATAGCGGCTTCCCTGCCGGGGAGAGCCCCACGAGGGTCTCGCCCGGGAGCCGGGCTCCCGTTCCCGTACACTCCAGGTGCGACACTCCCGACGCCTCAGTGAACGGGGTCATCCGGCCTCCTCGGGGACCCGGGGCCCCCGATTCGCGTGAAGGATCCACAGTCCCCACCCGAGCAGCAGGAGTCCCACCGGAAGGAGAAGCAGGGACGGCTCCCCCTCGATGTCCGTCATCTGTTCCCGCGTCGCGGGTATCGCGACGATCGTGAGGATGGCCGCATTGTTCAGAAAGTGCAGGAGGATCGCAAGCGGTAGGGAGCCCGACACCACCACGACCCAGGCGAGCAGCATCCCGAGCCACGCCGTGGGAAGGAAGCGGAACGCGGTTTGGGGGGACAAATGAAAAAGGCCGAAGACGAGCCCCGCACCCACCACCGCCCACAACGTAGGAAGCGCGCTTCGGAATCCCGAGAGGACGACGCCACGAAAGAGGACCTCCTCCGCAAGGGCCGGCACGACCGCCGCCAGGACGAGGAGCCAGAGGTAGCGGCCGAGCGAATCCGCCTGGAGGAGGGACGCCATCGCCTCCAGATACTCTGCGGGGACCGGCATCACCAGGCTCTGGGCCCACGCGAGGATCCATGCCAACTGGGTCCCGCCCAGGAGAACCAGGATGCCCCCTCCAAGCTGCCCTCCGCTCGGCCACCTGAGGGAAAGTGTCCAGACCGGGTCCAGCCTCGCCCACCAGACAAAAACAAGCGGGGGGAGGAGGAGAAAGGTCAGCTGCGCGAGGAGGAGGCCAGGCTCCCCCAAGAAGAGCTGGAGGGGAACCCCTCCGACAATGTAGAGGCCCGCCACCACGAGGAGGAGCGCGACGGTCGCCGCCAGGCCCCCCGCTCCGGACGGCGGGCCTCCCTTCTTGCCAACGTCCCGCCTCACTCGTACCCGAGAGCTACGATGTCGTCGAGCTTCGCGGCCCGCTGCGCGGGCCAGATTCCGATCCAGGGTCCCGTACCCGTCATTCCCGCTCCCTTTCATGCGCGGCGCTTCGACGCGGGACATCGTTCGTGAAGTCCCTCTCGACCATTCCGTCTCGGAGATGGATCTGTCTCTTCGCGTACTCAGCGATATCGTGCTCGTGTGTCACCAGGAGCAGAGTCTGGCCCCGGTCGTTCAGGCGGACGAAGATCTGCATGATTTCCTCGCCTGTCCTGGAGTCCAGATTCCCTGTCGGCTCGTCCGCAAGCAGAATGGCCGGATCGTTCACGAGCGCTCGAGCGATCGCGACCCTTTGGCGCTGCCCCCCCGAAAGCTCCGGAGGCCGGTGGTCCATCCGGTCTCCGAGCCCCACCATCTCCAGACTCTCCTGGGCCCTCCGGCGCCTCTCGGCCGAGGGGGTACCCGCGTAGATGAGTGGAAGCTCCACGTTATGGAGCGCCGAGGCGCGCGGGAGAAGGTTGAACGTCTGGAAGACGAAGCCGATCTCCTTGTTCCGGATCCGGGCCAGCCGGGAGTCCGAGAGCCGGCTGACAAGCTGTCCGTTCAGAAAGTACTCCCCCGAAGTAGGGGTATCCAGGCAGCCCAGTAGGTTCATGAAGGTCGACTTCCCCGATCCGGATGGCCCCATGATCGCGACGAACTCCCCCTCGCGGATCGTGACATCGACATCCCTGACCGCCCGAATCGTCTCGGCTCCGAGCTCGTAGTATTTGGACAGCCCCACCGTCTCGATCACCCCGGAGCGACCCTCAACGATCCTCCGAACGTGGGTGGCGGTCCCGGCGCTCCCTGCGCCGCTCCACCAAAGCGTCGTAGTGGGCCCGTTGCTCGGAATCCAGGAGCTCCCTCACCGCCTGGTTCGTGGAATCCAGCACGGCGCGGTATCTGGGTCGGAACTCCTTTCGAAGATCTGTCATCCGATCCCCGAAGTGCCGGATGACGGAGTCCACCCCGATTCGTTGCTCTTCGGTGAGGTCGATCTCGTCGATGATCCAGCCGCTGCCCTCGGCCCGGGTGTCCCGGGCCTCGCCGCTCACCTCCGCTCGTTCCCCAGGCGACGCCCGAGCCACACCCCGGTCAAGGGCAAAGCCCACCGCCAACCCGGCAGCGAACACGGCGAGCAGCACCGCCCCCGCAGCCAACCTCGTCCGGAACCCTTCCGTCATCGCCATGGGCGCCTCGTCAGTACTCTTCCAGTGCGAACAAGACCACGTCCCGGTCCACGACTTGCTCCGTGCGAAGGAACGCCGGAAGGGGATCGGCCTCCTCCTCCGCACTCCATAGCAGCTCCTCGACCCCCACCTCGACCGCCACCTCCTCCGTCGGCCCTCCCTGGAGGAGGATGAGCGCTGCGACGGCGGCCGCCGTCACCGTCGCAGGAACCACGAGCCGGCTCCAGGAGAGAAAGACCCCGCCGACGGTCATCCGAGCCCTTTCGCGTCGGGCGGCGAGAGCCGGAGCCGCAGCTTCCATGATTCGGACCTGGAAGCGAGACCAGTACCGATCGTCGCCCTGCTGGGGATCCAACTCTCTGAGACGCCGTTCGGGCTCGAGAGCACTCATCTCAACTGCTCCTCCGGTTGATGAACTCGGTCCAACTGCGTCCTGAGCCGCTTCCTGGCAAAGTGCAGGTGCGAGCGCACGGTGCCGGCGGGGAGGTCCAGTCGCTCGGCGATCTCCCTGTGCTTCCAGCCCTCCAGGTCATGCAGGAGAAGAACCTCGCGTTGAACGTCGGTCAGGTGGTCCATGGCCCGGATCAACGCCTCCCTCAACTCGCCGAGCTCGGTCTGGCGCTCCGGCCCGGGTGTCCGTGCGGGCACCTCGAAAAGGAGTTCGTCCACCGCGCGCACCGACCTCCTCCTCACGAGGTTGCGTGCCCGGTTCCTCGCGATGGTAAGAAACCATCCCCCGAACCGGTCGGGGTTCCTGCACTCGTCGAGCCGCGCCAAGGCGACCAGG
The DNA here is from genome assembly GCA_007124095.1 of Gemmatimonadota bacterium. Lineage (GTDB taxonomy): Bacteria > Gemmatimonadota > Gemmatimonadetes > Longimicrobiales > Gaopeijiaceae > SLCK01. The sequence continues at coordinate 7,568 of SLFU01000229.1, forward strand.
AAAGCCTCCTGGGCGACATCCTCGGCATCTTCGTGCTTCCCGGTGATCGATAGGGATACAGTGTACGCCGGCCGGCGGTAGCGTACCACCAACTCGCCGAAGGCCGCCTCGTCTCCCAGGCGGGCGCGAGCGACGAGCTCACCGTCACCGTCCACCACGACGCTATCCATACGACACCGAGAGTACGATCCTTGTTGACGAATCCGAAGGGAGTTTCGGGAATGGTCTACCCCGCAAGCGGCCAAAAAGAAGCGGCGCCCCAGGTGGGGGCGCCGTAGCGGTGGGCCTCGTCGGC
>SLFU01000179.1 GCA_007124095.1 Gemmatimonadota bacterium
ATCGCCTTCCTCTGGCAGATTCCGCACGTCCTCGCGCTCTCGTGGCTCCTCAAGGAAGACTACGCCCGGGCCGGGTTCTTTCTGGCCCCTCCGGCCGACCCGGATGGCCGATTCATCGGGAATCAGATGATTCTCTATTCAAGCGGGCTCCTCGCGGTGAGCCTCTTCCCGACCTTGCTCGGAGTCACAGGCGGGATGTACCTCACCGGAGCCTTCCTCCTGGGTTGCGTCCTCATCTGGTGGTCCGTGACGGCCCAGCGATCCATGACCCGCGCCAACGTCCGCCGGGTCTTTCTGGGTTCGCTCGCGTATCAGCCCCTCCTTCTGGGCCTCATGCTCATCGATACCCTCCCCGCGTAGCGGCAGCACCGGCGAGGAATCCCCTCCCCGAATCAAGGACGAGACATGCGCCTTCTTCTCCTCTTCGCACTCGCCGCCCTGGCCCTTCCCGCCCAGGGGCAGATCGTGCCCGAAAACGCGGACGACCGCCCCCGCGCCCGCGACCTGGGGATCGAGATCGGGATCTTCACCCCGGGGGAGCACAACGCCATTACCGATGTCGCCGGGGTCCAGGTGGGCCAGGTCACCGTGTCCGAGGGCTCCGACGTGCGAACCGGCGTCACCGCCATTCTCCCGCACGATGGGGACCTGTTCCATGACCGTGTTCCGGCCGCGATCTACGTCGGCAATGGATTCGGGAAGCTGCTTGGTATCACCCAGGTGCGCGAGTTGGGCGAGCTGGAGACCCCAATCCTCTTTACCTGCACCCTCTGCGTGTGGCAAGCCGCGGACGCGATGGTCGAATGGTTACTCGACCGCCCAGGAATGGATGAGATCAGATCCATCAACCCTGTCGTGGGCGAGACGAACGATGGCCGACTGAACGACATCCGCGCACGCCCTATCCGGGCGGAGCACGTCGTCGAAGCCTTGGAAGGGGCAAGGACCGGCCCGGTGGCGGAGGGATCGGTGGGAGCGGGGACCGGAACTCGGGCCTACGGATGGAAGGGAGGTATCGGGACCGCCTCCCGGGTCCTGCCCGCATCCCTAGGGGGATATCGGATCGGAGTGCTCCTCCAATCCAACTTCGGAGGGGTCCTCACGATCGCCGGTGCACCCGTGGGGCAGGCGCTCGGGCGCTACTCCTTCCAGGAGGACGTCGAGGACGACGATGGGGCGGACGGATCGATCATGATCGTGGTGGCGACCGACGCCCCCCTTTCCGACCGTAATCTGGAGCGTCTCGCAGCCCGAGCGATGATGGGATTGGCTCGGACGGGAGCCTTCGCCAGCAATGGGTCGGGCGACTACATCATCGCCTTCTCCACCGCGGAGGGGGTTCGCCGGCGGGTGGGAGAGGAGCTCCCCTCATTCGTCGACCTTCCAAACCCCCGGACCTCGGCTCTTTTCCAGGGGGTCGTGGAAGCCACAGAGGAAGCGATGGTGAACTCCCTTCTGCGGGCCACCACGGTCACAGGAGTGGACGGCTTCACCTCCGAGGCAATCCCCCTGGATGAGCTCATCGAGCTCCTGGAGGAATACGGAGCGATCGGGACTCGCTGACCGCTCAGCCCTGGCGGGTCAGCCGCTGGATCCCGACGCGGACTCGTCCTTCCATCGATCGTAGCGAACCGCAACCACTCCTCCCGTGGCCAAGACCTCCAGGCCAGAGAGGTCCCGGTAGGCGGCCCGATAGAAGAGGTGGCTCACTCGCGCCTGGATCATGAGCTTCGCGCACATCACACAGGGGGAAGCAGTCACGAAGGCCACCTTTTCGGGGAGCCGGCCCGGGGCCTTCACCAAGGCATTCATCTCGGAATGGATGCAGCCACAGGCACCGGGCGTGGGCGAGTCGCAGTCGTTGGGGAAGCCCCGGGCGTTTCCGTTGTAACCGATCGCCACCACATTCTCGAGTCCCGGGTCGGTGATCACCGTCCCGACCGAGAGGCGCCGGCAGGTGCTACGACCGGCCAACTCCTCGGCCATCCGCATGTAAACCTCGAACAGGGGAATGCGCTTCGGCCGGTATGCCACCGCTTCTTTCTCGGAGGCCACCTCGACCACATTCAGCGGATGTGTGTTCTCGGGAACGAGGTCCTTGAAGACGGTTACCATAGCGGCAACCTATTCCCCACCGGCCCGGCGCGACTTTTCGTCCTTTCTCCTGCGATTGGCGTCGAGCACCCGCTTCCGGAGACGCAGGGCGGCCGGTGTGACCTCGATCAACTCATCGTCCTCGATGAACTCGAGCGCCAGCTCCAGGGTGAGCTTGCGGGGAGGTTCCAGCTTCACGTTCTCGTCCGACCCCGCGGCTCGCATGTTGGTGAGCTTCTTTCCCTTGCACACGTTCACATCCAGATCTCCGGGTCGCACATGCTCCCCGACGATCATCCCCGGATAGACGGCTTCCCCAGGATGAATGAACATGCTCGCGCGCTCCTGGAGGTTGAAAAGCGCGTACGCCACGGCGTCCCCCGCCCGATCCGAGACCAACACTCCCTTTTTTCGGCCCGCGAGTGGACCCGCCCACGGTCCGTACCCTACGAAGTGATGGTTCAGGACCCCCTCACCACGGGTATCCGTCAGGAACTCCGAGCGGTAGCCAAACAGGCCACGCGCTGGAATGCGGAAGCGGAGACGGGTGGTTCCCTGTCCCCCGGGGGTCATGTCCTGGACCTCTCCCCGCCTGGGACCCAGCTTCTCGATCACGGTGCCGACCATCCCCTCCGGGACGTCGATGAGCACTTCCTCGTAGGGCTCGAGCCGGCTGCCATCCTCATCGGCCTTGGTGACCACCCGGGGTCGCGACACCTGGAACTCATAGCCCTCACGCCTCATCTTCTCCATGAGAATGGAGAGGTGGAGCTCACCCCGGCCGGAAACCTGGAAGGTGTCAGTCTCCGGCGTGTCCTCCACCCGAAGCGCCACATTCCGCTCCAGCTCCAGCATCAGACGCTCCCGGAGCTGACGGGTCGTCACGTACTTCCCGACCTGCCCAGCCAGGGGAGAATTGTTGACCGTGAAGTCGACCGAAAGCGTGGGCTCCTCGACCTGGATTCCCCGCAGCCGCTCGGGGTGGTCGGGATGGGTCAGGGTCTTTCCGATCTCCACCCCTTCCAGGCCGGCCAGCGCGACGATGTCTCCGGCTCTCACTTCCGGAACCTCCACGCGATCCAACCCACGGAAGGAGAAGAGCTTCGCCACCCTCGAACGCTCGATCTCCTCCTCCGAAACGGGGCCGGGCTCTCCGAAGGGGAGGAGGGCCACCGGCTCTCCCAGGCCCACCCTCCCGCGCTCGACTCGCCCGATCGCGATGCGTCCCACGTAAGGCGAATGGTCGAGAGTGGAGACGAGCATCTGGAACGGACCGTCCGGATCCCCGGAAGGAGGTGGCACGCGCTCTACGGCGGCCTTGAAAAGGGGAGCCAGATCCGTGCCCACCTCCCCCGGCGACTCCGAGGCCCAGCCGTCCAGCCCTGAGGCGTAGAGGAAGGGGGCATCCAGCTGGAGGTCGGAGGCCTCGAGCTCCATGAAGAGCTCGAGCACCTCGTCGTGCACTTCCTTCGCTCGGCTGGCCGGTCGATCCACCTTGTTGATGACGACCACGGGCATCAAGCCGAGCTCGAGCGCCTTGCGGGTCACGAAGCGTGTTTGGGGCATCGGCCCTTCGACGGCGTCGACCAGGAGCAGTACTCCGTCCACCATCCGGAGGATGCGCTCGACCTCTCCGCCGAAGTCCGCGTGCCCCGGCGTATCGACGATGTTGATCTTGACACCGTCCCACTCCACCGCGGTGTTCTTCGAGAGGATCGTGATTCCTCGCTCCCGCTCCAGGGGATCGAAGTCCATGACCCGTTCCTGGAGCTCCTGGTGCTGTTGGAAGACGCCCGATTGGCGTAGCATCTTGTCGACCAGGGTGGTTTTCCCATGGTCCACGTGTGCGATGATGGCGATATTACGGATCTGGGCGTTGGCGAGAGCTTGCACGGGGGCGCTCCACACGAAGGCACGAAGGTAGGTCGAGTCGAAACCCCGAGGGCGCCAGGGACGGACCCTCGACCCCTCGTTAGCCATATAAAATAGTAGAGTCAGAGCGTATTTTGGAGCCCTGTGCCTCTACCGGTACCTGTAGCCGTTCGCCGACCGACCCGTGATCCACTTACGATCGGGACCCGCCCGATGCCTCTCGCACCCAGTCGCCTCCGATGCCGGCGCACTCCCCTTCCGGCGCGTCGCTCCGCCATTCCCCTCCTCGCGCTCCTGGCGAGCCTCCTTCTGGCCTCGTCCTGCGAAACCAATCCCCGGGCTTCTGCCGAGGACGGGAGCTCCGCATCCGAGCCGGAGCGGGTTCCCGGAAACGCGGCTCTTTTCTCCGACCTGGACGACTTCACCGGACTTCCGAATGAGCCCCGGGCCTCGGCCACGAGCGAGTTCTGGGAGCATTGGGGCGATGGCCGAGCCGAACTTTCCGGCTACCGGGTCACGACGGCCCGCTACGGGGAAGCCCGGGAAGGCGAGCTCTCCCTCATATACGTGACCGAGCCCCACGACCGACGGAGCTGGATCAAGGATGACGCGGCCGAGTCCCCTGACCGTGTCGAAGTGCTCAAGCTCATCCGGACCAACACCTTCCTCACCGGGATCTACCCCTACTCGGTCATGTCGAGCACCTTCGCCCCGGTCGACCACTGGAGAGAGGAGCGGTTTCAGCCCGTACGGATCAACCTCGAGGTGCAGGAGTGGTGTGGGAGCGTAAGTCACCGCGTATGGCCCGGGCCCGACCGGCTTCGCTCCCTGCGGCTTTCCTACTTTGCCTCGGAAGGGGAGACGCTCCGGGATGTGGAGATTCCCCCCGAGGCCCTCTACGAGGATGCTCTCCTGATCCAACTCCGTGAGTTGGACAGCGACTTCCAGGGAGGAGGGGACTGGGAGGGCTGGATCGTGCCAGAACTCTGGCAACTGCGTACCGGCCATGGGCCTATCCGCGCAGTCGAGGCCCGAATCACCCGCTCGGAAGTGAGAAGGGGCGGGAATCCGGTGACCCGCTTCGTCCTTGACGCCGGAGACTATCAGCGCACTTTCGACGTGGAGCGGGAGCCCCCCCGGAGGGTCCTGGGCTGGACCACCTCCACCGGAGAAGAGGCCGAATTGATCGCAACCGAGCGACTCGCTTACTGGGAGCTAAACCGCACAGGTGACGAGTCCTACCGGGAGGAGCTGGGGCTGAGTCCTCTCGCCTCGATTCCTCCGGGCACCGGGGGCTGTCCTTAAGATGGGGCGACCACCGGTGCCGCGTGCACTCCTCCTGTGCTTCTTGGTCCTTCCGGGTGGATGCCTGGCTTCCGGAGCCTCGCCCCCTTCCACGACCTCAGCCGGGCCGGAGCCGCCGGCCTCTTCCGAAGACTCAGCCGACAGGGCCGAGCCGCTGACTGGGATCAGCTCGGCCCTCGTCCGAGGCTCGCCCCGCCCGGAGGGGGAATGGCGGCTCCACCATTCCGATGGGTCCGAAGCCGGCCTGGAGGCGGTGGTGGCACGAGCCTCGGAGGTGGATGTCATCTTCGTGGGGGAACGGCACGGGAACGCCGGAACGCACGCTCTCCAACTCCGCCTTCTGAGCATGCTGATCGAGGAAACACGAGCCGAGGGGAGGGAGTTGGTCCTCGGGCTGGAGATGTTCGAGCGAGATGTGCAGCCGGTCTTGGACGAGTATCTGGCCGAGCTCATTACCGAGGAGCATTTCCTCTCCGTCGCACGGCCGTGGCCGAATTACTCCCGCGACTACCGGCCCGTCGTTGAGATCGCCCGGAAGGAGGGCATCCGCGTGCTCGCAACCAACACACCCCGTCGCTATGCGGACCGGGTCAGCCGGCTTGGCCCGGAGGCACTGGAGGCACTTCCATCCGAGGCGCGACGTCATCTTCCCCCTCTCCCCTTTCCGGGTCCGTCGGAGGCCTACCGGGCGGAGTGGGAGGCGCGGATGGACGCGTTGACGCACGGCCACGGGGCCTCTCATGAGGGGCAGTACGCCCTCGTGGTGCAAGCTCTTTGGGACGCCTCAATGGCGCACTCGATCCACGAGGCGCTGGAAGCTCGTCCGCGCGGGACGGACGAACGCGAAGGGCAGGACCCACCGAGCCCCCTCGTCCTCCACCTGACGGGAACTTTCCATGTGGAGAACCGGACCGGTGTACCGGAAGCCCTGCGGCACTATCGCCCGTCGGTGCGCGACCTCGTGGTTACCGCGTGGCCCGTGGACACGCCGAAGGACTTCGAAGCGGCCACGGGGGGAGTGACGCTCACGGGGCTGGCCGACTTCGTTGCGCTCACCCCTCGGGATCGTCTTCGCGACCCGTAGGGTATATCGTGAAACCATACCTTTGACGAACTGGACCGGTACCGTGCGTTCGCTAAGGCGCGGCCCCCGGAACCCCTCGGGAAACCCCATGGACATCCAAGTCGCACACCGTCTCGATCGCCTACCTCCCTACATGTTGGGGAGGATCAAGAGGATGACGTACGAACGGCGTCGGGCAGGGCTGGATATCATCGATCTGAACATGGGAAATCCGAACGACCCCACTCCTCCGCAGATCGTCGAAAAGCTCTGCGAGGCCTCTGCCGACCCGCGGAACCACCGCTACTCCGCGAGCGCGGGGGTCTTCAACCTGCGCCGGGAAGTGGCTCGCAAATACAGGCGGCGCTGGAACGTCGAGCTGGATCCCGGCAGCGAGGTGATCGCCACGATCGGGTCGAAGGAGGGATTCTCCCACCTCTGCCTGGCCCTCCTCGGGCCGGGGGACACGGCGATCGTCACCAAGCCCGCCTTCCAGATCCATAGCTATGGGGTGAACCTGGCTGGAGCCAACGTGATCGGAGTCCCGATCGGGAACGACCAGGCCTTCCTGGAGCGGGTGGAGAACGTCATCCACCAGCTTCAGCCGAAACCCAAGGTCATGGTCCTCAACTTCCCGAACAATCCGACCACGATGTGCGTGGACCCGCCCTTCTGGGACGGAGTGGTGGCGATCGCCGAACGGCACAACGTCATGGTGATCAACGATCTGGCCTATGGTGAGACCTGCTTCGACGACTACCGGGCGCCCTCCTTCATGCAGGCCCGGGGAGGGAAGGAGGTAGGGGTCGAGTTCACCACGATGAGCAAGGCCTACAACATGGCCGGGTGGAGAATCGGGTTCTGCGTGGGGAACCCCACGATGATCAACGCCCTTGCCACGATCAAGAGCTACTACGACTACGGGGTCTTTCAGGCGATCCAGATCGCGTCGATCATTGCGATGCGCCACGGGGACGAGGAAGTGGATCGTCAAGCCCGGATCTATCAGTCCCGCCGTGATACGATGGTGGATGCGCTCCGACGCATTGGGTGGGAGGCGGAGCCCCCGAGGGCAACGATGTTCGTCTGGGCGAAGGTGAAACCCGAGCACCTCGAGGCCTACGGGGGAAGCACGGTCGATTTCTGCCTCGACATGATCGAGCGAGCCGAGGTCGCCATGTGCCCAGGGGGCGCCTTCGGCCCCGAGGGGGAAGGGTACGTGCGGATAGCCATGGTCGAAAACGAGCAGCGCATCCGCCAGGCCTTCCGGCAGCTGGATCGTGTGCTGAACCGGGAAATGGCCGAGCAGGCGGGTTAGCCTCGGTCCTCTTCGGGGCCCGGCGGTCGGGCCCAGAAGAGGACCGGCGTTAGAGAGCGTCAGAAGAAGCGTCTAAGGATGTTCAGGACAATGGTCAACACCACCGAAAGGAGGATCATCGTCGTGAACGGGAGATAGAAGCGGGTCGTCTCCCCTTCGATCCGAAGGTCTCCGGGGAGCCGACCCAGCCA
>SLFU01000024.1 GCA_007124095.1 Gemmatimonadota bacterium
CCGGTCTGATCCCCCTCGCGCAGCAAGGAGACCCGATGCACCTCGACACACTCGACGAACAGACCCGGCCCGAGACCGAGCCAGGGACGCTCCCGGGCAGGCCTCCGGTGCCGGACACCCTCGCCGACACGGGCCTGTCAGAGGCCTTCGTGAGCGACCTGCTCCTCAAGACCCTCTATCGCAAAGGCGCCCGCGGCGGGCGGGATCTCTCCGAAGCCCTGCACCTCCCCTTTACGGTGCTGGACGATCGCCTCCTCATGCTCCAGCAGAGGAGGCTGGTCGAGGTCCGGGGCACCGACGGGCACGGCCGCAGGTCCTACGTCTTCGACCTCACGGGGGAGGGGCGCAAGAGAGCGAGCGAGCTTCTCCAGACGAACGGGTACATCGGTCCCGCACCAGTTCCCAGCCGGCTCTACCGCGAGTGGGTGGTGGGCCAGAGCGTGCGCAGACACCCCATCTCGAGGAACAGGATCCGGGACGGCCTCGACCACCTGGTCCTGAGCGAGGAGTTCCTCGAGCGGCTCGGGCCCGGCTTGAACTCCGGCCGCTCGGTCTTCCTCTTCGGGCACCCGGGAAACGGGAAGACCGAGGTGGCGATGGCGGTGACCGGGATCATCGGCAGCTCGATCTACGTGCCGCACGCCGTCGAGATGGCGGGACAGATCATCCAGATCTTCGACCCGCACCTTCACCACCCGGTCGAGGAGGAGGATGGAGGCGCATACGACGACATCGGTGACCTCGGTCGAGAGCTCCTCCCCGAGCTTCCGACCCACGACCGGAGATTCGTGAGGGTGCGCCGGCCCGGTATCATGGTCGGCGGAGAGCTTACCCTGGACGAGCTCGACCTGCAGGAAAGTCCTCGACGCGGTGTTTTCACGGCTCCTCCACAGATGAAGGCCAATGGGGGCGTCTTCGTCATCGACGATTTCGGGCGCCAACGCGTCCGCCCGCGGGACCTCCTCAATCGCTGGATGATCCCCCTCGACCGGGGCACAGACTACCTGGGCCTGTCGACCGGACACAAGCTGGAAGTCCCCTTCGACTGTCTCGTCTTCTTTGCCACGAACTTGAACCCCGCGGACCTCGTGGAGGAGGCCTTCCTCCGCCGGATCCGCCACAAGATCCCGATGCCGTCGCCGACCCGAGCCCAGTTCCGGGAGATCTTGCGGCGGGTGTGCGACCAGCGCGGGGTCGAGTATTCGGAGGCGGCGGTGGAGGTGATCTTCGAACAGTTCTACTCCCGGACGGGGATCGAGCCCAGATCCTGCCATCCGAGGGACATCGTGGCCGACATCTGCGATTACGCGAGGTATCGGGGAGTGGAGCCGTCCCTGGAGCCCGACCTCCTCCTGCGGGCCTGCAACTCCTACTTCATCGACCCACGTCGCTGAGCGAAATGCGCACAATCACGATCCGACCGAGGTGAAGAGCCGTGGATGACCGATCCGGAAACAACCGACGACCGAACCCGACGGAGCTCGGGCCCCCTGACCGGACCGAGACCGGGGCGCTCGGAGCGTGGACCTCCGGGGTCGACCGGGGGCGCCCCTGGCTGGACGACGGGGCCGCTTCGGCGGAGGCCGGTTCCGCAAGGGCGATCGATACACCTGTAAGTCGGGGATACGTCGATCTCGGGGGCCCGGCTCCCGATCCCACGGAGGCCGAGATCGAACGAATCCGATCGGAGGCACGACGCCTGGCGCGGGAGGATGCGGAACGCGACGCGCCCGCGGAGGATGCCGAGGGACCGGTGGCCTCGGAGTTGGAGCTCAAGGATCGCTGCCTTTCCCTCCTCAGGCGATGGGAATCGCGCGAAGAGCGCGGCTTCCACCGCGACATCGCCGATCAGGAGGAGCGGATCCTGGATCGGCTCGGCAAGATCGCCCTCGGCATCGACCGCTTCGAGCGGCTCGTGAACGAGTTGATCCGTCTGAAGGCGCGCTTCGCCCTTCGCCAGGAGGAGGTGACCCAGGAGCTCAACACGGAAGGTCAGCGTCGCAGTCGCGGCCTTCCCACGGGCGCCTACGTCTCGGCCCTCGTCTTCCTCGGACTCGTGGAGTTCTTCGCCAACGCTCCGGTCTTCAACGCTCTCCTCCCGCGCGACCCCATCTCCGAGCGCCAGATCCAGCTCCTGACGGAGTTGACCACCGGTTGGTTCGCCGGGATGGAGCGAGTGGCTGCACACATTCTCTTCCGACCCGACGCAGCCCTTCTGGCGGCGGGAGTGATCACCTTCCTCTGCGTGTTGGCCCACTTCTTCGGACACGCCCTGCGCGACCTCGTCATGCAGGGAGAGCGCAAGGACCGGCGTCACACGGTGCACAGCCGCTCGGCGAAGGAGAATATCGTGCCCCTCGTCCTCTGCGCGGTGGGCCTCGTGCTCACCCTGGGCGTCCTCTACGAGGCCCGGGTCACGCTCGGCGAGGTCGGGGAGGAGCGATACGTGCAGGACATGGAGCAGGTGGAAGAGCTCCGGCGGCAGGCCGGTTGGCTCCGGGTCGACGGCCACATCCTGGATGCCAACCAGCTGGACAATCGGGCGGAGGACGTGGAGGCGGTAGCCACGGAGCTTCGGGAGTATTCGCTCTCGATGGCCCGCATGAATCTCCCGATCCTCCTGCTCAACCTGACCCTGGTGCTCTGCGCGATCTCCGCCGCGTACTTCCACCGCCGTGATGCCCGCAAGGAGCATTTCAACGAATCTCCCTTCGAAGACGAGCGCCGCGCCCTGGTGGAGACCGGGGAGGAGTGCGCCGGGACCACCTCCGAGCTCCTCGCCAAGGTGGGCAGGGACATCCGGGGCCTCAAGTCGCAACTTCGCACGGGGCCGGCAAGCCGAAGGCGATCGTTGGTGCATGAGCTCGAGTCGGTGTTCGCCACGTACCGTGCCGAGAATATCCGGATCCGCCGTGTCGATCCGCGCTCCGTCGTCGCTTTCGCGACCCCGATGAAGTTCGAGTCGGCCGCAGCCTCCACGGGAGTCGACGACCTCGTCCTCCGCGACCCCGCCGACTACGAACGGGAGCGCGGGGAGTTGGTTGAGCGCTTCACGGACCTCCGGCGCCGCTTCACCCAAGAGTCCGGTTCGACATGGTGACCCGGCCCTGGTGGTGGGGGCTCGCTCTTGCCGCGACTCTCGGCGTTCTGCTGGGCTGCGGCGGCCCGGAGGCTTCGAGGGCGAGCGAGGGTCCGTCTCGCGAAAGCGAGCCCGAGCTGTTGATCTTCGTCTACGACCGCTCCTCGAGCGTGCTGAGCCACGAGCTCGAGCACGCCGCTCGACTCACTCGCGACCGACTCGGCCGCCTCGGTCACGAAGACCGCATCGTGGCAATCGAGCTCCTCCGGCTCTCGCTCGATGAAGAGCCCCGTCTGTGGTCGCAGCAGGTCCCCGCAAGAGAATTCACGGACCGCCACGTTCCGCGGGACTCCGTGACCCTGGCCCGGTTCGTCCAGGACGCACGCGACTACATCGTACGCTTCAGTGATCCCGACGGACGCGACGACATCGATGGGACGGACATCCTCTCCACTCTGCACCTGGTTGGGGCAGAGCTGCAGGCGTACCCGGATCGACCCGCCACCCTCGTGCTCTTCTCTGACATGCTCCAGGCCAACCGGGAGGTGAACATGGAAGGCCTGGTCCGCATGCCTTCCGAGGGATGGATCGAGCGACGCCAAGACGTGGGCCGGCTCCCCGATCTCAGCGGACTCTGCGTCTTCGTCGCCGGAGCGCGGGGCGATACCCTGAGCGCCCGGATCGTGAAGGACTTCTGGCTCGAGTACTTCGCTGCAACGGGCGCGCATCTGGAAGACCGAAACTACGCATACCGTCCGGTGCAAATCCCCGGACGACCCTGCCGCGGCACCTGAACCCACCCACCGGGCCCCTCCCGGCATCCCACTCCCAGCCCGTCCGGTCTCCTGTCGGGCGAGCTGGGCGCCCTCCGTTCGATCCCGGAGCGTGACGCGCGTGTGACGTGCGCCTGACGATCCGCTGACACGTCCGCGACGGCAGGGATACGAGCGCGTGTGCTCCGCAAGATCCTGCCGAGACAGGAGTGTGCGAGGGCCTTGGTACGTTCGGGCCACACCTGACAGATCAGCCCGAGCACCTGCGAACCGGAGGCACCCATGTCTCAGAAGCGAACCCGTTCCCGCCGGATCCCCATGGCCGAGACTCGTTCCCGGCCAGATCGGCCGGAGCGCCCGATCTCCCGAGCCGGAGACGGCATCGGGGCGACCGGCACCGATCCGCTCCACGTGTCGAGCTGCATGGAGTCGCTCCGATCCAGGCTGATGGCTGTGGCCCGACGGCAGCTCGAGAACCGCGACGACTGCGAGGATGCCTGCCAGGAGACGCTTCTGCGCACGTGGAGGGCCGTGAGCGAGGGCAAATGCCCGCCCGGCGCGATTGCGCCCTATGCCTTCGGGACATTTCGCAATGTGGTCCGGGAGCTGCGCCGGGCCGCCGGACGCGATCTTCGGTGGCACGGTTCGGACTCTCCGGACCCCGCACCTGATCCGTCCTCTCGGCTCTCGAGCAATGACGTGACCGAAACTGTGCGGACGGCGCTCGAAGAGCTTCCTCAGGACCAGCAGCGCGTCATCGTGCTCACCCTGATGGAAGACGTATCGTGCTCCGAGGTCGCCCGCCGGGAAGGGACGGCGCCGGCGACGATTCGCCAGCGGAAGGCCAGAGCCCGAAAGGCGCTGATCGAGCAGCTCCACACTCTGAAGGCGGGGTGAGGGGAACGCCCAGTCCCTTCCCCAGATCCTGGGCTACCTCTCCCTCGAGTAAAGCAGGTCCGCCCCGGTTTCCACCCCGGACTCGGTTCGGAGCAGCCAGTCCTCGCCAAGGTGGTAGCGGACCCGGAGCACGTTGGTGGTCTCGAAGAGACCGAGCCCGTACCCCACGTAGAGCCGCGGCGAGATATAGGTTCCAACCACGAGCTGCGCCTCCTGCAGGCCCTCTCCTTCCTCGGTCTCTACGCGCGCCTCGTCGAGGCCCAGAATTCCCCGGCCCACTCGATCCGCAATCCGCTGCGCACCGGCCATGCCGACCGCTGAGGCCGCCCTCCCGAGCACCTCTCCGTCCTCCTCCCCGGCGAAGGTCGCGGGACGGCCGAGGACCAGGTAAGAGAGCACATCCGCCTCGGCCATCGCCGGCTCGGAGAACACCGTGGCACGTGGTTCGGTGGCGGTCCCCGAGATGTCCATCCCGGCGCGCACGTCCCGCGTCTCTCGAATGACCCGGATGTCCAACCCGGGGTCGTCGATCGGGCCGTCGGCGAAGACGAGTCGGCCTCGCTCGATCTCGAGCGTCTGTCGGTACATCGTGTACTCACCGTCCACGATCTGAAGCTCCCCACGGCCCCGAATCGGCCGGCCCGGTGCGGCATCGACCGTCAAAGCGCCGGCCAGGCGCCCACTGAGCCCGAATGCGTCGAGATGGACCTCCTCACCCATCTCGACCGTGACCTCGGCGAAGAGTGCGGCCAGGACCGCCGGCTCCTCGGCGAGCTCGTCTTCACCTCGCACGACCACCACGTCGGGTGAGCTCACGACCGTGCCCTCCAGGTCCTGAAGCGTGATCTGCGCCTCAGGAAGCAACGTGCGCCCCCGGATCTCGATCCGATCCGGGGAGAGGTGCGTCTCGAGCTCAGGCGAGGCGAGCACCCGGGCCAGAGGAGTATTCAAGGCCTCGAAGTCCTCCCCCCGAACTGCGATCTCCCCCGACCAGTCCGCCTCCCCCACCGGAAGGGCGAGGTCTCCGTCCAGCTCGATTGTGCCGGACCCCGATCGGGCGGATCCCGTCAGGCTCCACACGGCGCCATCCTCGCTTGAAAGCTCGATTCCGATCTCCTGGAGCTGCACACCCGCCAGGGGGAACCCCACCATCCCGTCGGTGACGGACAGGCTGCCCCGCACGAGCGGATCTCCGACCGATCCCTCCGGCCGCAGATCCAGCCTCAGGGTGCCCCCCGTCGGAGCCAGATCCGGCATCAGAGCGCCGGTCAGTCCGTCGTCGTCGAACACGCCGCTCAAGTGCCCACTCAATCCCCAATCCTCGATCGCCTCGGCCCGGGCAGCTCGGATTTCACCTTCCAGCCCGCGAGCCTCGGAGAAGCGCAGGGACAGCCCGGCCACAAGAGCTTCTTCATCTCCCTCCACGTTCACCTCGAAGCCCTCGTAGCTTCGTTCCACGAACTCCTCCGGCTCCGGCTCGTAGCGGAGGAGACCCGGGCTCCCGACGAGCGTCCCCCGGGCCAGCACGGTCCCGTCCGAGTCGATCTGTCCTTCGGCCTCCAGATCGAGCTCTCCCTCCACGGCGACACCCGGGATCCAGGGCGATACCAGCTCGAGCGGGAAATCCCGAGCGTTGAGACGACCCATCCCTCCCATGTCCTCGCTCCAGTCTCCCTCCAGACAGAGGCTCTCCCGGCCCACCCCCTCCCAACAGGCGATCGACAGCTCAACCCGGTCGGCCCCGATGGAAAGGGGAGCGGAGTCCCGGAGGGTCCAGTCGCCGTCTCCTATGGGGAGCGCCAGAGTCGCACGCTCGAGAGCCCCGTCCCAACGTTCGTCTTCGACGCGCCCCTGGAGGATCACCTCCACGGTCCGGTCCTCGATTCCGCGAGCGTGCAGGGTAAGGGTGTGTCCACCCAGGGTGCCGTCACCTTCCAGCCGGAGCTCCGGTACGTCCACGGTCGGCGCCTCCAGCGCCTCCGCTGTGAGGTGGAATGAGGAGGGTCGAGCGTCAGAGAGATCCACATCGATGGAGCTTTCCATCCGCCGGACCCGGAACTCGTCGAGGGCGAGGCTGTCTCCCGAAAGGAAGGCTGTCACGTGCGGACGTTCCCGATCTCCGGTCAGCTCTCCCGAGGCGGCCAGTGTACCCCCGATCCCTTCCATGAACCCGGAGAGCTCTGCCAAGTCCGGGGCGTCCAGCTCCCACTCCAGGTCCCAGGCGGTCTCGACCGAGCCACGGACCCCGAGCTCCGTGCTCCCGGTTCGGGCGAAGAGGGACTCGATCTCGATCCGCTCCCCTGCCACGCTGAGCTCGGCGGCGCCCTCTACGGGAATGCCCTCGAGCTCTCCCTCCAACGTCTCGAGGAACACATCGGCAAAAACGTTCCCCGCGTCGAGCCTCCCGCTCGATTCGAAGGCGACGGCCAACGCTCCTCCGGGAAAGTCGGGATCCAGCGCCGAGGGGTCGAGGCCCTCGCCTTCGACCCGGAGGTCCCAGGCCAGCTGAGGATTCCAGGCCACCGAGCCTTGGGCCTCGAGCCTGCCGTTCAGGACCTCTCCCCCGAGCCGGAGATCCATGGCCGTGTCGGTTCCGCGTCCCGCCAAGGTCCAGCGGCCCTCCGGAACCCCATCACCGGAGAGTCCCCCCTCGACCTCCAGATCATACTCCTCCACGTTCCCCACGAGGTGGAACCGCCCGTCCGCACTCCGGAGCTCGGGTTCTCCCGTCACGGGCCAACCGAGGTCGGTCCATCGGCCGCTCAACTCGAATGCAAGTGGGTCGGCGGCAACCTCCGCGACGCCTTCCGCGATGATTTCCGAACCGGTCGAGGGGAAGTGAAGCGCCAGCGTCGTAAGCAGGACCTCGTCATCCCCGTACGTAAGGTCAACGAGTCCCATCATCTCTCCCACCTCCTCCACCATTCCTGTGAGGTCGGCTCGGACGTCGGCGCTCTCCAGGTCTCCGGACGCCACCAGCTCCAACCCAAGCTCGTGGCCATTGAGGTCGTCTTGGATCTCCCGGAGCGCGAAGCGGGGCACGTAGACGTCAAGCTCCCACCTCGGATCGCTAAGCGCGTCGACCACCCGTGCGCTGACCTCAGCAGCGATGGGAGCGGAAAGGCTTTGCTGGATCCGCAACTCCTCGACCGAGCCACCCAGCCGTCCCCCCCCGGCGATCCGGGGCTGGTCGGGGAGGGTGACCTCCCACGCCACCTCGAGGTCGAGCGGGTAGCCCCCCCGAGGTTCGACCGTGCCGACCATGTGCGCCCGGTACCCCTCCGCTTCGACCCGGAGCTCCTCGACGAGGAGAACGTCGTCCCATACCAACCCGGTGACCACGATTTCGTCGGCCAGGTCCTGCTCCTCCCCGCCCGCTGGCCGCAAACGGAGATCACTCAGCCGAGCCCTCACCACTTCAATTCTCAGCGGCAGCTGGAGATCGGGCAGCTCGAGGGGTTCCTCGGTCGCCTCGGGATCCCCCTCGTATTGCACGAAAGTCACGCCGTCCACCTCCACGAGCGTCACGGCGACCTCACGGTCCAGGAGCGCTCGGGGCAGCCATTCCAAGTGCAAGCGATCGATTCGGGTCTCGGCTCCCTCGGTGCGATGCTCGATCCCGTAGAGGGTGAGGGGGCCCAGGAGTCGACCCTCCATCCGGTCCACCGAAAGCTCTTCGGGCAGCACTCGCTCCACGAGCCAAGCCGTTCCCCCCTCGGTGCCGAAGAGCCAATAGGCACCACTGAAGAGGGCACCGACGAGGAGCAGCGCCACGGCGAGTGAGACCAAGAGGACGCGGGTGAGAGTTCTCATAGGTCGGGACCGAACATGACGTGGAGCCGGAGCGGCAATCCCGATCGACTCACGGCGGCGGCGAGATCCAGGCGCACGAGCCCAATCGGGGAGACCCATCGGCCGCCGATGCCCGCACCTTGCTCCAGTCGGTCGTCGATCCTGGTCATCGCGTTGCCCGCATCGTAGAAGACCGCCATCCCCCACTGGCTTCCGAAGAGGTGTTCGTACTCCAGGCTCCCGGTTACGAGGTGGCGACCCCCGATCGGGTTTCCGTCTTCGTCCCTGGGTCCGATGGACCGGTACCCGAACCCGCGAATACTCCGGTCTCCTCCCGCGAAGTATCGGATAGTCGCCGGGAGCTGAGAGAAATCGTCGATCACGCTTCCGCCGAGCTCGGCCCGCGCCAGAACGCGCCCGGAGGCGCCTGCCGGGCGAATGACCTTGGCCCTGACCGTACTCTGCAGGAAGCTCACGTCAGAGCCGAGCGCCGAGTCGCTGCCACGGAGCTCAAGGGAGAGGCGGTGGCCCCTGGAGGGGTAGATCGGATTGTCCGACCGAGTCCGGTTCCACTCCGCGCCTGGGAGCACGACCGTGCTGATCCCCCGCAATCCGGCCACCGAGAACTCGGCTCTGAGGACGTTGATATAGAGAGACTCTCGCCATCCCCACCGATCTCTCGTGACGCTCCCTCCCAGGAGGTAGGTCCGGTCGCGGTGGGTAGCCGGATCGTCGTCGCGAAACCCGGCTGTCACGGCGATCTCGTTACCCTGGCCGCCGTAGGGGATCGTATAGCGGAGGGTCGCGGTCCGGCGGACGAACGATCCCTGCACCTCCCCGAAAAGGCGATGACCGTATTGGTTCAAGCGGCGCAGCTCCCACCCAAGGGTGCCGCGTGGTCCCGTGTCGGTCCCGTAGCCGGCTCCCACGTCATAGCGGGTGCGAGGGCGAGGCTGGAGGGTAACGACGATCGGAACCTCGAGATTCTCGGCTTCCCCTTCGCGCACGTCCACATTGACGGAGCGGAAAAAGTCGGTGCTCGTCAGCCCATTCTGAAGGTCGAGGAGGAGGGAGTTTTGGAAGGGCTCCCCGCGCCGGAAGGGAATGTAGCTCTCCAAGAGCTCCGGGCTGAACCCCTCCTGCTCGAACCGGACAGGCCCGAAGCGGTAACGGTCCCCGGTCTCCAGGTGGAGGAGGATCCGAGCCGAGTTCGTGGCCACATCCACCGGAACTTCACGACGCGTGAACCGGGCATCGAAGTACCCCCGGCGGTCCGCGACCCCCTCCAGACTCATTCGGCCCTGCTCGTAGACATCGTGGCGAAGGGCACTCCCCTCGCGAAGAGGAAACGCCTGGACGGCGTCGCGGAAAGAATCGTCCTCGCTACCCGGACCCGTGACGCGCACATCGACCTCCGTCACCCGGACCACCGGTCCGGGGTCGATCCGGTAGTACGCCTCCCACGTCCCGTCCGTCTCGATCAACTCCGAGCCGACGTCCGGGTCGTAGTAGCCGAAGGGTTCAAGGGCAGCCAGGATCTCCTCCTCGGCCGCCCGATGTAACCGGCGAAGGCCGGTCTCGCTATGTTGCTCGTTCCGCCGCTGGAAGATGGTGAGCCGCGCGAGCACGTTTGTGCGCAGCTCCCCGGCCACCCCATCGACCTGAACCGTCACGCGCACCTCGGCCGCACCGGCCGGAGCCGGAAGGCACAGAAGCACGAGGGCGAGTCCAAGCCCCATCTGTCGGAATGCAGTGGGCACCAGTCGCACCGGTCGGTTGGAACGCCGTCCGCCCGAGCCGGAGGGACTCGAAGGGATGCGTCGCAGCGGGAAGGATGCAGAGGGCTCCAGGAAAGTATAGGCCTACTCGCCCCAAAGTGTTTCCCAAAGTGTGTCACCGGGGGGCGTTCTCCGGATCTTTCCGGCCTCCCTCCTCCCCTGGTCAGCTCACCCGATCGGAACCGGCTGCCTTCCCGGGGGTCGCTCTGAATTCTGGAAGCCCGTCCCCGCGAACCTGAGCCGGAGGCTACGGACGTGCGCCGCGTTTGCTTCGAGATCGGCGAAATCAAAATCCACGCGGAGTTGTTGGAAACCCCCACGGCCGATGCCATCTGGGAGGCCCTCCCGATCCATGCGAGGGCCTCCACCTGGGGTGAGGAAGTCTACTTCCCCGTCGATGTCCGACAGCTCCGGGAGCCCGATGCCCGGGCCGTGGTCGAAGCTGGAGAGATCGCCTTCTGGCCCGACGGCCCGGCCGTTGCCATCGGCTTTGGCGAAACGCCGATCTCGGCCCCGGGGGAAATCCGGCTGGCCTCCCCTTGCAACATTTGGGCTCGGGCGGTCGAAGGGGTTGAGGCGCTCGTGTCCGTCCAGCCGGGTGCGACGGTGGCGGTGACGCGAGCCTGAACTCTCCCGGCACCGCCCCGAACCGTCTTGGCATCCCCCATTCATCGTTGTTGAATTCCCCACCCTCCGGCCCTATCCTTTGATTTTCCGGCCTTTGATTTTCCGGCCTTTGAGTGCCGGGCCGTTGAGTGTCGGGCCTTGGGCTGTCGGGTCGTGGGCTTCTGGGTCCAGGGAAACGGGCTCGCCGATCCCGTTCCACCCCGGATACGTCACCCGGCCCGCGCAGACGGACCAAAACCTTGGGCCTCGCCCTCTGGGCGGACCCCAACCAGAGCCGACCGTAGATGAAGCCTTCCGTACCCCCTCGGGCCGGGGCTTTGGACGAGGACCGGGCTCTCCGAGCAATCCTGGAGGGCACCGCCGCTGAAACGGGATCGCATTTCTTCAGGGCCCTCGTCCGGGCCGTAGCCGACTCACTGGACGTCCACGGGGCCTGGGTGACCGAATTCACCGAAGATGGAGAGCACCTCCGTGCTCTCGCCTTCTGGCTCGGCGACAAGTTCATCGAGGATTTCGAGTACCGGATCGCAGGCACCCCCTGCGCCGACGTCATTCGGGACCGCCGCCTGGTCCACATCTCCGAAGGTGTCTCCGACATGTATCCGCAGGATCGGGATCTGCGTGAAGCGGGGGCCGCAAGCTACCTGAGCGCCCCCTTGCCCGACACTGACGGCACCACGGTTCTCGGAAACCTGGCCCTCATCCATACCGATCCGCTGGAAGTGGACGACCGGATCCTGGCGGTCTTTCGGATCTTCGCCGCCAGAACTGCCGCCGAGGTACGGCGGCTGCGAGCCGAGCAGGAGGTCCGGGCCCGTGAGGAGGAGCTGGCCCTCTTGGTCGAGAGCGCCATGGACGCGATCCTCGAGATGGATCCGGAGTTGCGAATGACCCGGGTCAACCGGGCGGCCGTCGAGACCTTCCATACCTCCAGCGACTACCTCTTGCAGCAGGGACTCGCCGCCCTTCTCTCCACCTCCAGTCACCTGAAAGTCCAGCGCCTGATGGCGGAGCTGCTCCGGATGTCGGAGGAACACCGGTCCCTTTGGGTGCCGGGTGGCCTCGAGGCGATTCGGACGAACGGAGAGCGGTTCCCGGCCGAAGCGACGCTCTCGAGCTTCGAGTTCCACGGCCAGAATCGCTACACTTTGATCCTGCGGGACGTGGATGCCCGCCAGGAAACCGAGCGCCGTCTCCGCCACCTCACTGCCGAGACCGAGTATCTTCGGGAAGAACTTCGGTCGCTCGAGAACTTTGGGGAGATCGCAGGGCGAAGTGCACCGGTGTTGAGAATGCTCCAGGATGTGCAGCGAGTCGCGCGAACCGACGCCACCGTCCTGGTCATGGGCGAGACCGGCACCGGGAAGGAGTTGGTCGCTCGGGCAATCCACGAATCGAGCGACCGGAAGAACGCTCCGCTAGTGCGAGTCAACTGCGCCGCGATCCCCGCACCGCTGATCGAGAGCGAGTTCTTCGGCCACGAGAAGGGCGCCTTCACCGGAGCGACGTCACGTCGCGAAGGTCGGTTCGCCCTGGCCGACGGCGGTACCATTCTTCTGGACGAGGTGGGCGAGCTCCCCCCGGAGTTGCAGGCAAAGCTTCTTCGGGTCCTGCAGGAAGGAGAGTTCGAACCGGTGGGGAGTGACCGGACCCGGAAGGTCGATGTCCGGGTGATCGCGGCCACGAATCGCTACCTCGAGGCCGCAGTCCGGGCCGGTGATTTCAGGGAGGATCTCTATTACCGCCTCAACGTCTTCCCGATCGTCGTTCCACCTCTCCGGGAGCGCGGAGAGGACGTCGTCCTCCTGGCGCAACTGTTCTTGAAGCAGTTCGCCGGCCGCATGGGCCGCACGCTCGATGCGCTCTCCGAGCCGAATCTCCAGCGACTCAGGGCATATTCCTGGCCCGGCAACGTCCGGGAGCTCCGGAATGTGATCGAACGGGCCGTCATCACGGAGCGAAACGGACGCGCGGACCTCTCCGGAATTCTGCCGGACAGCGCTCGGGATCCGGGGCCAACGCCTCCGCGGGATTACAGCGGTCCGCCGTCCGACCTCCTTCGGCCCGCGGGGCGCCGTCCGGAGGCTTCCTGCTCCGGACTACCTGGAACCCCGGGCATCCTGAGCCAGGACGAGTTCCGGCAGCTCGAGCGAGAGAACCTGCTCCGGGCTCTGGCCGCCACCGGCTGGCAGATCTCCGGGGAGGAAGGCGCGGCTCGACTCCTGGGCATCCCTGCCTCCACCCTGGCGTCGCGCATCCGCTCCCTTGAGCTCCAGCGACCAGGCACAGTGTCTCCCGCACTCCACCGGGGTCGCGAAATCTCGTAGCGAGATCTCGTAATCCGCGAACTCCCGCGATCCGGACAGCCTTGGGGCCAAGGGCTCCAAGTATCATATCCACTATCACTTAACCGATCCTATCCGGTTGGGCACAGGCTATGCTAGTACTCGCTCACCGATCCCCGGCGGACTTCGTTCCGCAGCTCCGTTTGATCGACCATTCGGGAGGAGAATCACCATGCCACGCATGCTGCCCGACCCGACCTTCTACCCCTCGCCGGCCATGGCGAAGGAGGCCCCTCGGGAAAAGCTGGCCTACGTCACGCTTCTCACGCCGGGCCAAAACGGGAGGTCCGATGCCCTCGGCGTCGTGGACACTGACCCTGGTTCGCGGGAGTACGGCCGCCTCGTGCACCGCCTCGACTTCCCCCAGGGCGGAAACGAGCTGCACCACTTCGGGTGGAACGCCTGCAGCTCCCACCTTTGTGGCTACGCTCCCAATCCCCATACGGAGCGTCGCTACTTGATCGTACCGGGAACCCACTCTTCCCGGATTCACGTTGTCGATACGAAACCGGACCCCAGAAAACCGAAGTTGATCAAGGTCATTGAGGGTGAGGAGGTGGCTGAAAGGACCGGCTACGCCTTTCCCCATACCGTTCACTGTGGGCCCGACGGCATCTATATGAATGCCTTGGGCACCCCGGACGGGGACGGCCCGGGAGGCATCTTCGTCCTGGATCACGACACCTTCGAGGTGAAGGGTGCGTGGGAGCGGGACCGAGGGCCGCAGCAACTCGCCTACGACTTCTGGTGGCACCTGGGATACGACACGATGATCACCAGCGAGTGGGGAACACCGAACATGGTGAAGGACGGTGTGAACCCCAACCTGCTCCTCGCCGGGGAATACGGTCATGCCCTCCACATCTGGGACCTCAAATCGCGCAGGCACCTGAAACGTCTGGAGCTGGGGGAGAAGGAGCAGATGGTCTTGGAGTTGCGTCCGGCCCACAACCCACGGCGGGCCTACGGGTTCGTCGGCGTCGTGCTGAGCCTCGAGGACCTTTCGGGCTCGATCTTCCTCTGGCACCGGAAGGAGGAGACCGGAGAGTGGGAGGCGAAAAAGGTCATCACGATACCGGCGGAGCCGGCCGACCCGGATGATTTGCCCCCGGCGCTCCAGGCGTTCGGTGCGACGCCGCCACTCATAACCGACATCAATCTCTCCCTGGACGACAGCACGCTCTACGTATCGTGTTGGGGCACCGGAGAGCTCCGGCAATACGACGTCACCGATCCCTTCGCGCCGAGACTCACGGGCTCGGTGCGGATCGGCGGGATCGTAAACCGGACGCCCCACTCCCGGGATCCTGGCCGTCCCCTGAACGGCGGACCTCAGATGGTCGAGGTGAGCCGTGACGGACAACGGATCTACCTAACGAACTCCCTTTACAGCCCCTGGGACGCGCAGTTCTATCCCGATGGGATCCGGGGCTGGATGGCGAAGCTCGATGCAACCCCCGGCGGAGGGGTGACCCTGGATCCGGACTTTTTCGTGGAGATCGAGGAGGGGCTCCGGCCCCACCAGGTTCGGCTGCAGGGGGGTGACGCATCCTCGGATTCGTTCTGCTACAACTGAGGGCACGAGCTCCACGACTGCCGAGACGAGACTGCCTCATGGCCTTCGAATCGAACTTCGCGTGGGCCGCGCTCCTCTTCCTGGGCGCAGCCCACGGCGTCAACCCCGCGATGGGATGGCTTTTCGCCGTCTCTCTCGGCCTGCAGGAGGAAAGACGGAGTGCTGTGTGGCGGGCCCTCGGTCCGCTGGCCCTCGGCCACGCCGCGGCGATCCTCGCCGCGGTGGCGGCCGCCGTTGTCCTGGGACAGGTCTTCCCCCTGAGTGCCCTCAAGGGACTCGTCGCAGTCCTGCTCGTGGGATTTGGAGTGGCGCACCTGACTCGTCACCGCCATCCAGGCAGAGGGGGGATGCGCGTGGGGCCGCGGGACCTGACGCTTTGGTCCTTCCTCACGGCTTCGGCCCACGGCGCCGGGCTCATGGCGCTTCCTTTCTTCCTTTCTGCCGGGGAGGCGGGAGGCGCCGGGAACCCGGAGACCACCGGGCATGCCGCGCACCATGCGACACCGATGGCCGCAGGGATGGCGCCCGAGTGGATCACGGGCCTCCTCGGGGGCGCCATGCACACCGGGGGCTACCTCCTGATGACGGGGCTGCTGGCGGTGGCCGTCTACGAGTGGATGGGGCTAAGCCTTCTCCGCAGAGCCTGGATCAACCTCGACCTGATCTGGTCCGGGGCCCTTGTCGCCACTGGGGTGGCGACCCTCCTCCTTTAGGAGGCTTCGCGAATCGAGGGCCACTAGATCGAGAGCCAGGGATACCCCGTTCCCGATCGATGTCCCTAGCGGACCTGGTTCCCCGCGATCCATACGCTGTGGATCGTCCGGGTGTTCAGGATGTCGTCCCGCGGGTCGGCATCCAGGACCACGAAGTCCGCCCACACGCCGGGCTCGATCGTCCCCAGGACGCCCTCGAGCCCGATGCAGCGCGCTGCCTCTCCGGTCGCCGACACGAGGACGGCCTCCGGGCTCATCCCTCCCTCCACCATCATCTCCATCTCGAGGTGCTCGAAGTACCCCTGGAAGCGCCCGCTAGGCCCGGTGTCCGTGCCCATTGCGATCCCCACTCCGGCCTCGTGGAGCCGAACCATGTTCTCCATCGCGAGAGGAAGGGCCTCCCGCCAGTATCGCGCGCTCTCACCTTCGGCCTGGGCCTGCCGCTGCGGTGTAAGAAAGTCCTCCAGGTCCTCCGGCGCAGAGCGTTCGAGGAAGAAGGGGTCGTCAAAAAAATCCGGCCGATCCGCGTAGACAAAGGTCGAGAGCTCGCGCGTGAGAGTCGGAACCAGGCAGACGTCTCGTTCGAGCATCCGCTCGATCAGGTCCTCATCGACGGGTTGGTCCCTCACACTGTGACCGAGGAGAGTGACGCCCGCCTCGAGCACGCCCCGAGCGTCTTCCAACTCCTCGATGTGAATGGCCACGGGCAATGCCCGCTCGCGCGCGGCAGCGATCACGTCGGGATAGGTGTCTCGACCCCCGCCGGCGTTCACATGCATCTTGACCCAGTCCGCACCCATCGCGGCCACCCGGGCCACCTCGTCCCCGGCGTCCGCCGGCGATGCCGGAGAGAGGCTGGGCCCCGAGACGAAGAGTCGGGTCCGGTCGAGCGTCGGACTCCAGCGTTCCTCCCTCGGGGCATCCGCTTGGTCCCCCAGGCTCAGCACCGTCGTGATCCCGTAGTGCGCGTAAATATCGAGCTGCTCACCGATGTCGGATCGATCTCCTCCGGAGTCCACGTGGCCATGCGTGTTGATGAATCCCGGCAGAAGGAAGCGACCCTCGAGGTCCACGACGTCCCCGTCTGCGGGGACGGTCACGACATCCGAAGCTCCGACTTCACTGATCACCCCGCCGCGGACTATGACGACTCCGTCCTCGACCAGAGGACCTCCGGTGCCGTCGAGGATGCGGGCACCGACGAAGACCCGCACGTCCTGCTCCGATTCGGCACCGGCGGCGGCACCGGGGACCGAGCCAGCCTCCCCTTGTTCGCCGCAGGCGGCGAGACTGAAGAGGAGCAGGAGAGGAGCGATCGAGGGACGAGTATTCATGGTCGAGTCCTGCGTCTGCGGGGAATCCCAGGGCCTTGAACTCCTATCCGAAAGGTGGAGAACTCGCCGCTCTCTGGCCAGTCGGAGAACCGAGGAGCGCCGGGCCCCCGGAACCAACGACCAGCCCCAGTTTACCCTCCAGCGTGGCATGCGTCGGTGGTGGCGATGCCCGATTCCCCGCCCAACACGGATGGTTTGAATGAGAAGCACGAAGGCACTTGCGGCCCTGGTCCTGATCGGTCTCTTCGCCGTTACGGCTTGCGACAGGGAGGGTGAACCCGATTCGCCTCCCGTCGACGCGGGTGCGGAGCAGCCCGCCCCGGCCCTCGGCCAGGATATGGATCCCGAAACCATGGAGCTGATGACCGAGGCGCAGCAGCTCGATCAGGCGCTCGCTCCTATTCAGCAGCAGGCGATGCAGGACCAGGAGCTGGCCAGCCAGCTGGAAGAGCTTCAGGAGCAAGTCGAGACGGCGATGCGCGATGAGGACCCGGAGCTCGTCGATCAGATGGAGCAACTCCAGGCCGAGTTCATGGCCGCCCAGGAGGCGGGTGACCAGGAGAGGGTGCAGGAAATCGGGATGGCCGCCCAGGGGATCCAGGCGGAATTCCAGGCCCTGCAACAGAGGGTGCTCGACCGCCCGGACATCCGTGAGCCCGTGGATGCCTTTGAAGAGGCGCAGCGGGAGCGGATGATCGAGATCGACCCCGAGGCGGGCGAGATCATGGACAGGATCGATGAGATCCTCGCGCAGCTTGAACTTCAGTAGGGGAAACGCACTACCCGTCTCTATCCAACCTGGCGGGCGCGCTCCTCGAGCGCACGCCCCACGGCCTCCAGACTCTCTTTCGGGACACCCGTGTCCCGTGCGTACTCGGGCCAGCGACTCACGACCTCCGCGACCCGATCGAGGATACGTTCGGGTGCCCGTACTCCAAAGTTCCGGGCGACTCGTATGAGGTCGGCCCGCTCGATTCCGGCCCGCTTGTCACCCACCCGCATCTGGTGGTTAGCGGTCCAACCACTCCCCTTTGCGAAGGTGATGTCGTAGGCCGGGGTGAGAGACCACGCTCCGGCTTCATCCATTTGGAAGGACTGATTCTTGACGTGGTCGTCCTGGTTGATCGCTAGGACGTTCATGACCATCCGCCGATAGCCTTCGACAACGGCCGAATGGGACATTCCGAGGCTGAGGATCGTACGGAGATACTCCTCGTAGCTCGAGGCCCCCGGATGGTTGTAATCGAGGTGAAGGAGGCCGCCGAGGGTGTGTTGGTGGAGCTTCCCACCATTCGGTCGATCAAAGCGGCGAATGATCAGATGCGCGTGGCCCTCCGGACCTTCCCAGACTGAGAGATCTGCGACCCGGACCCCCGCCTCCTGCGCCATACGGGCATACGCTGCCTCGATACGATTATAGGGAAGCGGCCTTCCGAAATTCCCGGAGGGCGCATCGGGACCCACCCCGTCGAACTTCACGATTGCCGGAACGTCGCCCTCGTCGGGCGGGGCGAACGCAGAGCGGATCTCGTCCTTCTCCGGGTTGTAGAGCACGACGGCCTTCGGACGCATCCCACCCGCGCTCGATCCGATGCGGTAGATTTCGGGCAGGGTGACCTCCACCTCGCCGGACAGGATACGGCGGGCGTCCGCCACCAGGTCCGCCATCTCGAGGGCCTCGGCCTCGGAGGTCCGGGCCGGCGGTTCCATCGGGGGATGAAATTCGAGCGCGCCGATGGCGCGCGTGCCCACGTAGAGGAGGTTCTGTACCGGCGACAAGGCACGCTCCACCTCGCCCCGGGCCGTGTAGTAAGCCCGGATCACCTTTCGCCCGAAGGAGTCCGGGAGCGCGTCGGCGAGCACTCCGGGAAGTCCCTGGAAGGCCGACGCCCGACGGATCTCCTCGAAGCGCACGGGTCCGGAGAGGGAGAGGGGCAGGTGGATGGGGGAGATCTCGAGGCCGCTCTTCCGGAAGTCTTCGTCGTATTCGAAGACAATGCCCCCGTCCTCGAGCTCCACGACCCCGCCGACCGTTTGATCCCAGAGGCGCACCTCCGCATACGCCAGAACGTCAGCCACCGCGCCCCTTCCCTTTCCGGACGAGCGCCATCGGGCTTACCTCGGGTTCCGGGATCAAGTGATCCAGAGCCGAGAGGCGACCGTAGGTCCGGAGAATCCGGATGACGGTGAGGAGGGTGGGGTTGTCTCCCCGCTCCGCCCGCCCGACCGTAGTTCGATCGAGTCCGGTACGCTCCGCTACCTCCTCCAGGGTCAGGCCGTGCACCTTCCGGAGGCCACGCAGGCGACCGCCAAGCTCCTGCAGGATCTCCGGGTCCGTGGCCGTTCCGATGGATTTAGGCATCGTGTACCCCTTTTCTATGCGATAAGATGCTTAAATGCAACATGCCACAGCATCGACGCGACCGCAAGCCATAAGTTGCATATATTGTCTTGGAGGTCGTTATATGACCGCTACGATGCATTTATGCATCAAGATAGGCACGGGAGGTCGCGTGACCGAGGAGCTACCCGACACGACCGCATGGGTCTCCTGCCCCTACTGTGGGACGGAGGTCCAGCTTCTGGTGGATCCGGGGGGAGGCTCCCCGCAGGAGTACGTCGAAGACTGTGAGGTCTGCTGCCGTCCATGGCACCTCCATGTCCGGTGGAGCGCCCATGGCCGGGTGGAGGTCCATGCAAGACCCGAATGATGACGCGTCACATGGCATCCTTCATCGACCGGACGGTAAAACCTCCCTCCTCGATCGCCTGGCGGATCCGGTCCGGCCCCACCTGATCGGGGTCGTACGAGAGTCGGGCGGAGCCGATGTTCACTTCGGCGACCCGAACTCCGCCCAGCTGCTCAAGCGCCTGGGTTACGGTCGCGACGCAGTGATCGCAGGCCATACCGTCGATGGTGAGGCTCGCACCTTTCATGGACCCTTCCTCCAAAGCCTGGGGTTGCACCGGGGACTCTCTTTCCTGAGGGAATCAGAATATAATCCCCTCCCCCCCTGGCAAACAC
Source organism: Gemmatimonadota bacterium (assembly GCA_007124095.1). Lineage (GTDB taxonomy): Bacteria > Gemmatimonadota > Gemmatimonadetes > Longimicrobiales > Gaopeijiaceae > SLCK01. The sequence continues at coordinate 19,940 of SLFU01000024.1, forward strand.
TGAACGGATCACCGACGATCGTACGACTGGACCGAGGTGATTGGGATCGAAGGAGCTCGATCGGCCGAAGCCTGGCTCTCGCGTTCCACGACGAGCCCAACTTCAAGTATCTCCTTCCGAGCTCCGAGAGACGTCTGCGGGCACTTCCGTGGTTCTTCGATTCATTTTGCGCCGGGATCGGCCTCCGGTGCGGTGTCGTCGACTTACCTCCGGACGGCTCGGGTGGCGCCTTGGAGGATGAGCGCTCGCGTCGAATGCCCGAGCCTCATTGGTACCTGATGGCGCTCGGGGTCGACCCCGCGCGCCAGGGAGAGGAGGCCGGCAAGGCTCTCCTGGCCCACGGGCTCGCCCGCACCGACGAAGTCGGACTTCCCTGGTACCTGGAGACCTTTCGCTCGACGACGGCCAACTTCTACGCGAAGTACGGTTTCGAAATGGTGGGTGAGGCTAGGGAAATCGGACTTGCCCATGAAGAAGTCGGACCTCCATTAGGGTAGGGGGGTATCCTATTGTTTCTTGTTTCGACGCACGGAGACGCACGAAGATGCACGGATGGATCCCGATCTTGGACAACCCACGAATCCGACGGAGCCGCTCATGACCCCCCTCGACCTCCTTGTCGTCGCTGGCGCCATCGTGGCCATCGTGTGGGTGAACTGGTACTTCTTCCTCGCGGGTCGGCGCCCGTCAAAGGGACAGGTCGGCCAGGAGGTGCGCCGGGAGGAGAACTCATGACCACGCACCGAAAGGAAGTGGGGCCCGCATCCTCTCCCACCGCGGCATCCGATCCGGTCGGGGAGCACGGGGAAAGGATCACGATCCCGGTCTCCGGCATGACGTGCGCGGCCTGCTCTTCGCGGGTGCAGAAGACCCTTTCTCAGCAGTCGGGTGTTCGGGAAGCATCTGTCAATCTCATGCTTGAAAACGCCGTCATCGACTTCGATCCGGCGACGGTCGACCCCGAGGCGCTGGCGGAGGCGATTCGGGCCGCCGGCTACGGGGCCGAGCTGTCCGGGTCGAAGCGAACCGCCTTCGAAGAGCAGGAAGCGCAGGACCGGGCTCAGGAGGAGGAGTTCGAGGCGCTGCGCCTCAAAGTGATCGTCAGCCTCCTCTTCGCCGGGTTCGGGATGGTCATTTCAATGCCCGTGATGAGCGCCCCCTACGCCGCGCTCGAGGGCGGCAGCGGGATCCACGGAGAGCACGGAGTAGGAGGGGGCGATCCCTTCATGAGTTGGGTGCACGGTGCCGTCGACCCCTGGCTGTCCGGCGTGATGCCCTGGCTCTACCGGATCGACGTTCAAATCCTCAGCTACCTCCTCCTGGCGATGACCGCTGTCAGCCTGGGATGGGCCGGGCGGCACTTCTTCACCCGGGCCTGGGCCGCCTTCCGGCATCACGCCGCGGATATGAACACCCTGGTCGCTCTGGGAACGGGGGCCGCCTTCCTCTTTTCGGTCCTCGGTACGTTGTTTCCCGATATGTTCCTGCGCCGGGGCGTGGCACCAGCCGTCTATTACGAGGCGGCGCTCATGATCGTCGCCCTCATCCTCCTCGGCAACCTGATGGAGGCCCGCGCCAAGCGGCAGACCTCCTCGGCGGTCCGGAAGCTGGTGAGCCTTCAACCCAAGGTCGCCCGCGTGGAGCGGGACGGTCAGGATCTGGAAGTCCCTGTCGCGGAGGTGGAACGGGGCGACGTGATTCTGGTGCGACCCGGAGAACGGATCCCGGTGGATGGGGAGGTCATCGGGGGTGCCTCGGCGGTGGACGAGTCCATGCTCACCGGCGAAAGCCTTCCCGTAGAGAAGGCGGAGGGAGATCGGGTGATCGGGGCCACCATCAACCGGACCGGGGCCTTCCGGTACCGTGCCACCCACGTGGGGACCCACAGCGTGTTGGCGCAAATCGTCCGGCTGATGAGGGACGCGCAGGGGTCCCGGGCCCCGATCCAGCGACTCGTCGACCGTGTGACGGGTGTCTTCGTGCCCGTCTCGATCTCGATCTCGATCGCCACCTTCGCGGTCTGGTTCGTCATCGGCCCGGAGCCCTCACTCATCCCTGCCTTCGCGGCCTCCGTCGCGGTGCTCATCATCGCCTGCCCATGTGCGATGGGCCTCGCCGTCCCGACCGCGGTCATGGTCTCGACCGGAAAGGGTGCGGAGGCCGGAATCCTGATCAAGGGCGGCGAGGCCCTGCAGCGCGCGCGCGACGTGACCACGGTGGTCTTGGACAAGACGGGCACCGTAACCGAGGGACGGCCCGCCGTGACGGAGGTGGTCATGGCCCCCGGCGCCGAGCTCGAGGAGGACCGGATGCTCGCCCTCGCTGCGTCGCTCGAGGCCTCCTCCGAGCACCCCCTGGCGGAGGCGATCGTGCGCTCCGCGGAGGATCGGGGCCTCGAACGCCAGGAGGTAGTGAGCTTTGCTTCCCAAACGGGGCGCGGAGCGACGGGTGTGGTGGACGGCCGGGCGCTGGTGATCGGAAACGAGCGGATCATCCGCGACCACGACCTCGAGGTCACCCCCCTGAGGGACGCGGCCGACGAGCTGGCGAGCCGGGGTCGCACGCCGATGTATGTGGCAGTGGACGACCGGGTCGTGGCGATCATTGCAGTGGCGGATCCGATCAAGGAGACGAGCCGAGCCGCCATCGAAGAGCTGCACCGGATGGGCCTCGAGGTCGTCATGTTGACAGGCGACAATCGCCGGACCGCCGAAGCGGTCGCCGCCGAGGCCGGGATCGACCGCGTCGTCGCCGAGGTCCTCCCGGCCGGCAAAGTCCAGGAGATCGAGCGGCTGCAGCGGGCCGGAGAGGTGGTGGCGATGGTGGGCGACGGGATCAACGACGCTCCGGCACTCGCCCAGGCGGACATCGGGATCGCGATGGGCACGGGGACGGACATCGCCGCCGAGGCCGGCGACGTGGTGCTCATGCGGGGCGACCTCGTGGGGGTCGCGGGCGCGATCCACCTGTCCAGGCGCACCCTCCGGACGATGTGGCAGAATCTGTTCTGGGCCTTCATTTACAACACGGCGGCGATCCCGGTGGCGGCCGGGGTCCTCTATCCGTTCGTCGGGATACTCCTCTCGCCGATCCTGGCAAGCGCGGCCATGGCCTTCAGCTCGGTGAGCGTGGTTGCGAACTCGCTTCGCCTCCGCAGGGTCCGGCTCGCCTAGCAGTCCGATCGGACTGCTAGTGATGTGGCGGGGACCATGGCGCCGGGCGCCTTAACGGAGTGGAGGTCTCGATCCAGGAGAGGATTTGCGGATGCCAAAGGGAAAGACTCGGGGCGAAAGCCCTCCGATCGACTCGGGTTCCGATCCGGCCGAGCCCGGGGAGGAACGGCACGCTGTAGGGGTGGATCCGGAGGGCCGCGACCGAAACCTCAAGCGGCTGCGCCGGATCGAAGGACAGGTGCGTGGGCTCCAGCGAATGATCGAGGAGGACCGCTACTGTTCCGATATCCTGATGCAGATCTCCTCGGTGCACGAGGCGCTGCGCGGCGTGGCTCGGGAGCTTGCACGCAATCACCTCAAGCACTGCGCGACCCACGCCATCCGGTCGGGGGGGGACAGCGCGGAGAGGATGTACGACGAGCTGATCGAGATGATGTACCGGCACATGCGGTGAGGGACAGCTTGGAGCCGCCCGTGGGTCTCCCGATCGATCGAGGGTGTTCCTACTCAGCCATGCAAGCGCGATACGTTACGGGCCTGGTTCTCGCGGGCGGAGACTCCACGCGAATGGGCCGGGACAAGGC
>SLFU01000143.1 GCA_007124095.1 Gemmatimonadota bacterium
CGGAAACCCGGGTCTCGTACCGCACGGCCGAGTCGATGTAATCGGCATCCGTAAGATTGTTCACATTCATCGACACGCCGTAGCGACCGGTCCGGTAGCCCAGGAAGGCGTTTGCCACCGTGTACGACGGCAGGGTGAAGGCCTCTCCCCCGGAGCCGGCCTGGTCGCCCATGTAGTTGGCTCCGACCCCGAGGTAGATTCCACGCAGCCGACCGCCCAGAACGTCATAGCGACCGAAGACACCGACGGTGAAGTCGCTCACTCGCTCCACTCGGGTCCCGTCGGGCTCGACCGCATTCCCCTTGTAGAGGTTCCCGCCGAGCTGCAGTCCCTCGATCTGCCCCATGAGTTCGAGCTCGACGCCTCGGTTCTCCTGGTCGAGGAGGAGGAGCTGACCGGGGTTGTCGAAGTCCGGCATCCGGTTGTTGGTCGACACGATGTCGAAGAGCGCCACGCTTCCGGAGAGCGCGCCCTCGAAGGCTTCGAAGCGTCCGCCGATCTCCCAGATGGTTCCCACCGAAGGGGGTAGGGGGAGTTGGTCCTCACCCAGGCTCCCCGCGTTGGGCTGAAAGGTGTCGGAGTTGTTCAGGTAGAAGGAGAGCTCCGGAACCGGCCGGACCACGAGACCGAACCGGCGAGCCACGTGCGAGTTGACCTGGGCCGTCTGCTCGGAACGCTTGTCCGCCCCACCCGCGGCGCTCAGGTAGATGTAGCGCGCCCCGGCCACCGCACGGATCCTTTCGTCCCAGAACGAGGCCTGGTTCATCGCAAAGACGGAGTGCTGCCAGGTGTTCTGGTAGTCGGTCGGGTGGGAAAGGGCCTCCCCGCGCGTCAATCCAAAAGCTGGAAGATCGAGGTGGAGCTCCGGGAATTCGAAGACGGTCCCCGTGTTGAGCTGGGAGATGCGGTTCACCTCCGCGCCGAACGAGAGCGCCTGCGGGATGCCGCCAAGATCAAGCCCTCCCGCGAACTCCACAGCCCCGTCGAAGTCCCGCACGTTCTGCAGCTGTGAGCGGGCGTCGCGCCGCACGGTTCGCCCATCGTTCAAGAGCCCTCGGGCCCGGATCTGATCCCGGTGATTGTCCAGCTTGTTCACCTGGCCGAAGACACGCAGCGACCAGTCGGGGCTCAGGTTGTGGAGAAGCGTGACGGCGACATCGTGCTTCTCGCTCGCCTCTCCATGACCGTCGTCGCTGATCGTGAAGTCACGGGGGAGCGTAGCCGGTTCCCCGCTGGAGTCGATGAATGTGTAGCCAATGGCCCGAGAATCGTCGGTGTAGGTGTAGGCGACCGTGACCGAAGTTTCCGGGGTCACGAAGTAGCTGAGGGACGGAGCCAGGAAGAGTTGACTCACGTGATCGAAGTTCCGAAAGCTCTCCGAATCCTCCCACCCTACGATCAGGCGGTAGGCGAGGTGAGAGTCGTCCCCCAGGAGCGGACCGGTGAAGTCCGCCTCACCCCGAAGAAAGCCGTGCTCTCCCGCCGACATGCGAACGGAGCGATCCGGCCGAAGCTGGGGAACCTTCGTCACGTAGTTCAGGAACCCCCCGTTCGGCGAGTTCTGTCCGTAGAGGAGCGCTGCCGGTCCCTTGATCACTTCCACCCGGTCTACGTTGAACAGGGGGGTCGGGTAATAGCGCCGGTTGATCGTCCCGTCCATGAAGGTCCACCGGGTCCGGAATCCCCGCATGATGACGTCGTCCCTGCGCCTGTCTCGCATGCTCATTCCCGGCGCCGCGTAGCGAACCGCGTCCCATGCCTCGGTCGCCCCGAAGTCCTGGATCACCCTTTCATTCACGATGTTGATGCTCTGCGGGAGATCCATGAGGTCGGACCGCGTGCGGGAGCCCGCGAGGGTCATACGAGACCGGTAGTCGACGTCCGAGGTCTCCCGCACGCGAAAGTCCGAAATCACACCCTCCAGGGTGATCACGGCGATCTCGAGCTGGAGATCGACTGTCACGGCCGTACCCGCTTCCACCCGGATTCCCGAGCGGGTCTCCGCCTGATACCCGAGGGCGTCCACCGCCACGGTGTAGCTGACCTCGGGGTCGAGCCCGGACGCGCTGAACCTGCCGTTTGCGCCCGTGAAGACACGCACCCGGTGCTCGCCGTCTTCGCTCGAGATTGTCACGGTTACGCCGCGGAGGGGTGAACCCTCCTCGGAGACGACCCGCCCCTCGATGCGGGTGTCCTCGAAAGGCTCGGTGGGTGTCGCCGAGGTCAAGGTGGGGCCCATGGCCGGAGCCGCTGCCGCGGCTTCGAGCTCATCGACGACGGCGAGTGCAAGTATGGCGGCGGCGACCACGGCCGCCCGCGCTCTGGGTACATGCTTGGTCGTGCGGATCATGCGATCCTCCATCGGATGTCTGGTTCTCGTATCCTGTTTCGTGCCTTGAGCCAGAATCCTAGAGGCCGCATCGGATCGTTTGACGACAGTGGTGTAACGCGGGCGTCTCAGTCCATCGGTCCGCCACCAAAGACCACTCGACCGTCGAGATCGTCGGGATAGGAAACACCGAGCAGTGCGGCCACCGTCGGGGCCAGATCGACGACCGAGACGCGCTCTTCGTTCACGCCCGGGGCGATTCCGGGTCCGAGGAGGATGAAGGGCACGTTGCGGTCGTAGTAGAAGGGGGAGCCATGCCCCGTGCCGGTCGGATACCGACCGGAATACGCGCCCTCCACGGTCCGGATCGCGACTCCGAGATGGCCGAGCGGCCCGAGGACCCGCTCCGGGTGGTAGGAGTGCAGGAAGAGCACCTGGAGCGTGTCTGCGGGCTGGCCGTTCACGAGGTCCTCCCAGGCGAAGGCGTCCTCGATCCAGTCCACCTCCAGGGCCGCTTCGGCGGCCGCACGGGCCCGATCCAACTCGTCCTCGCCCGCCGCGGCTGCGGCCGCCTCAGCCCGGGCGAGAAGGGTGGCGTCCTCTTCGGGGGTGATCCGCCGACCGAAGAGTCCGAGCTCCTCGCGGGCCTCGGGGAGCTCCAGCACCCCATGGTCCGCCGTGAAGGCCATCATCCAGCGATCCGGGCCCACCTCGGCGTCGAGGAACTCCATCAGCGCCTCGAGGCTCCGGTCGAGTCGGATCAGGTTGTCGAGCTGCTCCCGCGACAGCGGTCCGTAGTCGTGGCCGACCCGGTCAACCTGAGAGAGCGCGAGAGCGAGGTAGTCCCGCGAGCTACGCTGCCCCAGCTCCAACTCCTGGATCGCCCGCAGCGCGAGCGCCACGGTGGCGTCGTCGGGAAAGGGTGTCCGCGCCCACCACTCGTTCAGCGCCTCCTCGGACGGAGCGTCCACTTCCACCAACGCCCTGTGCGGAAGATACGTGTTCATCCCGTCACCCTCGTAGGGAAAGGTGTCGGGGCGGGACAGGGACTCCGCCCATTCGGGAACGATGCTGCTCCAGATGGAGTCCGTCTGGGTGCGAGACATCCAGGAATCGTTGAACTCCGTGACCCATTCCAGATCCCCGTCCCGGTAGGCTGTGGAGGTGAGGAAGCGACCCCGTTCCTCATTCAGCCAGTAGACGACGCCCTCGGTGCGTCCCGCCATGGCGATCGCCGAACGGTCCTTGCCGGAGAGGGAGACGACCCGCGCATCGGGATCCGCGGCCAGGATCCAGTCCGGAAGGCCGTCGCGGTCCAGGTTCGCGGGCCCACGCCCTTCCATCTCCGGAAAGCCCACGATCGGGGCCGAAAGGTCGCGAAGCGCGTAGACCGATTCCCAGCTCCCGTCGTCCAGGCGCTCGCGCCAACTGTTCCCCACGAGTCCGTGCCGGTGGGGATGGGTCCCCGTTGTGGCCGTTCCGTGGCCCGGCGAGGTGGACGTCTGGGCATGATCGAAGGTCGAGTTCACGTAGCGGAGCCCCTCCTCCTTCAGGCGAGCCAGCCCCCCGGTGAAGACCGTGTCGTAGCGATCGAGCAGATCGTCCCGGAGCTGATCGACGACGACGTAGACCACGAGCCCTCCCTCCTCCAGCATCGGACCTGACGCTTCGAGGGGCGGATCGTTCGAGTCCGTCGACTCCGCGGCGCTTTCGGAGCACCCTCCCGCGAAGACGGTCGTGGCGAGCAGTGTGCTCATGAACGCCATCCGGATCTTCATCTCCCCTCCCTCATGGTTTGGCGTGTGCTTCCGGCCATGCATCTGCCGCCGTCTGCCGATGCTCACCCCGAACTCTTCGGGGGGCGGACTCCACACAAGGCTAGCCGCAGTGCATCACATCTCGCTCGCCCCTTCGGTAACGGCTCGGTAAAGGCGAGGAGTCGGGTTCTTTGGGAGCCCAGTTGGACCACCGGGCACCCGGTTACACAACGGTTACCGAATGGACGCCGCCGCCGTTACGCCCCCCCCCGATCCTTATCACCGAGGGCGGAAGCACTCCCGCCTCCACCCTCGATCCGCTCACCCCATCTGTGGGAAGCGGGGACGGGCCGCTTTGGGACTCGTCCAGCAGCAATCAGCGAAGACCTCACCATGAAAGAGAGGTTCCGGTCATGGACGTATACGCCCGAATTCGGGTTCAGGCTCTCCTGCTCGCCCTGTCCCTTGCAGTGGCACCACATTTCTCGGTCGCCGCCCAGGAGGTCGGCAATGTGGGTCGCCTGACCGGACAGGTGTTGAACGCGGAATCGGGCACACCCCTTCCGGGCGCCCACATCACCGTGGACAATACCACCCGGAGCGTGATGGCGGGGATCGAAGGACGCTACCAGATCGACGGACTGCCCGAAGGCACCGTGACCGTCATCGTGAACCTGCTCGGGTTCGCTCCGAAAACCGTGACCGGCGTCGAAATCGAGGGTGACCGAACCATGAGCCTCGACCTCCTCCTCGAGCGGCGAGTCATCGATGTCGAGGGGGTGACCGTGACGGCGCAGCAGGCGCGAGGGAGCGCCGTCAGCGTGCTGAACGAGCAGCGACTCGCGCGAGGCGTGGTGAACGGTCTTTCCTCCGAGCGGATCTCGAGGTCCCCAGACGGGGACGCGGCAGCGGCGGTGCGGCGGGTCAGCGGCGTCACCGTCCAGGATGGCAAGCACGTCTTCGTCCGCGGGCTGGGTGAGCGCTACACCACTAGCTCGCTCAACGGAGCAAGAATCCCCAGCCCCGAGCCAGAGCGGAAAACCGTCCCGCTGGACCTCTTCCCCACTGGAATCCTTCAATCCGTATCCACGAACAAGACCTTCACCCCCGACCAGCCGGGCGACTTCGCAGGCGGCTCGGTGGACCTGCGCACACCCGACTTTCCCGCTCGACCGATCTACTCGTTTTCGATGTCGACCGGCTACCATCCGGGTGTCACGGGGCGGTCGATCCTCAGCGCTCCGACGGAGGGAGGCGAATGGCTGGCCCTCGGCCGCGACTCACGCACCCTCCCGTCGACGGCCAGGGACTTCTCCGGGACGGTGACGCGGGGTCCTGAGGTGAACCAGGTCGTCAACTCATTCCGGAACGCCTGGACGGTGACCGAGGAATCGGGCCGACTTCCGACCTCGATGTCGGGGAGCATGGGCGGCTCCACCTCCCTTCGGGCAGCCACCGTCGGATATCTGGGCTCTCTCACCTACTCGACGAGCGACGAGGTCAAGCTGGACCAGCGGCGAGCCAGGGTCGGGACCGGGGAGACCGAGATCGATCGATACGATGGAGAGGAGGGCGCGAGCTCGGTCCTCTGGGGCGGACTCGCCAATATCAGCGCCCTGCTCGGAAACCACACCCAACTCCACCTGAGCAACAACTTCAACCGGAGTGCGGACAACCAGGCACGCCTCGAAGCGGGGACCGACGAGAACACGCGCTCGCACGTCCGCGTCGACCGGCTCACCTACGTCGAGCGCTCGGTGCGCTCCCACCAGCTCAGCGCCGAGCACCAGCTCACTCCAGGACACCGCGTGGACTGGTCCCTCACCCGGTCTGCGGTGAGCCGGGCGGAGCCTGACCGCTCCGAATTCGTCACCTGGCTGGACCCGGACGAGCCCATCTGGTTCAAGGACTTCGAGGGTGCGGTGCGCTCCTTCGCAACCGTGGACGAAAATTCCTTGGAGGGAAGCGCGGAGTACGCGCTCTCGCTCGGGAACGATCCTTTCCGGCCGCACCAGATCCGCGTCGGCTTCCTGCACCGCAGCACGGACCGCGATGCCTGGAGCGACGCTTTCCGGATCCAGCCCTTCCACTGGTCGCCCAACGACCCTCGGTGGGCGCTTCCGCCCGAGCAATTCTTCGACGGCCGCTTCGCCGGACCCGAGGACGACAACTTCATCCTCTCGCGAGAGCTCGCGGGCGGCTCCTACGACACGACCGACCGCCTGCATGCCGGCTTCCTGATGCTCGAGGCGAGCCCGACCGAGCGCATCCAGGTGGTGGGCGGCGCCCGGGTCGAGAGCTACGAGCTGGAGCTGAACGCAGAGAACCAGCTCGGGCAGGGGTTCTCGGTATCGAAGGACTACCTCGACATCCTGCCGTCCCTGTCGGCCCGGATCAGGATGGCCGAGACGCACCAGCTCCGTCTCGCCGCCACCCGCACCCTCGCCCGCCCGGAATACCGAGAAGTCGCGCCGATCGCCTACCGCGAGGTGCTGGGCGGCGAGCAAGTGATCGGAAACGTGGAACTCGAACGGACGCTGATCCACAACCTGGATCTCCGTTGGGAGTGGTATCCGGAGCCCGGGGAGGTCATCTCGTTCGCCGTCTTCGGCAAATGGTTCGACGCCCCCATAGAGCAGCGATTTCTCGCCCGATCCGGCACGAACACCAGGACCTTCGAAAACGCCGACAGCGCCACGAATCACGGGGTGGAGCTGGAGGTCGATGCCGGCCTTCACCGCCTCCATTCCGGGCTCGAGCCCTTCTCCCTCTTCACGAACGTAACCGTGATGCGCAGCCGGGTCCGCACCGGACGGGAAGGAGACGCGGACCGGGCCATGGTGGGACAAGCCCCGTACGTCGCGAACGCGGGTCTGACCTATGCCGCGGAGGAGAACGGATTGTCCGCCACGGTCCTCTACAACGTTGTCGGAAAGCGCATCGTGAACGCTCGGGCCTCAGGGAGCCAGGTGCGCAACGTCGTCGAACGGCCGCGAAACATGCTCGACCTATCGATCCGCTTTCCCCTTCCCGGCAATGCCGCAGGGAAGCTCGACTTCAAGAACGTCCTGGACGCACCTCACGAGGTGGTTCAGGGCCCGATCGTCCGGGAGTTCCATCGTTCCGGACGCAGCCTCTCGGCCGGGGTCTCGTGGAGCTGGTAACCATGCCCGGACCTGACGACACTCAAGCGAAGGAATTGAAATCCATGATGCCCAAGCACATCAGGAGCCTCGCGATGGGGCTCACGCTGGCCGCCTTCCTGGTCGCCTGCGATGACGATTCGAGCCCCTCCGCCCCCGGCGGGGGGGGGAATGGGGGTGGAAACGGGGGCGGCAACGGGGGAGACATCACGAACTGCGACCCCGGCGTCCTCTGCGAAGATATTCTCGAAGACCGCACGCTCCACGCCGACACCGTGTACAAGCTGTCGGGATTCATCAAGGTGGCCGACGGTGCCACCCTCACGATCGAGCCCGGAACCCGGATCGTCGGAGACTTCGACATCCCCGGCTCCTCCCTCTTCGTCCTGAGGGGCGCGAGGATTATGGCCGAAGGAACGCCCACGGCGCCGATCGTCTTCACCTCCGAACGTCCGGTGGGCGAGAGGCGGCCCGGTGACTGGGGCGGGGTGATCATCGTGGGGAACGGGATCACGAACCGTGGCGCGCCCACCTACA
>SLFU01000223.1 GCA_007124095.1 Gemmatimonadota bacterium
ACCGTCACTCCCTGGGTGAGCGGTCCGGGCGGCGCGTTCACGAACGTGGACGGCCTCTCGATCCTGAAGCCCCCCTACGGCCGGATCACGGCGATCGACATGAACACCGGGGAGCACCTCTGGTGGATCCCGAACGGAGACACCCCTGACTCCGTGGCCGAGCATCCCCTGCTCGAAGGTGTCGACCTCCCCAACACGGGCCAGGACAGCCACGCCACCGCGCTCGTCACCGGGAGCCTCCTCATGTACGGGGAGGGGCGGGCGGGAGAGCCGCGCTTCCATGCCGTGGACAAGCTCACCGGGGAACGCATCGGGACGATCGAGCTGCCGGCCCCCAGCAGCACCGCGCCCATGACCTACATGCATGAGGGACGGCAGTACATCGTGGTTCCGGTGGCGGGGTCGGGGATGCCGGGCTCGCTGGTGGGGTTGAGGGTGAGGTAGGGGGGGTTCGCAACGTTCAACTTCAGCTTTTTATTTTTCGGCTTGGGTCGGCAAACGCCCCTGCCGCCAAGCTTGCCCCTGTTCCGGCCGCGTCATACACTGCACCCATACCCCTACGGCGCACTTGAGTGTGGTCCGCGCATTTCTGGTAGGGGTGTCGGTGGGAATTACGACCAGAGACTCCGCAGCGCCGTAGGCTCGACGCGAATCGGGGATGCCCACGGTGGCCGGTTGTCACGAGTTGCCCCCCGCAAGCTCCACCTGGAACCGTGACGGATCCCAAGGCATGGAAGCTCACCGGCTGCGGCCAAGAGGGCGAGACCCTCAACATCATCTTTCAGGTGATGCCGCGCCGGCTCCGCCTGGCCGTCGTCGGGGAGGGATCCACCGGCATCCCACGGTGGAAGGGGAAGAGGTGAGCGGTCCGAAGATCCGATCGGTTCCTGACGATGTCGAGCCCACCGACTCGGACCTCCTTTGTTCGATCCGGGAGGGAAGCGTTGCTTCGTTGGAAGAGCTGATGGCAAGGCGTTGGGAACATGTCCTGGGCTATGCCATGAGAATGCTCGGGAGTGTGGACGCTGCGGAGGACATCGCGCAGGAAGTGTTCGTCTCGGTCTGGGAACATCGGAGACGGTGGACGCCCGAGGGGTCGGCGAGGGGGTACCTCTTCCGGATCGCCCGGAACCGAGCCCTGCATCGCACCAGGCATGAGGACGTGCGCAGCCGGAGCGAACCGGACATCAGGGCGCTATCGCCCACGGTTCGGACTCCGGAGGAGCACGCCATCGTCACGCAGCGTTGGGAAGCCCTGGAGAATGTCCTGGCCTCGTTTCCGGAGCGCCGTCGTGAGGCATTCATCCTCGTGCGGATCCACGGGTTGAGCCTCGCGGAGACTTCCGAGATCATGGGAGTTACGCACCGCACCATCACAAACCACCTCTACATTGCCACACGGGCGCTTGAGGAGGCATTGCGGCCTTCCGAGAGGTGAGTACTTCCACCTATCCCTTCCCTGCAAGCCTCCAGCGAATAGCACCGGACCCGCGGGCATTTCGCTCCAATGTGTTCGCCGGCCCCCTCCTGTAGCTCCGTCCTCCAGTCCCACCTTCAGGTTCTGATCCAGACATCCTGACGCAGTAGTACGCGCGGTCGGATGGCGCCCTCCTCGCTCCCTTTGGTACCACGTTGGACCTGACGGGTTGGGCGGATAGAGGGACTGACGCAGGACTAACTGCGGTATCTGTTCCGAACCTGAGATTGCCAGACCACAAAGAGCGACTTCCATAAATGGACGAAGAGACGAGAGAGATCCTGTTCGCCGCCTTGGCGGGCGAGGCATCCAGAAAGCAGCTGGAGGCCCTGGCCCACTGGAGATCGAACAGTGCCGAGAACGAACAAGAGTACCAGCGCGTGCTCCGGATGTGGACCGCCTCCGAAGACCTCCCGGCCTCCCCGGTGGAACGTGCGAGGCCCGCAGCCCGCGCAGTGGTTGACTCGGCGGAGGCCCGCGTTCGCGGCGAGCGAGCTGGGGTCGGGAGCTCGGTAGCTCCACGAGCTTCCGGATCGGCCTCGGGAAGTGTGCGCCGTTTCCGATTCGCCCGGGTGGCGGCAGTTGCCGCGGCTCTGGTGGTGGGATTTGGCCTCGGGAGCCTGCTCACGCAGTGGCAGGCGGACGGGCCTCTCGGACCCAGGTTTCTGGTGACTGGCCCGGGTCAAATGGCTACGGCGACCCTTCACGATGGCACCGTGGTTCAGCTCGCGCCTGACAGCCGGCTCGAGTTCGCAGACCAGGAACCCGCCTCCGAAGTGCGGCTCGAGGGCCGCGCGTACTTTGCCGTTCCGTCCCGGACGGATCGGGCTTTCCGAGTCGTGCTCCCCGGTGGTGATGTGGAGGTCCTGGGTACGCGGTTCGATGTGCAGGGCCGCAATGGTCAGATGCAGGTGGCGGTCGTGGAGGGAGCCGTCCGGCTGATCGTTCCAGGTGGTGAAGTCCAGGTTGGAGTCTCTCAAGTGGCGCGGAGCTCGGACAGCGCGCCTCCCACGGTGGAAGACGTGGATGACGTCTACTCCGTCATAAACTGGCTGGGTGGATTCCTCGCGTTCCAGGCCACGCCATTGACCGAAGTGGCAGACGAGTTGGAGAGGCGCCTCGGAATCGTGATAGAGATCGAGGACAGTGCGTTGAGGGACCGAACCGTCACCGGATGGTTCACGGAGCAGAGGCCGGAGGCGGTGATCGCCGGCATCTGTGGAGCGGTGAGCGCGCTATGCACGGTCGATGCTGACCAGACAGTTCGCATGGAGCTCCCCTCCGGGAACGATGTCCAGAACTGAGGGAGGTTGAGATGCGTACGCTCGGCTGTTTCCTGATCGCCGTTACCGTTGCCGTATCGCCCGCGAATGCGTCTGGTGCGCAGGAGGTCTCTCCAGCCGGGCCGGGGGGTGAGGCCTATGAGCTCCCGCCCGGGCTTCTCAGCCATCCGATGTTGACCGCAACTGTGCAGCCGGGGCCTGCCGAGCTGCTGGAGCGCAGAGCTGGGCTGTCGATCGAAGCGGTGAACCTCGGTGAGGCACTAGCATCACTTTCTGAATCGTCGGGGGTGTCAGTCGTCTTCAGTCCAACCCTCGTTCCCTCTGTGCGGGTGGCATGCGACTGCGCGAACATCTCCGTTCGCGAAGCGCTAACCCGGATGTTGAGAGAGACCGGACTCGGGTTCACCTCCCATGGTGCGCAGGTGATTGTGGCGCCGATCCCGGAGCGTCCGGACCCCGATCCCGCCATTCTCTCGTCGGGATTCGATGCCTTCGCCCACAGCACACGAGGTTTCTCGCCTGTATTCGCTTCCGCCCAAGGTGTGAACCGGGTCGCGCCCGCCCCACGGCAGGGGACGATCACCGGTCGGGTCACCGGAGAGGCGAACCAGCCGGTCGGAAGCGTGCAGGTGCACATTCCCGAGCTGGGCATCGGGGTCCTGTCCGGATCGGACGGCACTTTCAGCTTGACCGAAGTTCCGGCCGGGACCCACACCGTGATGGCGCAGCTGCTCGGATACCAACAGGCAAGCCAGAACGTTACGGTCGTGGACGGGGAGACCGTCGAAGTGAACTTCGACCTCGTGCGGGACGCCCTCGCCCTGGACGCGGTGGTAGTGACGGGCACCCCCGGCGGTACCCGCACCCGGGCCCTCGGGAATGTGGTGGGGCGCATCAACGCTGCCGAGATCCAGGAGGTGGCCCCGGTCACGTCGATCCAGGATCTGGTGGGAGCGCGTGAGCCCGGGCTCACTTTTGGTCGATCCTCTGGCAACATCGGGACCGGATCGGACATCCGGATCCGCGGCGTTTCGAGTTTCGCGATGGGTGATCAGCCGCTGATCTACGTGGACGGGGTGCGGGTGGACAACGAGGGCCAGGGAGGTCCCAACATCCGGGACGGTCGGCAGGTCTCCGTGCTCGAAGACTTCAGCACTGACGAGATCGAGAGCATCGAAGTGATCAAGGGTGCTGCCGCCGCCACGCTCTACGGGACCGAGGCGTCGGCCGGTGTGATCCAGATCATCACAAAACGAGGTGACACCGGAACCCCCCAGTTCGACTTCACGATGAGACAGGGAGCCAACTGGCTGATGAACGCCCGGGAAAAGATCGGGCTTGCATGGAATACCGTTCCCGAGACCGGTGAGATCGTCAGCTTCAATATCTGGGATCAAGAGAAGGCGGCGGGCCGACAGCTGTTCACGGCCGGGCACCTCCAGTCCTACAACCTGAGCATGCGCGGAGGGACAGACGTCATCCGCTACTACCTCTCCACGGACCTGACCGACAATCAGGGGATCGTGGAGTATAACTACCAGCGGCAGTGGAATATGCGGGCCAACGTTACAGTGATCCCCCACCCGCGGCTCACCCTGGACGTCAGCACCGGCTACCTGGACGGCTTCACGAGCTTCATGCAGCAGTCCACCGGGTGGGGAATCTGGGAGCAGGCTCAATGGGCGAACCCGCTGGGTGTGGACGGCCCATTGCGCGGCTTCCTTCGGGCCCGGCCGGAGGCCATCGCCGACGTGGAAGCGACTCGAGACAACCAACGGTTCACCGGGAGCGTGACGCTGACGAACAACCCCCGGGACTGGTTCACGCATCGGGCGATCGTGGGGATCGACCAGAGCCATCAAGCCAACCAGATCCTCTGGCCGAGGCACCCCGACGGTACGGGACACGACTTCGGCGCCCGCTCGCTCGGTGAGATCGAGGTGGACTCGCCGAGATCCCGCTATCTCACCCTCGACTACTCCGCGAGCGCGCAATTCGACATTACGCCGAGCATCCGGGGGACCGCGTCGACGGGGCTTCAGTACTACGAGAGGACGGAGGACATCCATAGCGCGCTCGGAACGGTCTTTCCCTCCCCCGCGATCCGCTCGATGGCGGGTGCCGCCTCCACAACTGCCTCCCACCAGTTCATCGAGAACAAGTCGGTGGGAATGTATATCCAGCAGGAGCTGAGCTGGGAGGACCGCGCCTTCCTTACCTTCGCGGTGCGGGGTGATGACAACTCAGCTTTCGGAGCCGACTTCGACGCGGCGATCTACCCGAAGGTATCGGGCACGTGGGTGGTCTCCGAAGAGGAGTTCTGGCTCGACTGGGAGCACATGGTCAACTCTCTCAGGCTCCGGGGAGCTTGGGGTCAGGCGGGCAGGCAGCCTGACACCTTCGCGGCAGTGACGCTCTTTCGGCCCGAGGTGGGACCCGGCGGTCGTCCCGGTGTGGCTCCTGACGTGCTGGGCAACCCGGACCTCGGACCCGAGGTGAGCTCGGAGCTCGAGTTGGGCTTTGACGCGGCCTTCCTGAATAATCGTGTGACCTCGCAGTTCACCTACTACACGCAGAAGGTGGCCGACGCTCTCGTGAATGTGCCCGTTGCCCCCAACCGGGGATTTCCGGGCTCCCAATCCGTGAACCTTGGACAGCTCTCCAACTGGGGATGGGAGTTGCTTCTCGATGCTCGCGCGCTCGAGAGGTCGGCGTACTCGCTCGACTTGACCCTCGGAATCGCCAAGAACGAGAACCGGGTGGACGATATCGGCGGCCTGCCAGGCTCGAGCACACTACGGGAGGGATTTCCTTACCCGTCGCACTTCTGGAGGGACATCGTCCACGCTGAGTTCGAGGATCCCGATCTTCCACCGCAGCAGCGTCGGGTCAACCGGGACACGCTACTATGTGCTGGCGGCACCGGTGTCGGAGGGAGGGAGCGGGGGGGAGATCCCGTACCCTGCTTCGACGCACCCGAAGTCTTCTTTGGCACGGCCATCCATCCGTGGGAGATGAGTTTCCAGGCCGGGCTCAACGTGCTGCAAAGCCTCCGCCTTCACGCGTTTGCCGAGATGCGGACTGGGGGCGCTTGGACCCGGGTGAGCGACGTCGGCTGCAAGGCCACGTGCTTCGGTGTCACGGAAATGACCAACACCCGGAGTGATCCGAAGGCCGTCGCCCATTACGACGGAATGACGAACGCAGTCCACTACGCCCACGGAGTGCGAACGGATTTCGCCAAGCTCAGGGAGGTCGGTGTGAGCTACACCCTGCCGGCCCATCTCACGGAGCGGATGCGTGCATCCCGTGCGTCGGTGAATCTGGCAGGGCGGAACCTCTGGACGATCTGGACCCGCTGGTCGGAGAACGCCGCCGGGGAGCCGATTCCGGACCCGGAGATGGACAAGTCCGGAGATCCGGTTGCCTCGAACTCGAACATGCCACCGCTCTCCAGCGTGGTAATGACGGTCCGCATGTCGTTCTGATCTCGGGGAGCTACGCGTCTCATCAGTTGGCGTAGCTCCTCACCCGCTTTCCGAGAAGAGGACGGTACGAAATGTCGAAGAACCTTTTGAACAGCCGGTCCCAATCCGGGCACGTGGCGGCAGGTCTCCGGATGTCCACGCTCGCGGTGGCGGTGTTGGTGATCACCGCGGGCTGCGATGGTCTTCTGGACGTTGATCTTCCCGGAGACATGACGGACACGGACCTGCTCCAGCCGGATCAGGCCAGCCTGATGGTGGATGCAGCGATTGCCGCCTTTGAGTGTGACTTTTCGACTTACTCCGCCACCATTACCGGAATGGAGGACGCCACGTGGGTCGCCGGGGGTTACTGGGGAAGCATCCCGAACTATGCCACCGAGCGGGTCTCGCTGACCGCGGCCGGCGTGTCCGGCACGATTTACTGCAGTAACCGGCCGGACTTTGCGCAGAACTGGTACATGGATTTCCAGGGATCGCACCTATTGGCCAGGATGGCATACGAACAATTGTCGGAGGCGTGGACGGAGGCCGACGTTCCCAATCGGGAGCGACTCATGGCCACCGCGGCCACCTACATTGGGCTCTACTACGTCACCCTCGGTGAAATCTTCTGCGAGTTTTCGCCGAACTCCGGCCCGCTCCTTTCTCCCCGAGAGATGATGGCGCAGGCGGAGGGGTGGTTCACGACGGCCCTGAATCATGTGGCGAACACGGGGGACTTCTCGATCGTCTCGACGGAGAGCATCCTGCAGCTAGCCCTACTCGGAAGGGCGCGGGCTCGTCTCAACATGGAAGACCACCAGGGCGCCTCGGCTGATGCGGCCGAGATTCAACCCGGCTTCGTCGCCTGGGTCACGCGCGACTCCTCCGTCCGCAGTCGCTGGAACACCGTCTACCACGGGCTCAACCAGATGCAGTGGCGCAGCTTCCAACCGGCGCTGGTTTGGAGCCATACCGGCGAGGTTGTCTCCGCTGGTTACAAATATCTGACGATTTCCGAAGACGGTCGCCAGACGATCAGCGATGGGATGCCGGATCCCCGGGTGCCGGTGGAATATGTCGGGGGTGTCGGCATCGACCCGTCGATCGACCAGTACAATCAATTCAAGTACACGGGCCTTGGCGCTGACCAGCGCCTCGGAAGTTGGGCGGAAGCTCAGTTGATTCTCGCTGAGATAGAGGGTGGTCAATCTGCGGTTGACCGGATCAACGCCCTGCGGGACATCCATGGGCTGCCCCACTTCAGCAGCACCGACGAGGATGAAATCTACTCGGCGATGATCGAGGAGCGGAGGCGAGAATTCTTCCTCGAGGGAAAGCACTTCGCGGACAAGCTCCGTCTGGGCCTGTGGTTCCCGCGCGGGCGAGGGGAGAATTGGAGAGGCGAAGCGTTCGGATACGCCCTTTGTTGGCTGATGCCCATCTCCGAATACGAAAACAACGAGAATATTGCCGCCGGCTACGAGGGGCCTGACCTCACCGATCCGAACTACGTATTCGACCTGCGTGTCGATCGGATTGCGGATTGGCCGGTCTATTTCAATTGAGGAGGCCTGGCATCGCCGAACGCCCCTTTCCTTCGTGCGGGCAGGTCTTCACGTCGCATGCGAGACGCCGCTTTGCTTCACAGGGAGGAATCCGAATGTCGTTCTACGCTATCATTAGGTTTGCGGTCGTCGGTTCGATGGTCCTGCCGGCGCACCAGGCGCTCGCCCAAGGCGAGATTGAGCCGGTCAACTATCTCCCCAATCCCTATGAGACCGTCCGCGATTGGGGGACGCTTCCCGACGGGCGCGAATGGGGGTCGGTGAGCGGCAATCACATCGACATCGACGGCAGACATGTTTGGGCCGCGGATCGTTGCGGGGCCAACTCCTGCGCAGGCTCGAACGTCGACCCGATCGTGAAGTTGGATCCGATGGGCAATACGGTCACCTCCTTCGGTGCCGGGATGTTCATCTGGCCTCACGGCATGCACGTGGACGCTGAAGGGAATATCTGGGTCACCGATGCAAGGGAGGCGACTGCGGATGAGCTTTCCGAGTTCCCCGACGCCGCTGGCAAGGGACACACGGTGGTGAAGTTCAGTCCCGAAGGAGAGGTGCTCCTGACCCTTGGCACGCCCGGGGTAGCCGGGGATCCCCCCGAGTATCTGACCGAACCAAACGATGTGATTACGGCTCCGAACGGCGACATTTTCGTTGCCGAAGCCCACACGGGACAGAATCTTCAGGAGGCGACGCCGGGCACGGTAGCGCGGATCGTGAAGTACTCCTCCGACGGCACATATTTGAAGAGCTGGGGCACGTGGGGTGACGGACCGGGAGAGTTCAAGACTCCTCACGCTCTCGCGTTCGATTCCCAGGGGCGGTTGTTCGTCGCCGACCGTGGAAACTTCAGGATTCAGATCTTCGATCAGGAAGGGGAATTCTTGGATGAGTGGCACCAATTCGGGAGGATCAGCGGCTTTCACATCGAACCCGACGATACGCTCTATGCGATCGACTCCGAGTCTAGCGAACAGAGGGGAAATCCGGGCTGGCGGAAGGGGATTCGCATCGGAAGTGCAAGTACCGGGGAAGTCTGGTACTTCATTCCGGAGCACATGTCGGACCGACCCTCCGGCGGCTCCGGTTACGGGCATGCCGGGGAGGGGATCACGGTGGACATGGACGGCAACATCTACGCGGGTGAAGTCGGGGGCATAACGGGCCTCACGAAGTACATACCTCGGCTGCTGCCCTGAGCGGAGAAAACCTGGGCGGGTCAATTTCGTGCAGGACTGTGTTCAAACTCGATCGGGATGGATGTCATGAGACGCAAACATTCAGGCAGGTGGGTTGGGGGGCTCGGGTGCGCGTTTGCGGTAATGCTGTCATCGGGATGCGAGGGGGTGCAGGAGATGGAAAGCGCGCCTACGGTCAGTCAGTCTCCCCAGGAGACCGGGCAGTTCCAGCCGGATCCATACTGGCCGCAGCCGCTGCCGGAGGACTGGATTCTCGGACAAGTGTCGGGATTGGCCGTGGACGATCGGGACCACGTCTGGATCGTCCATCGACCGGGGACGGTTCAGCCGGTGAACGCGGGAGCGGCGCAAGATCCGCCAGTTGCGATGTGCTGCACGCCGGCGCCCCCGGTGATCGAGTTCGACCCCGCCGGGAATGTGGTGAATGCATGGGGTGGAGAGAGTGCCGAGTACGACTGGCCGGAGAGCATGCACGGGATCCACATTGACCACCAGGGGAACGTGTGGCTGGGCGGGAACGGACCGGATGATCACCAGATCCTGAAGTTCACTCAGGATGGGTCGTTTCTCATGCAAATCGGTGCTCGGGGCCAGAACCAGGGGAGCCATGACACGGAGAACGTCGGAGGGCCGTCGACGATGAGGGTGGACCCCGAAACGAACGAGCTCTACGTGGCCGATGGGTACCAGAATCGGCGCGTAGTGGTGTTCGACGCGGAGACGGGCGAGTACAGGCGTCACTGGGGGGCCTTCGGGGAGGAGCCGGACGACACCGACCCGGGCCCTTACGATCCGGCCGCGGGTCCGAGTCGGACCTTCCAGACGCCGGTGCACGGTCTCGTGATCGCGGATGATGGACTTCTGTATGTCTCGGACCGGCCCAATAACCGGATCCAGGTTTTCGAGAAGGACGGTACATTCGTGGACGAGACCCACCTTCGTCCCGAAACCCTCGGCCCGGGCTCACCCTGGTACTTCGGGCTTTCTACGGATCCAGACCAGGTGCACCTCTACGTGGCCGACGGGACCAACAACGTGATCTGGACTCTCGACCGGGAGACGCTCGAGCCGGTGGACTACTGGGGACGGGGAGGACGTCAACCGGGGCAGTTCGACTGGTTGCACAACCTCGGCGTGGATTCGCAGGGGAACCTCTATACCGCCGAGGTCCAGACCGGCCACAGGGTGCAGAAATTCGAATACGTCGGCGGAAACTGACGTCGGCGCCATTCTCGCGGAAGGAACGGCGTATGAACGACTACAGGCTGATCGGGACGAACCAGACGCCGAAGGACCTCAGGGCGAAGATCACGGGGAGAGCCAAGTACTCGGAGGATTTCCGCGCCGATGGGATGTTGTTCACGAAGCTCCTGCTGAGTCCCGTTCCGCGTGGGAGGGTGACCCGCCTGGAGGTGGAGCGAGCATTGGCGCTGGAAGGGGTCCAGGCCGTCGTCACGGCGGAGGACTTTCCCGATCCGGGAGGGAACGAACCGGTTCTGACCAATGAGCCGCGCTATCAGGGACAGCCCATTGCGGCTGTGGCCGCCGTGGACGAGACGACGGCGGCGAACGCGGTCGAGGCGTTGAATCTGCGTGTCCAACCCCTTGAGTTCGTGCTCGATCCCCTGGATACCCTCTCCCCGGGCAGCCCGAACCCGACCGCCCAGGGGAACGCCTACTGGGAAGGCGACGTGGTCGAGGTGAAATGGTCATCCGACGACATGACGAGGATGGCCGGTCCGCACTTCCCCACCGGAGACTTCCCCAGGCTGACCGGATGGGATTTCGGGGACCTGGACGGCGGGTTCGAGCGCTCCAGCCTGATCCTGGAGGAACCGATTGTCCACCAGTCGCAGAGTCATCATCCGCTCGAGCCCCGGAGCGCCATGGCGTACTGGCAGAACGGGAGGCTCCATCTCCACTGCTCGGTGCAGAGCACGGCGCAGACCCGGAGCGCGCATGCGGCCCGGCTCGAGATGGATCAGGCCGACCTCGTGATCATCGCCGAGTACTGCGGCGGCGGCTTCGGGAGCAAGGTGTCGGGGAGTCTGACGGACCTGATCCCCGCCGTGCTGGCACGCAAGGCGGGTCGTCCGGTCATGATGAGGGTCACCCGGGACGAGGAGACGTATTTCGGAAGGGCGCGGGCGGGGCTGCAGGGATGGGCGAAGCTCGGCTTCCGGTCGGATGGCCGCCTTCTGGCATTGGATCTCCTCCTCGTCCAGGATAGCGGCTGCTACGGGCTTCGACCCGACGTTGCCTCGGCCGGCAGCTTCACCTCGCTCGCCTATCAACCGGAGGCCATGCGGTTTCGCAACATCCCGGTCATCACGAACACACCGCCGCGGGGGGCTCAACGAGGACCCGGCGCGGCCCAGGCGATCACGATGCTGGGTCCGCTGATGAGCAGGGCTGCCCGCGAGCTGGGCGTGGACGCGCTCGACCTGATGGAGCTCAATGCGCCTCCGGAAGACGCGGAGTTCCACCCGGGGCCTACGCGAGTGACGAGCTCGTATGCGAGGGAAGCCATCCGGATGGGTCGGGAGCGATTCCGGTGGAACGAGAAGAGGGAGCTGAGTGGGCGGGTCGAGGGAAGCAGGGTCATTGGAGTCGGGGCGGCCCTCAGCCCCTACTCGGCAGGGGTCACCGGCTACGACGGGATGCTCATCATCCGTCCGGACGGACGTCTCACCGTCCATTCCGGCGTGGGAAACCTCGGCAGCCATTCCGTCTTCGACACGTGCATGGCTGCTGCAGAGGTGCTGGGCGTCCCCTGGGAGGAGGTGGAGGTGGTGTGGGGGGACTCCCGAAAGGGGCTTCCCTGGAGCGCGATTCAGGCCGGGAGTCGCACCACGCATGCCCACACGAGGGCGAACTGGGCTGCGGGACATGACGCCAAGAGAAAGTTGCAGGAGATCGCGGCGCTCGATCTGGGCGGATCCCCGGAGGGGTACGATGTCGGAGGTGGCCGCGTGTTCCGGACTGCGGAGCCCGGGGTCGGATTGAGCTTCGCCGAGGCGGCCCGGCGGGCGATCGAGCTCGGCGGACGCTACGATGGGAGCGAGCTCTCCGAAGAGCTGCACCCGATGACCGTGGAATCGGTGCGAGAGCACCTGATGGGCGAGGGGCTCGTGGGTGCCGCGACGGACACCTACGCGCACGAGGGGGAGAGCCGGTCGACGGTCATATCGTTCGCGGTGGTCGAAGTGGACCGGGAGACCGGAATGGTGAACGTGCTCGAGTTGCTTTCCGTTGCGGATTGCGGAACGGTCTTGCACCCGCGGAGCCTGGCGGCCCAGGTCCACGGCGGGACGCTTCAGGGAATGAGTCAGGCGCGATTCGAGCGTTGGGCCTACGATCCCCGCTGGGGAGTGAACGCGAACAAGCGGCTCTACACGGCCAAGCCCATCTCGATTCTGGATGTGCCGGAGAGCTTCGATTTCGTCGCCGTGGGCATCCCGGACCCGCAGACTCCGGTGGGCTCGAGAGGGATCGGTGAGCCCCCCGTCGGGGCTGGAGCCGCGGTGGTGCTATGCGCGATCTACGACGCCCTGGGCATCTACCTGAACCGAACGCCTGTCACTCCGGACAAGATCCTGAATGCGCTGGAAGGGAGTCCTCCCGGATACGGTTCGCTTCAAACGCACGTCTGACACCCGAGGAGCGGGACCGCCGGGAACGCAGGCCGCCGGGAAGCCGGGCGTGACGCACACGACCACGGATCGTACCGCTGGAGGGAGGATCAAGGATGCTGAAGTCGCTCGCCATCGTCACCCTGATCATCGTGCTACACCCATTCGGGCATCTGTCCGCCCAGGCAGTCACGGCGACTGAGCCGACGGACGAAGGGGACCTCCGCCTCACCTCGATCGCTCATGGCACCCTGATGTTCGAGTTCGCCGGGACGGTGATCCATGTGGATCCCTGGAGTGCGGCGGACCTGTCCGTCTACCCTCAGGCCGACTGGGTCTTCGTCACCCACGAACACGGCGACCACTTCGACCCCGAGGGGATCGCCTCAGTGTCGTCGGATGAGACTCGAGTAGTGGCACCGGCCGTCGTAGGTAGGGAGCTCGAAGACGCGGACGTCATCGGAAATGGTGAAACCCGCAGCTTCGACACGTTCGAGGTGGAGGCGGTGCCTATGTACAACGTCCACCACGAACGGGGGGTGGGGAACGGGTACGTGTTCACCTTCGGTAGGACGAGAGTCTACGTTGCCGGCGATACCGGATGTACAGACGAGATGCGCCGGATGACGGACATCGACATCGCGTTCCTCCCCATGTACGCCGAGCGCACGATGACCCCGGAAATGGCGGCCGAGTGCGCGATGGCATTCCGTCCGGGGATCCTCTACGCATACCACTACCGGGATGACGATCCGGGGATCGCGGAGCGTATGCTTGCGGATACCGACATCGAGGTGCGCGTGGGCGCGCCCAGTCCCTGACGCTGCCGGCTGTGCCCCCGGCCGTGCGGCGTGCGGCTGGCCGCCTTCGCCTCCCAGGCTCGACTTTCCTCTCCCGTCTACCTACCGGATTGTAGGATCGACCCCGAATCCTACCCGGATGGGGGACGAACGGATTGGGCTCTCCCTCCCCCCGATTCTGGATGTCACTACCGCCCTGCGGCTTGTGCCACTCACCCCTTATCACGGCACGAAGATCGCACTACGGCACCCCAACGGGCATGGTCGCATGCCCGCCCGGCTCACTGTGAGTGAGAGCCTATTCGCCTGGCCGGCGTTCCCGGGCTGGGCCCCACCGATCCTGCTTGCCCGGCGACGAGGGGAGACATATTGTGACGGTAGGCATCGGCTTATGTCAGCTTCGAGGGTTTTTCCCCCTGGCCCCGCAGGCTCGCGGAGGCGGCAAATGAGGCAGTCCGAGGTACGCGACATCCGGAGGGACCCGGGCGCTGCCGACTTCGAGAGGGAGCGGAGCCACGAAGCGCTCATGGTGGCGCTCAGGGACGGGCAGGTGGAGGCACTCCAGAAGCTGATGGACCGATTCTGGGATGGCCTGCTGGCCTACTCGCTCCGGATGCTGGGGCGACCCGACGAGGCTGAAGACGTGGCTCAGGAGGTCTTCGTCGCGGTCTGGGAGCACCGCACCCGCTGGACCCCGGACGGATCGGTCCAGGCTTACCTCTACCGGATTGCGCGCAACCTGGTGCTGCGCCGGTCCAGGCACACGGAGGTGCGCGTCCGAACCGAGTCTGAGGTCCGCCGACGCGTACCCCGGGTCATGACGCCCATGGAGGAAGCCTCCTACGCTGAGTGCAGAGCCGCTCTCGAGCGGGCTCTCGCCGCTCTCCCGACTCGGCGGCGAGAGGCGTTCTCCCTCGTTCGACTCCAGGGCTTGAGCCTGGGTGAGGCCGCCGAGGTCATGGGGGTCTCGCGCAGGACCATTACCAACCATGTCTACATGGCGGTAAAGGAGCTCGAGGTGGAGCTCCGCCCCTTCCTTCCCTGACGACCTCGATTCGACGGCGCTCTCCACGGGTGCCCGTCGGTCCACGGGGGAAGCCGGCCTTCCCTTCGGCGCTTCGAACGCGCCTTCCACTTGTCCCACCTCCATTTCCCGATCTCCCGGGTCGCAAGCCCGCGATCGACAACCCGGCGATCGACCGGATTGGTACGAATCGGCACCTGAGGTATTCCACCCCCAACGAGGCACGGGTCGGCGCGGCACGGATCGGCGCGCCGGAGCGCCCCTCGGCAACCCAGTAGAGACCGCTGGCAGAGACCAGCCAGGAATACATGAACGATATGCATCCAGAACTGATTGTCGCCGTCCTGAACGGCGAAGCGACACCCGAGGAGATCGAGCTCCTCCGGGAGTGGCGTGTCCTGAGGGACGAGAACGAGGCCGAGTTTCAGCGCCTGGCCCGACTCTGGGAGGTCGCCGGAGACCTCGACCAGCGCCCGCACCGCCGCTCGGCGCCGTCTGCGGAGAGGGTCGCGGAGATCGTACGACTGCGATCGGAGGCAGAGAACATCGAGGCGGAGAGCGCGGCGGGGCCCGGCAGGGCGAAGACGGCTCATTCCTCGGGCACGGCTCGGCCCCGGTCGCCGAAATCCGGAGCCGGCCGGCGAGGTCGCCGGGCGAGCTTTTATCGGGTCGCCGCGCTCGCGGCATCCCTCGTGGTGGGCCTTGGGCTGGGCACCTTCGCTTCGGAATGGGGCGCCGAGGAGCCGTTCGGGCCGACCGCAACGGTGACCGGCCCGGGACAGGTGTCCACGACCACCCTCGGGGACGGCACCGTTGTCCAGCTTGCTCCGAACAGCCGACTGGAGTTTTCCCGGGGCGGCTCGGTTCGGGAAGTGAGCCTGGAGGGTCGCGCCTACTTCGCGGTGCCCTCCTATGACGACCGGAACTTCCAGGTCCGCCTCCCCGGCGGTGAGATCGAGGTGCTCGGGACGCGTTTCGATGTCGAGGGGCGGGGGGGGGAGATCCGCGTGGCGGTCGTGGAAGGGGAGGTGCGGATGGCCACGGAGCGCGGGGAGGTGAGTGCCACGGCGCGACAGCTCGCGCGAAGCGTGGAGACGGGCCCGCCGGAGGTGGAGGACGTGGAGGACGTATACGAGGTAATCAGTTGGCTGGGGGGCTTTCTCGCCTTCCAGTCCACGCCATTGGTCGAGGTCGCCGAGGAGTTGGAGCGACGGATCGGCTTGACGATAGAGATCGAGGACAGCGCTTTGCTGGACCGGATGGTCACCGGATGGTTCGCCGATCAGACTCCGGGCGAGATGATCGCCGGCATCTGTCGGGCAGTCAACGCTCAGTGCGAGGTCGAGGACGATCAGACCGTTCGCATGAGTCGCTCATCCGGAAACGGTTTCCTGAATTGAGGGAGGTTGGAATGCGCGCACTCATGACCCTGCTCATCGTGACGGTGTTTGTGCCCGCCGGGGCGCAGGCGATGCCGGCGATGCAGCAGACACCCGCGGAGGAGGCCCTCGCGGATCGCTTGGACCGTCAGCTTCTGGTCCAGCAGTCCACGCCGCTGGTCTCCGAGAGGCAGGACACACAGGTGACCGAGACGCTCGAGCGGCCGGCTCGCCTGGACGTCTCCAAGATTCAGCTCTCCAAAGCTCTGGTCCAGCTGGGCGAGGCGTCGGGCGTACCGCTCATCTTCAGCCCCAGCTTCATGCCGGAGGTGAGGGTGAGCTGCGACTGCGCAAGCCTCTCCATCCGGGAGGCGCTAACGGTGATGCTGCAGGGCACGGAGCTCGACTTCCTCGTGCACGGGCCGCAGGTCATCGTCGCTCCGTCGAACGAGCCTGTGCGGGCAGCCCCCATGGGCCCGGCGCCCGAGGCGCTGGCGCTGCGGCCGACGGCATCGCCGATCGTGCCGACGGCGTCGAGGGTCGCTTCGTCCGCACCGACTCCGATTCTGAGGGTGCGGCAGGGCACGATTACGGGGCAGGTCACGGACCGAGATACGAACCAGGCGCTCTCCACCGTACAGATCTCCGTCGAGGGTACGGGACTGGGCACCATTACGAACGCCGAGGGCGAGTTCACCGTCAGCAATGTTCCGGCGGGCACCCACACCGTGCTCGCTCAGCGGATCGGGTACGCGCAGAACCGCCAGGACGTCACGGTGACCTCGGGGCAGACCAGCAATGTCGACTTCATCCTGTCGCCGACCGTGCTCGCGCTTCAGGAGGTCGTGGCGACCGGCCTGGCGGACCCGGTAGAGGGCGTGCGGTCCCCGATCGCCGTGGGTCGCGTAAGCCGCGAGCGGATGCCCATCACCGTCGCATCGGGCCCTGCGGTCGAGAACCTGCAGGGCATGGTCGCCGGTGTGCGGATGAACCGGACGACGGGTCAGCCCGGTGACGACGTCACCATGATGCTCCGGAGTCCCACGACGCTGCGGGGTGGCGGAGCGCCGCTGATCGTCGTCGACGGGGTCGTGCTGAGCGGTACCGGCGTTCCCGCGACGGTGGACATCGACGGGATGGACATCGAGAGCATCGAGGTGGTCCGGGGAGCTGCGGCCTCATCGCTATATGGTTCGCGGGCTGCGGCGGGGGTCATCCAGATCACGACCTCGCGGGGCCAGGGTCTCGACATTGGTCAGACCCGATTCACGGCTCGCACGGAGTACGGGATCAGCGACAACGTGCGGAATGTGCGCTTGAACAACAGCCACGCCTTCCTCATGGACGACGCTCGAACCACGTACGTGGACGAGGCGGGCAACCCCGTGTCGAGAAACGACCGGGTGCTTCCGCCGATGGATATCGCGTTCCTGGACAATCCCTACCCCGATCCGATCTACGACAACCTCTCGTCCGTGCTCGAGCGCGGTCGCTTTCTGAGCAACCACTTCTCCGTCTCGGGGAACACGGCCGATACGAACTTCGCCATCAGTCTCAGCAACCTGAATGAGGAAGGCTCGCTGGTCGGGAACGATGGCTACGAGCGGACCTCCTTCCGGATCAACGTCGACCATCGGTTCATGGACGCGTTGAGTCTCGGGGTTTCGATGTACCACAGCCGCGATCAGCGTGACGAGCTCTTCGGCACCGGGGCCAGCGACCCCGTGAATGCGATTCTCTACGCCCCGCGGGACGTGGACCTGATCAGGCGGGATGAGGACGGGAGCTTCATCCAGCAGCCCGATCCGAACGTCATCTACCAGAACCCGGTCTGGACCGAAACCTCGCGAGAGTTCGACCGCGAAGGCACCCGGACCCTGGGGAATATCAATCTCTCTTGGGCCCCGAGGAGCTGGTTCAGCACGTCCGCCGCGCTCGGCTACGACCGGGGCGATCGGTCGGATCGCCGGTACGTGCCGAAGGGCACGCCTCTCAGCGTGGGTCAGGCCGGGGTGGAGGACGGTTCGATCCGGTTCCGGAACTGGCTGGACGAAGCGATCAACACCGAGGCACAGATGACCCTGAGGCGAGATCTGGGTCCGCTCAACGTCCGCACGACCGTCCGTGCCCTCATGGAGCGCAGCTCTGAGAACTTCGGGCTGCGGGAAGGATCGAACTTCATCCTCGCCGGCATCCCCCAGGTGGACAACATCCGGGTCGAGGACCGGACCGCGAGCTCCGACGAGATGGAGATCCGGGCCACCGGCTACCTGTGGGACACCGCATTGGACTACGAAGGCAAGTACATCCTCACGGTGCTCGGCCGCCGTGACGGGAGCTCTCTCTTCGGCGAGGACAACCGTTGGCACAACTACTACCGGGTCGCCGGTGCCTGGCGGATCGGGCAGGAGGAGTGGTTCAACGTCCCGAACGTGAGCGAGTTCCGGATCAGCCTGGCGCGGGGGACCGCGGGCGGCCGGCCCGAGTTCTCCTGGCAGTACGAGACCTGGAGCCTGCAGCAGGGGATTCCCACGAAGGGGTCGCTCGGAAACCGACAGCTCCGTCCCGAGCACACGCTCGAGCACGAGATGTCGATGAACCTGATCCTCTTCGATCGCATCGGCGTGACGCTCACGCACGCTCGTCAGAACACCAGCGACCAGCTCAACCCGGTTCCGATGCCCGGAATCACCGGCTACTCCACGCAGTGGCAGAACGCAGGAACGATCTCGGGACACAGCACAGAGTTCGAGCTCGAGGCGCAGTGGATCCAGACGGCCCAACGGGGATGGAGCAGCGTGCTGATTGCCGACTACTCCAACGCGCACATCTCCGAGTGGGACATCCCGTGCTACGCGCAGGGATGGCGCTGGAACTGCATCGACATCCCCGTCTACGGCCTCTACAGCCGGTGGCTGGTCAACTCCAGGGCGGGGCTCAACCAGCACGACAACGGGAGCGCGGTGCCCTACGCCGACGAGTTCCAGGTGAACGACGAGGGCTTTCTGGTTTGGGTCGGGGAACACAACTACTGGGAGGGAATGGAAAAAGGGCTCTGGGGCACCGAGGGCGAGGTCGGCGGCCGGACCTACAAGTGGGGCCACCCCTTCTACGAGCTGACCGAACAGGGCCTCCCGCACCGCACGCTCCTGGGTGAGGGCGTCTCGTCCAACTTCGGGCTCATCAACAACGTGCGTTTCGGCGGGCTCAGCCTTCACGCCGCCCTGCATGCGTCGGTTGGCGGCCAGACGAACAACCGGCGGCATCAGTTCATGGCGAACACCGACCGGGCGACCGCACCCCGCATGGATCAGGCCGGGAAGCCCGAGGGGCTGAAGAAGCCAATCGCGTACTTCCGGTCGGCCATCGACGGCGACAACAGCTACACCATCGAGGACTCGAGCTACCTGAAGCTCCGGACGCTTTCGGTGGCCTACGACATGGGCCAGGCGCAGCTCAACCGCTTCGGCTTGGGCGATGTGGGCATCCAGAACCTGAGGCTCGGCCTGGTCGCCCGTAACGTGTTCACGATCACAAACTACGATGGCTGGGATCCGGAGTCCGGATTGAACCTCAATACCCGGTCGAACTCGGACACGGCCGGCTATCCGCCGGTGCGCAACCTGACCGCCGAGATCTCGGTGACTTTCTGAGTCCCCGGCAGCCAACGGATAGGAGACTTAATGACGAACTGGACGGAAGTCACGAAGGCAGGCCGGCGGCTGATGCTCCTGGGGGGCTTGTTCCTTGCGGCGTCGGCGTGTCAGGACCTCCAAGTCGATAACCTGGTCGACCCGGATCGCGAGCGGGCGACCTCAAACCCGGAGGACGTGCAGGCGTTCATCGGGGGGGCGTTCTACCCCACCTTCTACGAGGCTCTGCACGACATTACGCAGGCCATATCGCTCTTTCCGACCAAGGGGGGCGAGATGACGGCCACCATGGCCGGTCAGGGCACGCTCCTCCAATGGGAGGATCTCGTGGAGCCGGGTCAGCCCCAGGACAATGGGGCGGTCCTGTCCCTGGGGAATGGACCGCACGGCCCCCGCATGTTTTGGGCCGACGTCACCTCGGCGGCCACCGTGGCCTACGACGGGCTTCAGATCCTCAACGAGGGCATGGAGATCACCGAAGGCGGACAGGATGTCACGGCTCGCGCCCGGGCCTTTTCCAAGCTGATTCAAGGGTGGGCGTGGGGGTACCTCGGACTGATGTTCGACGAGGCGCACGTGCTCCATGAGAGCGTCGATATTCCAAGTGACCCCGACGGCCTCTGGGAGGTGACGCTCGAAAGCCTGGTTCCGTATGAAGAAGTCGTCGAGGCGGCCCTCAGCTCGCTGGACGAGGCGATCCAGGTCGCCCAACAGAACCCGGGTGTCGTGCACTTTCCGAGCGTCTCGGAGTCGCCCCTCTGGTTCGGAACCGCAGATCCGATGTCGAACACCCTGTTCATCGAGATGGCCAACACCCTGGCCGCGAGGATTCTCGTGCTTGCCGCGAGGAGCCCGGAGCAACGGACGCAGGTGGACTGGAACCGCGTCCTCTCGTACACGGCCAACGGACTCACCTCCGACGTGGAGTTCCAGCTCAGCACGAGCCGCGAGAGTGAGCTCCTCCTGTGGGCTCAGAACAACACGGCCTCCGGAGAGCGGAACCAGCGGTGGGACTACCGCGCGATCGGCCCGGCGGATCAGTCGGGGGCCTATCAGGCATGGATCTCGTCGCCGATTCAGAACAGGGATCGCTTCGAGATTGTCACGCCTGACCGCAGGATCACCGGGGAGACCCCGACGTCGAACGGGTCCTACACCTATTACCGTGCGGATGACAACGGCTTCGTGCCCGACCGCGGGCGCTACCTTTACTCCGCCTACCAGTGGAGGAGGCATGCGATCCGCAACAACCTGACCGGTGATGAGCTCACCGGCTATCAACAGGGTCGCTTCCCGCTCATCTCGGCGGACGAGAACAACCTCCTGAGGGCCGAGGCCCTTCTCCGCACCGGGGATGCCGCGGGAGCTGCCGAGCTGATCAACATCACCCGCACTCGCCCGCAGACCATCGACGGGGTTCAGTACGACGGCCTTCCGCCGGTCACGGCAAATGGGGTGCCCGAGGTGGACGGGGAGTGCGTTCCCAGGCTGGACTCGGGAGCGTGCGGAGACCTGCTCACCGCGATCCGCTACGAGCGGATGATCGAGCTCGCGGCCACGGACGTGTTCCGGGGCTACGCAGACTCGCGCGGTTGGGGCACGCTCGAGGATGGGCACATGCAGCATTTCCCCGTTCCGGGGAACATCCTCGACCAGTACGGCATGTCCAACTACACCTACGGAGGGGTCGGAAACGAGTGGAGTGCGACATACGGACCGGCTACGCTGCCATGAAGCTACGGGGTCGCGGTCCTCACGGACCCGAAGTCCACAGCGGACCGAGTGCCCCGCCTAGAGGGACTCCGGCTACCGCAGGCACCAGGGGGAATCTCATGAGAAGAACGATTATCGCGGTGATCGCCATCCTTGCGGCCGGACACTTCGCGGCGCTGGAGGCGCACGCGCAGGTCCTCCGGCCCGCGCCGGCTCCCGGCGAGGATTGGGGTACGGTGAAGCTCGACCTCGGGATGCTGGCGCCGCTGTCGACGTTTACGGACGACCAGTTCGGGGAGAGCAGCTTCAATAGCGCAGGGGCATTCGGAGCGTCGGCGCTTTTCTGGCCGTGGCAGGGCCGTCTGGGCGTCGGCGCGAAATTGATCCGAAGCCACACGGAAGGCCACAATGCCGAACACGAGTTCGCGCCCATCGCAGTGAACGACCCGGTCCAGTGGCTGTTCACGGGTGAGGTGGCGGTGCGCCACCTTATGGAAAGGGCGGGTATGGACCTCTTTCCCTATGTGGCGGTGGGCCTTGGCCTCAAACAGTACAACTGGAAGCGGAGCGTCCACGACGAGGACCGATTCTTCCTCTGGAGCGTAGGAGGAGGGGTAGAATTGCGGCCGGCCGCGCTCGGGCCCTTCGGCGTGACGCTGGACCTCAGGAGCTATCACTCCGAGTTTATTGGATTCGGAATCGACGACGGCACCTGGGAGCCGGGAACGGAAGCGCGGCCGGGAATCGGCTTCTACGGGGGAGTTGTGGGCGGTCAGTCCAACCACGACCTCCTGTTCACCGCCGGGTTGTCCGTCCCGTTCTGATCCGGGACGTGTCGAGAGAGGGCCTGATTTGGGGTCCGCCAGACGGGCTCGGAATCGATAAAATCTGCGGATACTGATAGGACGACGGGACCTATGCGACATGGAGGACGTGCGGGAGGGCGATTCGGCAAGTCCGGGATGACTCGAAGGGACTTCCTGCAGCGGCTCGGCATCGCGGGCGGCTCCTCCATGGTCATGAGCGCCATGTCGGCGTGGGATCTGATGGGGGCTCCGGCCGGCCCGCGGCCCAATTGGTCGGGGGATGCGCCGGATGACGCCCGGGTGATCGTGCTGGGAGCGGGGCTGACCGGGCTGATCGTCGGGTACGAGCTGGGCAAGCTCGGCTACGACTTCCAGGTCCTGGAGGCCCGGGACCGGGTCGGTGGGGTCAGCCACGCGGTGAAACGGGGCCACACCGAGACCGACCTCGACGGACAGACCCAGGTCTGCGAGTTCGACGAGGGGCAGTACTTGAACGGCGGGCCGTGGCGCATTCCGCACGTGCATACGTCGGTGATGGATTACTGCCAGGAGATGGGCGTTCCGCTCGAAGTCTTCATCGACGAGCACGAGGAGAGTCTTCTCTACTTCGAAGGAGAGGAGTACGGGGAGTTCTCGGGGCGCCGGCTCACGATGCGCGAGCTCGCTGCGGACGTTCGCGGCTACTCCTCCGAGCTGCTGGCGAAGGCTGCCGACCAGGGCGACATCGATCTGGCCATGGACGAGGAGGACAAGGAGCGGCTCCTTCAGTACCTCGTCCGGGAAGGGTACCTGGAGACTCCCGACTACGTCTACCGGGGTGGGGCGCACCGGGGGGAAGACCACGATCCGTACGACTTCGGCGCCCTCCTGAGCACCGGCCTGGCCACGCGGCTCCAATCAGTGCAGGGGGGCTCGATGCGCGTGCCCGTCTTCCAGCCGGCCGGGGGGATGGACGAGCTCCCGAAGGCGATCGCGCGGACGATGCCGGAGCGGATCACCTTCCAGGCCGAGGTGCGGGAGATCCGTCAGACGGAGGACGAGGTGCGGGTGGTCTACCGCGACCGGGAGAGCGGGGAGGAGCGGGAGATCACCGGAGACTACGTGGTCTCGTGTATCCCCATCTCGGTCCTGCGGGACGTGGAGGTGAACCTCTCCCCGGAGATGATGGAGATGGTGCAGGCGGTCGGCTACTCCGGGAGCGCGAAGATCGGCGTGCAGATGAATCGCCGCTTCTGGGAAGAGGACGACGGCATCTTCGGGGGCCGGGTCTACACCAACCTCCCGCTCGGCCAGTATGCCTTCCCCTCTACGGGATACTATGGACAGAAGGGCGTGATCCTGGGCTTCTACGGCAACGGGGCGACCGAAGGGCTCATCGACCGCACGAACGACGAACGGATCGAGCACGTGGTTGCCAACGCGAGCAAGTTCC
>SLFU01000146.1 GCA_007124095.1 Gemmatimonadota bacterium
ATAGAGGTGGCCCTCGAGGGTACTCGCGCCCGCTTTCCGATCGATCTGGTCGGGGCTGAGGGGGCCCAGCTCGGCCGAGCTCCCGTCCGAAAGGACCACTTTCAGGGACTCGAGGTGGTCGATGGTCATCCCGTACCGGGCGGACCTTGCCCCGCAGGAGTTGTTCCCGATCATCCCGCCGAGGGTGGCGCGGTTGGCCGTCGCCGTATCGGGCGCAAAGAGTAGGCCGTGAAGGGCGGCCTCCCGGTTCAGGTCGTCCTGCACGAGCCCGGGCTGAACTCGCGCAGTGCGGCTTTCGGGATCCAGCTCGAGGATCCCATGCATGTGGCGGGAGAAATCGAGGATCACCGCCGGGCCGACCGTCTGTCCGCAGAGGCTCGTTCCGCCGCCACGTGGAAGGACCGGGGCGTCGAACTCTGCGGCGACGGTGACGGCAGCCGCCACGTCGTCCGGCGTGCGAGGGAAGACGACGCCGATCGGCTCGATGGCATACATGCTGGCATCAGTCGAGAAGAGGTGCCGGGTGTAGGCGTCGAATCGGACCTCTCCCTCGAGGGAACTCTCCAGAGCCTTTTCCAGATCGGCGGCCTGGGGGAGCGTTCGGGGGGGGAGTTGATCGGTCATGGCGGCATGGATTCTACCGACGGTGCCCGCTGATTCCAACCCCGTGCCCCATCCCGATCGGGTCGCGCCGGAAGAGGGTCACCATCGTGGAGTGATCGCGCTGTCCTTGGGGAAGCTGGTCCCGAATGGGGGTGGGGTTGCTATCCGTGACGCATACCGCGACGTTATTCGTGGCAGAAAGCTTCCGGTCAATGAACCGGGAGCCGGTTTGGCACGAGACGGAACCCGGGCCTCGAAGCCCGGGTTTTCTCGTTCAAGTCTGCTGCAACGACAGGTGACATCGAGTGGTACGGAGATACCGCGCCCCGAGAGCACCAGACGACGATGGGAGTACGGTATCATGCGTACGACTGGAACTGTGAAGTGGTTCAACGACGACAAGGGTTTTGGATTTTTGACCCCCGAGGACGGAAGCAAGGACTGCTTCGTCCACCACACGGCCATCCAGGGAGAAGGTTTCAAGTCCCTCAAGGAAGGCGAGCGGGTGGAGTTCGACGTGGTGCAGGGCCAGAAAGGGCCTGCGGCGGAGGATGTCCGGAAGGTCTGATCTCCGGCACCGTTTAGTAGTGATTGAGACAGCCGCTCCGGAGTTTTCCCGGAGCGGCTGTCTTGTATCCACCCCTCCCTGTTGCGACGCCCGTCCCGCTGGCGGAAGTTGCCCGGAGCCGAATGCAATGACCGTTCGTGTCCCGGAAAGGAGTGCAGAAGCGTCGATGAAGATCGCCCCGAAACCGCCCGCTCAGGGTTTTCGACGATGACGACCCCGGACTCCGCTCCGGAGAGAGCTGATCCTACCCGACCTCCCACGATCGTGACCAAGCCCTGGGGGCGAGAGGTCCGATGGGCCCACGAGGACTCCTATGCCGGCAAGATCCTCGAGGTGGCCGAGGGGCACATCCTCTCGCTGCAGAAGCACGAAGTGAAAAAGGAGACTCTCTTTCTCCAGTCAGGGCGCGTCAACTTCCACTTGAATGGGCAGGAATTCGAGATGAAGCCGGGAAGGTCGGTGACGGTAAACCCTGGAGACATCCACCGGATCGAGGCGCTCGAGGATTCCGTTCTTCTCGAGGTCAGCACTTCGGAGCTGGACGACCTGGTCCGTCTCGAGGATCGGTACGGCAGGACCGGCTGATCACCCGTCCCTCTGGCCTGCTCCCATGGACGGGCCCACCCCCAACACCCCAAGTTTCCGGTTCTGGCCCGACTCGGCGGAGTCGACCCTGAACCCCGAGGACTTGTTCATGCGGATCATCCTGACTGGTGCGGCCGGGTTCCTGGGTTCCCACCTCGCTGCTCGATTCCTGGCGGACGGTCATGAGGTCGTGGGGGTGGACAACCTCATCACCGGGACCGGCGAGAACGTCGCTCGACTCCAGGAGTCGGAGCGCTTCACTTTTCGGGAACACGACGTGTCGACACCCCTCTTCATGGCCGGACATGTGGACGGTGTGCTGCATTTCGCGTCGGCCGCGAGCCCGGTGGACTACTTGGAGTTCCCGATCCAGACCCTGAAGGTCGGAAGCCTCGGGACCCACAACATGCTTGGGCTGGCGAAGGCAAAGGAGGCCCGCTTTCTGCTCGCCTCGACGTCGGAGGTCTACGGCGACCCCGACATCCACCCGCAGGACGAGGAATACTGGGGCAACGTCAATCCGGTCGGACCACGGGGGGTCTACGACGAGGCCAAGCGGTTCGCGGAGGCCATGACCATGGCGTATCATCGAGTTCATGGGATTCCGGTCCGAATCGCTCGGATCTTCAACACTTACGGTACGCGAATGAGACCGGGAGACGGTCGGGTGGTTTCGAATTTCCTCATCCAGGCGCTGCGCGGGGAACCGCTCTCGCTCTACGGGGACGGGGGGCAGACCCGCTCTTTCTGCTATGTGGATGATTTGGTGGAAGGTCTCGTGCGCCTCTTCGAGTCGACCTACTCGGGACCGGTGAATCTCGGCAACCCCGACGAGTTTACGGTGCGGGACCTGGCGGAGATCGTGTTGGAGATGACGGGGAGTGAGTCCGAGATCGAGTTCCGACCGTTGCCCGAAGATGATCCAAAGATCCGCCGCCCGGAGATCCGGTTGGCCCGCGAGCTCTTGGGATGGGAACCGAAGATCGGACTTCGGGACGGTCTCGAGCAGGTGATCCCCTACTTTCGCGAGCAGGTCGAGGGGAAGGATGCGCGCGCCAGGCCGCTGGCATGAGCCGGGTTGGGTTTCCAAGCGGGATCCATCGTGAGTCGCTGGGGTTTCATCTCACCAACACGGATACCTGTTTCCCGATGCGAAGTGAGGGAGGATCGAAGCCGGGCCTATGATCGAGAGTTCGAGCCCTAGCTGGGAAGATCTCGGCGAGGTGATGGCCAGATCCTCACCCGCGGGAGTCAAGCAGCTGATTTCCCGTGCGGAAGCCGCATGGGAACGCGATGAGTTCTCCGCGGCGCTCGTGGGCTTCCGGGAAGTGCTGAAGGTCCATCCTGATTTCCCGGATATCCGAAATCGAGCCGGGTTCTGCCGGGCCATGCTCGGGGATCGCGAGGGGGCACTGGACGACTTCGACCACGCAATCCGAATCCATCCGGACTATGCGGAAGCCCACCTCAATCGGGCACTCGTCCTCAACGATCTCGGGCGGTTCGCCGAGGCCAGGGAGGCCTTCGCCCGGGCTCGGGAGCTCGATGACCGGCCCGGAGAAGGGTTCCCCGCCGATCTGGGGAACCGGATCGCGGAAGAGCATGCGAAGCTCGGAGACCTGTACCTCCAGGCGGATCGGCCGCGCTCTGCTCTGGAGGAGTACCGCAAGGCGTTGGATCTCCGCCCTGGATTCGTGGATATCCGGAGTCGCCTGGCCCGGGTGCACGCGGTCCTCGGGGAGTTGGACGAGGCAGTGGCGGAGCTGAATCGCGCGCTGGAGGAGCGGCCTTCCTTCGTCGCTGCCCGGATCCGTTTGGGTGCGGTCCTGCGCCGGATGGGGCGCACGGACGAGGCAGTGGCGGAATGGCGGCGGTGCCTGGAGGTGAATCCCAGGGACCGGCGTGCGCGTGCTTATCTGATTTCGGCTGGAGTGAAGATCGAGGAGGTTCAGGTTGAAGGGGTGGACGATGTACAGTGATGTCATGAAGGACGGAGCCCGGTTCATCCTCCCCTTGGCGGGGCTTATCCTCCTGGCGGCTTGCACGGCAGCGGGATCCGAGGAGGGAGCCCTCCTCCGCGGGGACGAAGCGTTCGCCCGTGGAGATGTCCCCGAAGCGCTGGCCGAATACCGGCTAGCCCTCCGACAAGGGAATCGAGGAGTGGACGTCCTGGTCCGAACAGCCCATGCATACGCCTGGTCTGGACGGATCGCCGAGGCGCGGGAGCACTACGGGGAGGCGATCGAGGCGGATCCCGAGGTCGCGGATCTTGCAGCCGCCGATCTCCTCCGGGTGGCGAAGCGGGCCACGGAACGGGGGGACGGGATCGGGGCGGCAACCGCCGTGGAGGCTGCGATGGCTCTCAAGCCCGGGGTCAGTCTCACCGGGGTCTCGCTCCAGCTGGCGCGGTATTTTGCACGGAACGGGCAACACGGACAGGCTCTCTCCTTTTTCCAGCAGGCGGTTCGCGAGACGGGCTCGGATCCGGACGTTCTGTTCGAGATGGCGCTCACGCACGAGGAGTTGGGCGACTGTCGGCGCGCCCTCCTCTTCTTTGAGCAGGTCCGCGACGAGGTTTCCGCTGCTCGGCGGTCCGAGGTGGAGTGGAATGTAGGAAACTGTTCCTTCGAACTGGCGCGGGAAGCGTACGAGGAGGAGGAGGACCTGGAAGAGGCGCTGAGACTCTACGAAGCCACGATCGAGCTCGGTGAGCCCCGTAACCTGTTGGGCCAGGCCTGGTTCGAGAAGGGGGAGATCCATGCGCAGCGAGGCGAGTGCACGGCAGCGGTGGCGGCCTTCGAACAGGTACTTCGGGAGGACCTCGCCGGGGCCTTCCTGATGGAGCAGGCTCGGAACCGGGTGGACGAGATCCGCTTCAGTCGGAGTGGCGACGGCCCCTGCTGACTCGGCGCCTTCTGATTTCCCACCGGCACTGGCCGCGAAGCCTCCCCTTCTCGAACACACGGACCGAAACGCCTTGATGACCGTTCCCCTTCTGGATCTCAAGCCCCAATACGAAGCGATCAAGGACGAGGTGGACCGGGCGATCGCCCGGGTAGTGGATTCCCAGGGGTTCGTCCTGGGGCCCGAGGTGGAGGCGCTCGAAGGGGCGTTGGCGGAGCTCGTGGGAGTGCCACACGCGATCGGATGCGCCTCTGGAACGGATGCCCTCCTTCTGCCCCTCAAGGCGCTGGATCCGGCCCCCGGTGATGAGGTCATCCTCCCGGCTTTCACCTTCTTCGCCACGGCGGGCGCCGCATGGAATGCGGGATTCAAGCCGGTCTTCTGTGACATCGATCCCCGCACCTTCAATGTCAACCTGGAGACGGTGGAGAGAGTCTGGACCGAACGGACCCGGGCGGTCATCCCCGTTCACCTCTTTGGACAGATGGCACCGATGGCCGAACTGGCCGAGCTCGCCGGGGAGCGGGGAGCCCTCCTCCTGGAGGACGCCGCTCAGGCCATCGGGGCCCGGCAGAGACGGGGCGCAGGCGCGAGCGGCGACGGAGGATCGGTCGCTGCCGGTGCGGCGGGAACGGCCGGAGCCTTCT
Organism: Gemmatimonadota bacterium; assembly: GCA_007124095.1. Classification (GTDB taxonomy): domain Bacteria; phylum Gemmatimonadota; class Gemmatimonadetes; order Longimicrobiales; family Gaopeijiaceae; genus SLCK01. Next base: position 5,308 of record SLFU01000146.1, read on the forward strand.
CCTTCTTCCCTACCAAGAACCTGGGAGCCTTTGGGGACGGTGGGCTGGTTACCTCGGTGGACGCCGACTTGGCTGAACGAGTGGCCAAGCTTCGGGTCCACGGAGGACGGCAGATGTACCATCATGAAATGGTCGGGACCAACTCCAGAATCGATGCGATTCAAGCTGCGGTGCTCATGGCCAAGCTTCCCCACCTCGAGAGGTGGACTCAGGAGCGCCAGGACAACGCCCGCTTCTACGACCGGGCCCTTGGCGAGGTCGATGAAGTGGCGGTGCCGAAGACCATGGAGGGAAACGTCCACGTCTACAACCAATACACCATCCGGGCACGTCGACGCGACGAATTGCGCTCGCATCTCAGCGACCTGGGGATCGGGAGTGGGGTATACTACCCGGTCCCATTGCACCTGCAGCCGTGCTTCGGCGAGTTCGGGGGTCGTGTGGGGGACCTTCCCGAGACGGAACGAGCGTGTGGAGAGGTCCTATCGCTCCCGGTGTTCCCCGGCCTGGGCGGGGCCCGGCTGGAGCGTGTCGCGGAGGCGATCCGCGATTTCTATCGGAGTTGACGAGCTACAGCGCAGGCACCGAATCGGTTGCCTCCAGGACCCGGTACCGCGACAGTTTCAGGCTATGATCGGGATGAACGCCTGCGGTCTTCGGCTCCGGCCGGGGGCCCGGAAGGAAGGATAGATGGAGGAACGTGGGTCCAGAGAGAGGGCTTGGGGGCGCGGTCTCGTGACCCGCCTGCGGGCGGGTCTCGGCATGTTGCTGATGGCGCTTTTTGCCGCTTGTGCGTCGACGGAACCATTCGTTGGAATGGACGGCGATGACCTGTGGGAGGCCGGCCTCGAGGCCTTTGAAGAGGGAGAGTGGGAGGATGCGATCGATGCGTTCGTCCGGCTGAACTCCCAGTTCGCGGGACATCCTCGGAGTCCCGACGCCCGGATGCATGTGGCTCGCGCCTATATGGAGCGCGGGGAACACATCAGCGCGGCATCGGAGTTCGAGCGGTTCCTCCAGCTGTATCCCTCCCACGGATTGGCTCCCGAAGCGGCGTTGGGGATTTGTCAGGCTTACTCCAGGGCGGCGCCCCATCCGCAGAGGGACCAGACCTACACCCGCCGAGCCGCGGACGTGTGCGCGGAGACCGCCCAGGACTTCCAGGGGCTGAGGGTGGCTGAACAGGCGGACTCGATCCGCCGGGAAATGAACTACATCCTGGGGCAGCGTCGCTATGAGGAGGGACGCTTTTACCAACGGCGCGACCTGCACAACTCCGCAATCCTGGTCTTCGAGGCGATGTTGCCGGAGTTCCAGGAGACACCCTGGGCTGCCCGAGCTCTTCTCGCGCTGTATCGTTCCTATCGGGAGTTGGGCTGGAGTGAGGAGGCCGAGGAGGCGGCGGAGCGAGTCCTGGCCCAGTATCCGGACTCGGATGCCGCCCGGGAGCTGAGGGAGGAGGGTGTGGTGAGAGCCGCTGCAGAAGACGGAGGCTCCGGGCCTTAGCCGCCCGGGACCATGTGATGGACCTGATGGACCGCGCCGCCGGTTCCGTTCGTCTCGGGGTGTTCGGTGGCTCGTTCGATCCGCTTCACGTCGGCCACCTCGCGGTGGCGCAGGACGTCCTCGAGGCGCTCGACCTGGACCGCGTGCTTTTCGTGCCCGCGCGCCGCTCGCCCCACAAGTCGGAAGCCCCCCATGCTTCCGGAGAGCATCGCCTTCGCATGGTACGGGATGCGACGAGAGGGGATCCCCGCTTTGAGGTGTCGGGGATGGAGCTCCGGCGGGAGGAGCCGTCCTTTACGGTCGACACGCTCAGGGAGCTTGCCAAGGAGCGTCCCGGTGCCCGCCTATTCCTCATCCTCGGCGCGGATCAGTGGGCCGGATTCGGGAGGTGGCACCAGCCTCGAGAGATTACCCGGTTGGCCGAGTTGGTCGTGATGAGCAGGGAAGGAGACCGTCCGACAGCGGTCGATCCCGGGCTCGAGAATGGGGATGACGGATCGCTTCGCGCGAGAGAGGTCTCCGTCGTCCGCCTTGATGTCTCGTCGACCCATCTGCGTCGGAGGATCTTCGAGGGGCGTACGGTCCGGTATCTGGTGCCGGATCCCGTAAGACGGATCATCGAACGCGAGAATTTGTATTCTCAGAAGTCGCCTTGAGACCCCAAGCCCTCGATCGGCTCTGCCGGACGCGGGCGAGTTCCGGAACCCATGAGCATCAAAGCCTTCGTCAAGAAGATCATCGGCTCCCAGCATGACCGGGAGGTCCGTAACCTCCAGCCCCTCGTCGATGAGATCAACGAGATTGCCGACGAATTCTCCGAGCTCACTGAGGAGGAGCTAAAGGGGAAGACCGACGAGTTCCGCTCGTACATCGCGGAACGGACCGGTGCCATCGAAGAGGAGATCGAGGAGCTGCGGGCCGAGAAGGCTCAGTCCACGGATATCTCGGAGAGGGAGGTGCTTTCCCTCCGGATCCAGGAGTTGGACGACCAGCTGCATGAGGAGCTCAAAGGCGCCCTGGACGAGCTCCTTCCGGAGGCCTACGCTGCGGTAAAGGAGACATGCCGCCGCATTCGGGGGACCGAGTACGTCGTGACGGGCCAGAAGCTGGCGTGGGACATGGTGCCCTACGACGTCCAGATCGTGGGGGCGATCTCCCTCCACCAGGGGACGGCCGCCGAGATGGCCACCGGTGAAGGGAAGACGCTGGCAGCCACGATGCCGCTCTACCTGAACGCTCTCGCCGGCCGGGGTGCCCATCTGGTCACGGTGAATACCTACCTGGCACAGCGTGATGCCGAGTGGATGAGTGCAATCTACAACTACCTCGGCCTGGAGGTGGGGGTCATCGACCTGCACGATCCCGGGAGCGAGGAGCGGAGGGCCGCCTACCAGGCGGACATCACCTACGGGACCAACAACGAATACGGTTTCGACTACCTTCGCGACAACATGGTCCACTCCCTGGATCGCCGGGTCCAGCAGGGGCATTTCTTCGCGATCATCGACGAGGTCGATTCCGTCCTCATCGACGAGGCCAGGACCCCTTTGATCATTTCCGGGCCCGTCTCCCGCGATACGCAGACCGGCTACAAGCAGCATCAGCCGATGGTGGCTCGGCTTTACCGGAAGCAACTCGAGATCGCCTCCACCCTTATCGGGGAGGCGGAGCAGGCCCTCGAGGAAGGAGACGAGTGGAATGCCGGCCTCAAGCTCCTCGCGGTGAAACGGGGCACACCCAAGCACAAACGTCTCCTCAAGCTATTTGCCGACGACGCTTCGATCCAGAAGCTCGTCCAGAAGGCCGAGGCGGACTTGATGCGGGAGAAGCGCCTTCACGAGCTGGACGAGAGTCTGCTCTTCGCGATGGATGAAAAGGGCCACAATGTCCATCTGTCGGACCGGGGCATCGACGAGCTCAGCCCGGACGATCCGGACGCCTTTCTCATCCCCGATCTCTCGGAGGTGATTGGGGATATCGAAGATGACGAGAGCTTGACGGAGGAGGAGAGGAGCGAGCAGATCAAGGAGCTCGAGGCGGAGTACGCCCGGAAGAGTGAGCGGATGCACGTGATCCACCAGCTCTTGAAGGCCTTCGCCCTCTTCCAGAAGGACGAGCAATACATCATCGGTGAGGATGGCCAGGTGGTCATCGTCGATGAGTTCACGGGACGCCAGATGCCGGGTCGTCGTTGGAGTGATGGGCTCCACCAGGCGGTCGAGGCGAAAGAAGGGGTCGAGATCAAGGGCGAGACGCAGACCCTCGCCACGGTCACGATCCAGAACTACTTCCGCATGTACGAAAAGCTCTCCGGGATGACCGGAACGGCCGAGACGGAGGAGAACGAGTTTCACCAGATCTACGGGCTGGACGTGCTCGTGATTCCGACGAACCGGCCCGTGATCCGGGACGACCGAAACGACCTCATATTCAAGACCAAGCGAGAGAAGTACAATGCGCTCATGGATGAGATCGAGCGCCTGAACAAGATGGAGCTTCCGGTTCTCCTGGGGACCACGAATGTGGAAGTGTCCGAGACGCTGTCCCGGATGCTCAAGCGCCGGGGGATCCCCCACAACGTGCTGAATGCCAAGCAGCACAAGCGGGAGGCGGACATCGTGGCGGAGGCGGGCCGGCCGGGCGCCGTCACGATCGCAACGAACATGGCCGGGCGAGGGACCGATATCAAGCTGGGCGAAGGTGTCACCGATGCCCGGACGGTGGGGTGGGCGAAGGAGCGTGGTCTCGACCTGGACGAGCTCGCCTCGATCGACCCTAACCTCTGGGCGGACCTGACCAAGGAGTCCGATGACTTTGTGATCGAGTGTGGCGGCCTGCACATCCTCGGGTCGGCGAGGCACGAGTCTCGGAGGATCGATCTCCAGCTCCGAGGTCGAGCGGGACGGCAGGGAGACCCTGGAGCGAGCCAGTTCTTTCTCTCGCTCGAGGACGATCTCATGCGGCTCTTCGGCTCCGAGAGAATCGCCAACGCGATGGAGAAGTGGGGTGCCGAAGATGGGGAGGTGATTACCCACGGACTCGTGACGAAGTCGATCGAGCGGGCCCAGAAGAGAGTGGAGGGAAACAACTTCGAGTCCCGGAAGAAACTTCTGGACTACGACGACGTGATGAACCAGCAGCGGGAGGTGGTCTACGACCTTCGTCTCTTTGCGCTGGAGGGAGGCGAGGATCTCAAGGGCGAGATCTGGGAGATGGTGGAGACGGCCGTCACCGATCTCGTGCACGAGTACACGCCTGAAGTGGAGCATTACGAGTCCTGGGATCTCTACGGACTCCGGCGGCGTCTTCTCATGGACTTCTTCATTCATGTCGATGAGCTGCCAGACTCCGAAGACGACGAGGGCGACTTCGTAGAGGCCGAAGAAGTCATGGAGGTCGTCCTTCCCGCGGCCCGCGCCCAGTTCGAACGAAAGCTGGACGACTTCGGGGAACACTCCGGACGGCTGCTGAGCTGGTTGCTTCTCTCCGTGCTCGACGACAAGTGGAAGGACCATCTCTACGATCTGGACTCCCTCAAGGCGTCGATCTCCTTCCGCGGTTGGGGACAGAAGGACCCCCTGATCGAGTACAAGAAGGAGTCCTACAACATGTTCGTCGACCTGATGCAGGACATCCGGAAGACGGTCTCCAGCCTGCTCTTCCGGGCCCAGCTCGGGGAGCGTCAGCCTCAGCGGCCGGGCCAGCCCCAGCGGCTCCAATACACGGGCCCGCAGGAGGGCAGGGACACGGGGGTCGCGGCTGCGGCAGCGGGACAAGGGCCGCAGCGGGGGGGCGCTCGCCTGGATCCGGTTGGGGTGGCGACGGCGGCTCGGGCCCAGCAGCCCGAGGGGGCGGACCCCGCTCGCTTGCAGACGAACCGGGGGGAGGCGAAGCCGAACGAGCCGATCACGGTCGAGGACGAACCCGGACGAAACGACCCCTGCAGCTGTGGGAGCGGCAAGAAGTACAAGAAGTGTTGCGGGCGCGTGGCCTGAGCCCAGTAGGCGCCTGCCGCTTCGCATGCTGAGAGCTCGCTGATCGACTCGCGCTACCTTCGGGCCATGAGCAACGCACCTCGGCCGGAAGTCATGGGACTTCCGATGTCCCAACGCCCCCGAGAGCGGCTTCGAGTCCTTGGACCGCGAGCCCTCTCCCTCCGAGAGCTCCTGGCCCTCGTGATCGGATCCGGAGGCTCGGGCTGCTCGGTCCTCGTCGTGGCGGATCGTGTCCTGGAGACCGTGGGCGGCCGGCTGCGTTCCCTTTCGGCGGCTTCGCCGGCCGATCTGGAGGTGATCCCCGGAGTGGGGCGGGCCACCGCGGCCCGAATTCTCGCGGCCGCCGAGCTCGGAGTTCGGGCCCGGGAGGAAGGGCTGCCTGTGCGCCCGCGCATCCGAGGTCCGGAGGATGTCCACCGGCTCATGGCACCTCGGCTTCGCGATCTTCCACACGAAGAGTTCCACGCCCTTCTCCTGAATACCCAACACCGAGTGCTGCGCGACGTCACGGTGACACGCGGGATTCTGGACGCCTCCCTCATCCACCCGAGGGAGGTATTTAGGCCGGCGATTCTCGAGAATGCGGCCTCGGTCATTCTCGTCCACAACCACCCCTCCGGCGACCCTTCGCCCTCGGTCGAGGATCGGGCCGTAACCCGCCAGATGATCGAAGCCGGCCGGTCGATCGGAATCCGGGTCCTCGACCATATCGTGGTGGGAGAGGGCCGATGGGAGACGGCGCTCCCCCCGTCGGAGCCCCATGCGGGCTCGGGTGTAGCACCCTGAGTCGCTAGACGCACGGTCGCCTCAAGAGGCACGGCCCCACCTCCGACGGGGCGCGGCCGGGGCGTCGAGTGTCCATCTGAGAAATCGCCGATTAGATTGGCTTCCATGAGCCTCCCGGCCGAAACCACCAAGCCCCCGAACCCCACCATCACCGGGCTCCCACGCGAGTTGGCCCGGGTATTGGAGGGGTATTCCAATCGGCTGGATGTCGAGCGGATCCGCGAAGCATACCAGCTCGCCGAGGAGGCGCACCGGGGACAGAAGAGAGCTTCGGGTGAGGGCTTCGTGAGTCACTCGGTCGAGGTGGCCACGATCCTGGCCCAGTTCCGACTCGATTCCGCCTCTCTCATTGCCGGTTTGATCCACGATGTGGTCGAGGACACGCAGTATGCCCTCGCGGACGTGGAGGAACAGTTCGGGGCCGAGGTGGCGGCGATCGTGGACGGGGTAACCAAGATCGGTAAGGTCCGTTTCCGTTCCCATACCGAGCGCCAGGCGGAGAACTACCGGAAGCTTCTCCTCTCGATGGCCGAGGACGCCCGGGTGATCCTCATCAAGCTGGCCGACCGGCTGCACAACATGCGGACGCTCCAGTACCTTCCCCGCGACAAGCAGCAGAGAATCGCTCTGGAGACCCGGGAGATCTACGCCCCCCTCGCCCATCGGCTCGGAATGGCCCAGGTGAAGTGGGAGCTGGAGGATCTCTGCTTCAAGTTTCTCGAGCCCAGGGAGTACGAGGACCTCCGGGGACTGGTACAGGCTCGAAGGAAGGAGCGGGAGCGGCAGATCCTCGAGCTTCAGCGCCCTCTTCAGGAGCTGCTGCAGGGGGCCGGGATCCCCGTGGAGGTCATGGGGCGCCCGAAGCACCTCTGGTCCATTCACCGAAAGATCCAGAAGCGGGGCAAGCCCTACGAGGAGATCTATGACCTCATGGCGGTGCGGGTCATCACCGACACGGTCCAGAATTGCTACGGTGCGCTGGGTCTCATCCATTCCACCTGGACCCCGATTCAGGAGCGGTTCCACGACTACATCGCGACGCCCAAGTCGAACATGTATCGCTCGATCCATACCACCGTGTTTGGACCCGGGGGGCGGCGCTACGAGATCCAGATTCGGACCGAGGAGATGCACCGCACCGCGGAGTACGGAATTGCCGCGCACTGGCGCTACAAGGAGGGGGAGCGAAAGTCCGACGAAGTGGATGAGGCCCTCTCCTGGTTCCGCCAGGTCCTGGAGTGGCAGCAGGAGGCATCGGAGCCCGAGGAATTCATGGAGTTCCTCAAGATGGATCTCTTCCTGGGCGAGATCTTCGTCTTCACTCCAAAAGGGGAGGTGAAGCAGCTTCCCGTGGGTGCCACTCCGATAGACTTCGCCTTCGCCGTGCATACCGAGATCGGGGAGCACTGTGCCGGTGCGAAGGTGAACGGGCGGATCGCACCCCTTTCGCGGGAGCTCCGGAATGGCGACACCGTCGAAATCCTGACTTCTCAAAAGCAGACGCCATCGCGAGACTGGCTCGCCTTCGTGAAGACGTCGAGGGCCCGCCAGCGAATCCGCCACTGGATTCGCCAGCAGGAGCACGAACAGTCCGTGAAGCTGGGCCGGGAATTCCTGGAGCGGGACCTCAGGAAACGCAGGATCGCGCTCCCTGTGGCCGAGAAGCTCGATGAGGCGGCGGAATCGCTGGAGCTCGGAGAGTGGGAGCACGTGCTTGCTGCGTTGGGTCGCGGGGATCTTGGCCCGTCGGCCGTGATCCGGGAGCTCTTCCCCCAGGAGGAGGCGGAGGAGCCCAAGCCTCCCTCACCCTCCCCCCTTCGCCGAATCGCCGATAAGCTGCGGCGCTCGGATCCAGGGGTGAAGATCCAGGGCCTCGACAACCTCATGGTCCGGTATTCACAGTGTTGCCAGCCGGTCCCTGGCGATGACGTGATCGGCTATATCACGGCCGGTAGGGGAGTTTCCATCCACCGCAAGGACTGTCCGAACGTCCTCAACCTCTCAAAGGATCCCGAGCGTCGGGTCGAGATCGAATGGTCCGCGGAGGAAGGGGACCGCTTCTTCGTGAAGCTCTATACGCGGGGAACGGATCGCCGGGGGCTTCTCTCCGACATCGCTCGGGCGATCGCCGAGACCGGCACCAACATCCAACACGCCGACATACGGGCGCTGGATTCCGGCATGCTGGGGGAGTTCGTGGTCGAAGTCCAGAATCTGAGTCACCTGAAGAAGGTCATGAAGGGCATCGGACGGGTTAAGGGCGTGCTCTCGGTGGAACGTCGAGAGTCCTTCGGGAGCTCCGACCTCGTGGAGTTGGAGTAACGGATGGAGTTCTTGCGCCTCCGTGAATCGGTTGCGGTCTCGCGGTCCTGGTCGGCAGTACCCTCCGTCGCATGAGGGCACTCGTCGGAGATGTCGGGGGGACGAATGCGCGGCTCGCCCTCGCCGAGTGGAAGGGCAAAGCCGAGGGCTGGACCGTCCTCCGGGAACGGCACTTTCCCAGTGGTAACTACGCGGGACTGACCCCGATCCTGAGGGAGTTTCTGGCGGGCCCCGGCGGAGGCGGTGCGGCACCGGACAAGGCCGTCCTCGCAGTGGCGGGTCCGGTCGACCTGGGCCGGGGCCGCCTCTCGAACCGCGGATGGATTGTGGACTCGGAGGAGATCGCTCGCGAGACCGGGATTCCTCGTGTGCGGCTCTTAAACGACTTCTCTGCTGTGGGGCATGCGCTCCCCACGCTCCCCCCCAGCTCCTTCACAGTGCTGCATGAAGGCGCGGCTTCCTCGTCCGGCGAGCGTCCTCCGATCGCGATCATTGGGGCCGGGACCGGGCTCGGACAGGGGCTCCTCCTCTGGAACGGGAACCGCTACGTGGTCCACCCGTCCGAGGGGGGACACGCCGAGTTCGCTCCCCGCACGCCGCAAGAGTGCAGGCTCCTCGAGCATCTCTGGACGCGGATGCCTAGGGTATCGTGGGAGGGGGTCGTCTCCGGCCCGGGGCTCGTGAACGTTTACCGCTTCCTGGTCGAGAGCGGCTCCATGAACGAGTCTCCCGAGACCCGACGGGCGTTCGAGGCGGGAGAGCCGTCCCGGGTGATCTCGGCTCGGGCGCTCGAAGGTGCGGACGATACCTGCGTGGAGGCGCTGGACCTCTTCATTTCGGCCTACGGCTCACAGGCGGGAAACCTCGCGCTGACCACTCGGGCCGAAGGGGGTGTGTTTCTGGCCGGGGGGATCGCTCCCGCGATCGTGGATCGCCTGCGAGCCGGTGGCTTCATGAAGGCGTTCTTGGACAAGGGGCCGCTCTCCGACCTGCTGGAGCGCATCCCGGTCAGGGTGATTCTGGACACGCGCTCCGGGCTCCGGGGGGCTCTGGAGGTCGCCGCCCGGGATTGATACCGTCTATCCCCTGGGTTCGCCGGCGATCCCTCCTCGCACAAATCTTCCCCCAAACGCGAAGGCCAGCGTCATCAGGGCGGCCAGGACCACGCCGAGGGCGGCGGCCGCACCGAAGTCGAAGGCACGGAGCTGCGACAGGATCTCGATCGAAATCGGTCTGGAGCGATGTGTGTAGAGGAGGATCGAGGAAACGAATTCGCCGAGCGCCGCGACCCATGCGAGGAGTCCGCCCACGGCCAAGCCCGGTAGGACGAGGGGAACAGCCACCCTCCGCATGGTTTCGGTCCAACTCGCGCCGAGCGACTGCGATGCCTCCTCCAGGACCGGGTCGTACTGACGGAAGGAGGCGATGGCCGCCTGCGCCACGAGGGGGATGTTCCGGATGAAATAGGCCAGCGGGAGAATCCAGAACGAACCCACGAGCACCCATCGCCCGAACCAGGGCTGGTTCGCCGAAAAAGTGACTGCGAGGGCGACGGCGATCACCGTGCCCGGGAGTGCCCAGGGAAGCATAGTGAGGGTGAGGAGTGCGCCCTTCCCGAAAAACCTCCCTCGCACCAGCAGGTAGGCTACGAAGAAGCAGAATACTAGGTTCCCGGCCGTTGCGAGGCTCGCCATCTGAAGGGAGTTCCAGACCGGCACCCAGAGCTGTGGATCGGAGAAAAGGCTCCGATAGTTGTCGAGGGTGTAGCGCGTGGGCAGGATCTGGATCGTCCAAGCGCCCTCGGGCACGAAGGACACGAGGACGAGGGTGAGGTGGGGAAGGAGGAGGAGGAAGACCCCCCCGATTCCCAGCATGGGGATCAATGCCCGAGCCCAAGGAGAGCGGATCTCCGTCCTGGCCGTGCCCGTTCCCTTGCCGACCGCGGCGAACTCCCGACCTCGCCGGAATCGGCTGAGTATCCAGAGGAAGAGGAGGGAGACGGAGGCCAGGATCACGGTTTCGACCATGGCCATGGTGAGCTGCCCGCTTACCTTGCTCGCAAAGATCTGGGTCGTCAGGACTCGGAATCCTCCTCCGAAGATGTACGGGGCGGAGAAGGAGGCCATCGACGTCATGAATACGAGGAGGGAGGCGGCCAGGAAGGAGGGCGCCAGCATCGGGAGGGTCACGCGGGTGAGCGTACGCCATCTTCCGGCTCCGAGCGATTCCGCCGCTTCCGCGGTCGATCCATCGAGGCGGGCCAGCCCCGCCGCTGTGAAGAGATAGAAATAGACGTACATGGAATAGGCATGGACGAGGAGGATCGCCCAGCCTCCGACCAGCCTCCAGGGAGGACGCTCGAGCCCGAAGGCCGCTTGTACGGAGCGGGTGAAGATTCCGCTCTCCCCGTACAAGAACATGAATGCAATGACCCCGACCAGGGGCGGGAGGAGGACGGGGAGGGCGGCCAAAGCTCCGAAGACGTTGCGCCCAGGAAAGTTGTACCGGGTGAAGAGGAAGGCGAGCGGGATCCCGATCAGCGCGGAGAGCAAGACGCTTCCCAGGCTGATCCAGACGCTGCCCCAGAGGGCTTCGAGCTCCGCACGGCTCGTGAAAAACCGTCGGTACCCGTCCAGGGAAAGGGCTCCGTCAATCCAGACGGAGTCCCCGAGCACGAAGAGGTGCGGATAGAGGACCAGCCAGATGAGCACGAAGAAAGCCGACAGGATCAGCCAGAGCCGGATCACGCGCCCACCTGTCGTGCAGGAAAGAGGTGGAGTCGAGCCTCGGGGTGGGGACCGATTCGGACCCGATCTCCCTCGGAAGGCCCTCCGGCGCCACCTGCCAACTCGAGGAGCTCCGGCCCTCCTTGCGGGCCGATCCCTTCGACTTCCACCTGGTAGAGGGTGAGGGCTCCCCGGAACCGGCGGTCCCTCACGATCCCTTCCAGCGTTCGCTCGCCCTCGTCCCGGAAGGCCAGGTCCTCCGGGCGGATCAAGAGGAGCCCGTCGGTCCCGGCCTCTGCCCGCTCGGCCCCGCTCTCCCTCTCCCGTGCCGGGACGAGCCACCGGGCCCCATTTCGGAGTCGAACCGGGCGTCGGGGGCCGAGCGAGTCGGCGGCCCCCTCCCCACGCTCACCTTCCAGGACGGTCACCGACAGGGAATTCACCCGACCCATGAAGCTGGCCACGAAACGGTCTACGGGCTCCTCATAGAGTGCCCGGGGACTCCCGATCTGTCGGATCCGGCCGTCGTGCATCACGGCGACCCGGTCGGAGAGGTCGAAGGCCTCCTCCTGGTCATGGGTGACGAAGAGTGCGGTGATTCCAAGTTCCTTCACCAGGGCCCGCAACTCCGCCCGGGTTCGGACCCGAAGTGCATGATCCAGATTGGAAAGGGGCTCGTCCAGGAGGAGTAGAGCGGGTTCGATTGCGAGGGCGCGGGCGAGGGCGACCCGCTGCTGCTGTCCCCCGGACAGGGCCTGCACGGCCCTCTCCTGGTACCCGTCGAGGTCGACCCTCTCGAGAGCCGCCCGGACTCGCCGCCGAATCTCCTCGGCGGGCTGCTTCCGACTCCGGAGGCCGAAGGCGACGTTCTCGAAGACGTTGAGGTGGGGGAAGAGAGCGTAGTTCTGGAAGACCATTCCAAATCCCCTGCGCTGAGGGGACCATCGGGTCACATCGGTGTCGTCGAAGTGGATGTGCCCTTCGTCGGGTCGCTCGAATCCCGCGATCAACCTGAGCGCCGTCGTCTTTCCGCAACCGGACGGGCCGAGGAGCGTGACGAACTCGCCGCGAACCAATTCGAGGTGGAGCCGGTCCACCGCCACGACATCTCCGAACCGACGGGTGGCGCCGTCGACCTGAAGGATCACCGGGAGGCCCGCCCCCGCCTTCGAATGTTTGAGTCCCAGTAGCTCATCCACTCGGGCGTGCGTTCCCGGATGAGCTCTCGGTCCAGATCCATCGGTCGGATCCGCGGAAGGGCGTCCTGGAGCCAGTCGGGGAGGCTCTCAGGGTCGATATCCGTGCGGGCCGGGATCCGGAAGAAGCGCTCCGCGGCGTCGGTCAGGGCCTCCTTGCTCCCAGCGAACTCCACGAAGGCTCGGGCCAGCTCCGGGTTCGGTCCGCCGCGGACCACCGCGATCCCGTCCACGACCACAGGGGTGCCTCCCTCGGGGATCACGTAGTCGATCGGGTAATCGGTGTTGGCTTGGAGAAGCTGAATGTCGGGCATGGCCCAGAGGGTGACCAACCCTTCCTGCCGAGCCAACTTCTGGTAGAGGAGAGTCGGATTCAGGACGTACTCCTTCGTCTGGGCATCCAGTCGGAGAAGCCAGTCGTATCCCGCCTGAGGATCGCCCGTCCCCTCCGATTCACGGTAGATGATCGCCGAGAAGATCGTCCGCATCGTACCCGAAGCCAGCGGCTCCCGAATGAGGACCTCGTCGTACCAGCGCTCGTCCAGCACGTCGTCCCAGTCCCCTGGGGCCTCCTCTGGGCTCACCGCCGCCGAGTTGTAGGCGATCACCTCGGGGGTGAGGTAGGTCGCGAACCAGTGGTCCCCCGGGCCCTGCCCCTCGGGGGGGAGAACATCGGCCCAGCTCGGCCGGTACGGTTCGAGCAGGCCCTCCTCAGCCCCCTGGGCGAACATGTCGGAAGGGGCTCCCCACCACACGTCGGCCTGTGGGTTGGTGCGCTCGGAGCGGAGACGGTCGAGGACCTCCTGTGAGCCCATGTCCAGCCACTGCACCTGGACTTCGGGGTGGAGCTCCTGAAAGCGTGCCCCAAAGTGATCCAGGAGATCGCGCCCGTGCGGGGTGTAGACGACCAGGGTGTTTTCCGCCGAGGGTCCGCACCCGGGGAGAAGGAGGAGGAGGGTCAAGAGGAGGAGCGTCACTCTCACAGGTCCTGCCCTCGGAGGGAGACCAGGTTCGCGAGGAGGCGGTAGGCCCCAGGAACCCCCTGTGGAAACTGCCGGAAGAGCGCGAGACCCGTGTATACGTAGGCGCCGTCGCCCAGGGCAGCCACCATTAGTGATCCCCGGTTCGGGGCCTCGTCCGGATCGGCCATTTCGAGGAGGGGCGTGAAGGCGGGATCCCATTCGTTGAGGAAATAGAGCCCTCGTTCCTGGTTCCATCCGCTGAAGTCCTCCTCCGAGATCGCGTTGGGCATAGAGAGGGCAGGGTGGTCGGGCTCCAGAAAGGTAACTGAAGCCTCGGGATCGGTGACCCGGTCATGGGGGCGGCGGATCCGGATCCGATACGGGGCAAGGTTCCCTTCGGAATACTCGTATCGATGGTATTGCAGGACGACTGTTCCTCCATTCCGGGCGAAATCCAGGAGCCGATCATTGGAGGCCACCACGTCCGGCCGGGTCTCGTAGGTTCGAATGCCCAGGACGATGGTATCGAACCGCCCGAGGTCGCCACTGCGGACCTCCTCGGGTCCGAGGGTTTCCACCTCGACTCCCAGGTCCCGGAGTGCCTGCGCTCCCCCGTCTCCCGACCCCATGATGTAGCCGACCCGAATCCCAGGCCTTACCGCCACCGGGAAGCTCGAAACGTCCACTCCGGCCGGCTGGTAGAATGGGGTTGCGTCAGTGTGCGGGTAGTCCACCAGGGTCAAGCCCTCCGTGTACTCTTGTCCCCCGGAGTCCACAACCGCCTGAAAGAAGGTTCGCCCGGGGACGGCACCTCCGGTTGGCTCGATTCGAAACGATGCGGAGGTCTCTCCGCCTCGCGGTGAGATCCGGAGCTCCCGGTCCTCTGGCTCCACGCGCCATCCGTCGGGCCCGTCGAGGTAGAGTCGCCCCGTAAGCTCCTCGCTCGAGTGGTTCGTGACCTGGATGTTCACGGTCCGAGGGTCATCGGACTCGCGCGGCCAGGCGATCGTGCTCCGGTCTGTTTCTACTGAAACCGCGGGCACTACGTAGACGGGAACGCGAAATTCCCCCTGTGCTCCGTCCACCCCGACATGGCTTCCGGGACGATCCACCTGCAGACGCGTGGATCCTTCGACCTGGAGCTCGAACCGACCCTCGAGGAGGGGAGCATTTCCTGGCAGCCCGAGGCGGTCGGAGTCGGCGGGCCACCGGTACAAGCTCCCCTCGCGTTCCTCCTCCAGGTAATAGAGGCGGCTTGGGTCCTGGTTGTGAGGAGTCCGTATCCGGAAGGACCACCTCCGAAGGTTTCCGGGCGGCACCGCAGCCAACGCGTCACCCCCTGAGCCACCCATGCTCACCGGGGATCCACCCGCGGTGAGCGGGCGTCCGTCGGATTGGACCGACCATCCCTCCGGCGCGAGGAGCGAGACGTTCTCCACCACGACCTCCCGGCTTCCCCCGTTCCAGACGAGGAGTTCGACCTCCGCCTCCTCTCCGGGGACGATTCGGTCTCGATCAACCCGGACGTCGGTTACGATTCCGGCGGTGGCGAGAATGGCCCGGCCGAGCTTCTCCCTCCTGGCTTCGAGGACGGATCGGAGCTCGCCCCTCCCGGGGCCCGCCGGGGCGGCCTCGCCAGAGCTCAGGGCGCCGTCGAGGCTCTCGAGAGCAGCCAGCAGGAGGGGGGTGACGGCGTCGGGGTCTCCGGCGAGGAGGAGGTCGCTGGCTTCCCGGATGCCGTCCCTGTACGCCTCGATCGCAGCGAGGAGAATTGGCTCATCGGGTGCCCGGGCGGCCCGCGCGATCCCCACGAGGGAGGTGTCGATCCCGGCGAAGAGCCCGTCCGGTCCTTCGGGAGGGGGCTCGACCCGGCTCTCGAGGAGTTGGGCGCCCGACTGCCGCGGTCCGGGAAGCTGGGGCGCGCCCATGTCCTGGGACCGATGGCGGCTTCGGCTCTCCATGGCGACCTGGAAGTGCGACCTCCCCACCAGGGGATCGAGGGCTCCCGTCTCGATTCGAACTGTGGCCGACTCAGGATCCCGGCGGGTCAGCCGATACAACTTGAGTGGCTCCCAGGCACCCACTCCTCCGACCAGTTGCTCGGGGAAACGCTCGGGATCCCCGGCGACATCGAACGCCCTTCCGGAGACGATCCCCGAGGCTTGATGCTGACCGTGCCCGTCCAGGGGCGTGCCGGCGAATATCGAAACTACCACGTGCGGGCGGAAGGTCCGGATCACACGTACCACGTCCCGCAGCAGCTCCTCCGGCGGCCAATGACCGAAGGTCTCCTCCGCGGTCTTCGAGAACCCGAAGTCAAATGCGCGGGTGAAGTACTGCTCCGCACCATCGAGGGAGCGGGCCGAAACGAGCTCCCCGGTGCGGACGATTCCGAGCGCCTCCCCCAATTCGGGTCCGATCAGGTTCTGGCCTCCCTCCCCGCGACTCAGGGAGAGATAGGCAGTCCTGGCCCCCTCCCCTCGGGCGAGGGTAGCCAGGAAGCTTGTGTCTTCATCGTCCGGGTGGGCCCCGATCATGAGCACTCGCTTTTCCCCATCAAGCTGCCGGAGGAGGAGTGCCGCCTCGACCGTCCCCACCGCCGGGGCGCGCACCTGAGCCTCGAGGAGGCCGGGCAGTCCGGGAGGATCGGGGAGGCTCGTCCAGGTTGGAACCGCCGGAAGAAGAAGGAGGCAAGCGAGCGCCCACGAGATGGCCGTGTGCCAGGGAGCGGAGGAGGGGCGCGCCGGGCGATGCTTCAAGGGTGGGGGTACGCTCATCTTCGTCCACCTGGCGTGGAGGGCGCGAATCGAGGGAAGCGGGAGCACTGGAAGCGGGAACACTGGAATGTACCCTGGAATGTACCGTAGAATCAGGCAAAGGTTGAAGCAAGCGACCTCACCTTCGGGCACAGATCCTCCACTTCAAGGTATCATCCCTTCTGCCATGCCGGACTTCAAAATCGAGGCTCCATACGAGCCCAAGGGCGATCAGCCCAAGGCAATCCAGGAACTCTCCCAGGGTCTGGCCCGAGGGGATCGCTTCCAGACCCTGCTCGGGGCCACCGGCACCGGGAAGACTCTCACGATGGCCCACGTCATCGCCGATCACCGGCGGCCCGCCCTGGTGATGTCGCACAACAAGACATTGGCCGCCCAGCTCTACGGCGAGCTCAAGCAACTCCTACCCCGGAACGCCGTGGAGTATTTCGTCTCGTACTACGACTACTATCAGCCAGAGGCGTATGTACCGGCCACCGACACGTACATCGAAAAGGACTCGGCGATCAACGAGGACATCGACCGGCTTCGCCTCCGGGCCACCTCCTCGCTCTTCGAACGGGAGGACGTGGTGGTCGTGGCCTCCGTCTCATGTATCTATGGCCTGGGAAATCCGGCGGACTACCGGGCGCTGATGCTCGAAGTCCGAACCGGGGAGGAAGTGGGTCGGGACGCGCTCCTTCGGGGGCTCGTCGGAGTCCAGTACCGCAGGAACGACATCGAGTTCGAGCGGGGGACGTTTCGTGTGCGCGGGGATACGGTGGAGGTACTTCCCGCGTACGAGGAGCAGGCGATTCGTGTCGAGTTCTGGGGTGATGAAGTGGAGCGGATCACTCGGTTCGATCCCCTGACGGGGGAGCTCATCACCTCCCTCGACCGTACCGCGATCTATCCCGCATCGCACTATGTCACGCACCGGGAGACGATCGAACGGGCCGTGCCCCGGATCCGGGAGGAGTTGGACGAGCGTGTCAAGCATTTCCAGCGCCATGGACGTATGCTCGAAGCCCAGAGGATCGAGTCCCGGACCAACTTCGACATCGAGATGATGCTCGAGATCGGCACCTGCCCGGGGATCGAGAATTACGCCAGGTATATGGCCGGCCGGGAGCCGGGAGATCGCCCGGCCTGCCTTCTGGATTACTTTCCCGATGACTTCATGATGATCGTGGACGAATCCCATCAGACTCTTCCTCAGATCACCGGGATGTACCGGGGAGATCGCTCGAGGAAGACCACCCTGGTGGAACATGGCTTCCGCCTCCCGTCCGCCCTGGACAACCGGCCGCTCAGATACGAGGAGTGGGAGGAGATGCTGCACCAGGCAGTCTTCGTCTCGGCGACGCCGGGCGAGCGAGAGCTGGAGCTTTCGGAGGGCGTCGTCGTCGAGCAGATCATCCGGCCCACCGGCCTCGTGGATCCGGAGGTGGTCGTCCGGCCTGTAAAGGGGCAGGTCGACGATCTCCTCGCGGAGATTCGAGACCGGGAAGAAAGGGGGGAGCGGGTGCTCGTCACGACCCTCACCAAGCGGATGGCCGAGGACCTTTCCGGGTATCTCCAGGAGGTGGGGGTGCGCGTTCGATACATGCACGCCGACATCGACACCATCGAACGAATGGAGATCCTGAGGGGGTTGCGGCTCGGCCGGTTCGACGTGTTGGTGGGCATCAACCTCCTCCGTGAAGGGTTGGACCTCCCCGAGGTCTCCCTGGTGGCCATCCTGGACGCGGACAAGGAGGG
>SLFU01000207.1 GCA_007124095.1 Gemmatimonadota bacterium
GATCCGCGTGCGGAGAAGGAGATCGTTGATCTCCTCCGGCCAGAGTGCGGGCTCTTCCAGGATCTGGCGGATCCGGCTGCGGAGTTCCTGGTCCTCAGCCCCGCTTGCGAGAAGCGCTTTGACCGGTCCCGAAGACTGAAGGGTTGCCCGGTGGAGGCGTGGCTCGCGGATGGCTCGGACGAGCGCCTCCGCCGAGTCGTCGGGGCGAATCCCCTCGTCCCGGAAGGCATCGACCACGGACTGGATCGCCTCCGCGCGGCTCGAGGCGGCGTCGACCACCTCTCGAATCTCTTCCTTCCGGTCACGGAGCAGCTCGGCAGTCCCGTCCCGGTCGCGGCTTCCCTCCGCGAGGCTGAGGCCTCTCCATTCCGCCCGCCAGGCCGCCCAGCCTCTGAAGTCCTGCGACTCGGTGCGGTAGTGGAGGTCGGAGAGCCCCCAGAGGAGGACCTCCAGGAGAGTGATCCCCGGGTCGTGCAGGTTGTGGTCCGTCCAGTCGGGCGCGGAGGCGCCAAGCCGATCGATCGCCTTCTGGCGGAGACTCTCGAAATCCTCGTCCGGAGGGCGGGTTTGGGGGTCCCGAAGCGTCGTCGAGACGGCACGGGGGCGGCTCATGGTGAGACCTCCGGATGCAGGTCGTGATGGGCCGCCGAGGCGATGAAGCCACGGCACGGATCGTCGGGACGCAGCTCTTCGAGGGATCCGGATGCGCCCAGGAAACGGAGCCTCCCAACATCGGTCACGAGGGGATGCTCCCCAAGCGCGTGGACCAGCTCCGAGCGAAAGACGCCCGCGGTCGGCGTTGCACCCGTTTCGAGCCGGGTGAGTGGATGGAGCAGGGTCCGGACGAACCGACCCACCTCCTCGCGAGCCTCTCCCACCGTGACTCCCCTCCGGAGGGTGAACTCCGCTCGAATTCCGACCTCGACGTAACGGGGGCAGAGGACATGCACCGTCATGTGAAGGGGGATGCGGGAGGCGAGGAATCTCCGGATCCGGCCCGCGAGGTGGAGACCGGGGTGGGGCAGGCGCTCCCGTTCGGACGGCTCCCCCCGATCCGTCTCCGGGAGGACCACGAGCCCGACGTGGCCCGGGGCGCAATCGCTCGTCTCCGAGTGGTGGGGAAGGGCACGTACGAGGCCGACCTCCGGAAAGCGAGTCCGGACGAGCTCCTCGAGGTCCCAGGACGAGATGCCGCGGCCGCGGTGCCGGAGCTCTCCGCCGGCCCGGCCCAGGAACTCATGACGGGGCTCGGGCCCGCGGCCTCCCCGGGACGGAGCGGGGTTCGTCACGCCTTTGATTCCGGGTCGAGGAGTACGAAGGCCTCTCACCTCCTCGGAGCCGAGGGGCTCCTCGGGCGTCGCGTCCTCCTCCTCCCGACCGTGACTCAGCCGGTAGACGGCTTCCGTGGCGTCCGGGATCACGGCCCGGATGGCCCCAATCCGGTAGGGCTCCGAGCTTTCAATCCGGATCCAGAAGCCCTCGTGCTCCCCCCCGTCGGGGGCGCCTATCGACCAGTCCGACGGTGTGGTGAAGCGCAGAAGCCCGGAGATCCGCAGGCCTTCGGTCCGGTCGTCCACTTCCATTGGAAGCCAGCTTCCGCCCTCCGTCCAATACCTCCAATCGAGCCTTCCCACTCCTGCCCCTCCCCCCCCATCGCAGACGGAGGCTTCTTCCACCTCGAGGTAGAGCGAGACCCGCTCCCCCGGATGCCGTCGATCCAGCCCCAGGTAGAAGCGACCGCTTCCCTCCGACACCGGCCGGCGGAAAGGGAGGCATTCCGCCTCGCCACCCAGGGGGGGCTCGGGGTGGGGAAGCCCGAGTCCGTTTCGGGTAAAGAGTTGGAGGGAAAGGGGAGAGTCGGTGCGTCCGGAGGAGGCAGGCGCCGTCTCGTAGCTTACCCGGGCACGGGAGACGATCGGAGGGTCGGGGATGGGGTTCTCGACGACCTGGGCGTGTTCATTTCGAGCGGCGTGGTAGGCGTTCTTCTGGGCCGTCCGCTCGTACGCCTTCCAGCCGAAGTCTCCCTCGTCGAGGAGAATCCGGATGAAGTGTGCCTCCCGCCGACCCACGACCGCACGCCGGGATGCGGGACCGCCCTTTGCTCCGGCACCCTCCGTGAGCCCGGGCAGGGCGGTGGAGACGAGGCTGCCCAGGTGGTCGGAGGAAGCGAAGGTCTCCCAGGCTGAAGCCGTGCGGCGCTGCCAAAGAAGGGTGGGGGTCGTTTCTCCCTTGGCGGGGAGCATGGTCAGGGCGTGGAGCTTCGTGGGAATCGCTGCCGGATCCTCGACGTGCATCATGGCCATCAAGAGACTGGCGTCGAAGGTCACGTCCACTTCCGCCGCGTGGACCAGTTCGTAGCGAGCCGGCTGGAGGCTCGGTCCACCGCCGGGAGAGGAGGCGGACTGCACCTCGACGTCGACGCTCACCGCGTGAAGGGGCTTTCCGAAGGCCTCGTCGCAGGCGAGGTAGAAGGAGTCTCCTCGGCGGGGTACCGGACCAAAGGGCTCGAACTCCTTCTCCAGATCGAGGAGGCCTCCGTTGTGGAAGCCGGCATCTGGCGGGAGCTCAATCCCGCGCACCTGGAGGACGGCTTTTCGGAACGCGAACTCGAAAGGGGCCGACGGGAGGGTCGTCGCCTCTTCCGGGAGGGGTATCCGAACCCGGATCCAGGGATCGGGGATTCCGGAGTCCGGGTCGGGGCACACCTCACCGGGGGGGGTGATCCGGAGGACGACCTTGGGGCCCGGGACCGTATCGAGGCGTGCCTTGAGCTTGGGGGCCGGGACCTCCTCCACCCCGCAACTCGCCGGACCCTCCGGGGCCGAGGCTTCCCAGACCAGGCTGCCCAGCAAGTCTTTTGCCCCGGGGGAGATGCCGGCGAACCCGACATCCACCTGCAGCTTGGCCTCCCCCCGTCCCTCGTGCCGGAGGAGGGGGCTCGAGAGGTAGAGTTCGTGAGAGGAGGGCTCGCCCCCTTCCCCGACCGCGAAAGGGTGGAGGGGAAGGGGGAGCTCACCCTCTTCGGCCGGGCGGCGGACGTACCGATCCCGGGACGCCCCTCCCAGGATCGAGTGCGCCCCGAAGGGCTCGATGCCCAGGACGGCGAGCGTCTCCTCAGTCCAATACTCCCGATCTTCTCCGTAGCGATTCTTCCCGGCCAGCGCTCGTGTTCCCGCCGGCAGAGTGGCGGGGAGGCGGTGGGAATCCCCCTCCACGGCGAGAACGACGCGATCGGGAAGCGGACCCAGCGCTCGCAGTCCCAACCGTTCCTCCATGAACCACTCGAGAAAACGTCCCGGAGTGTCGTCGAAATGCCTGGCGAGACCGGCCTGCAGGTGGCTGAGCACCCGGAGGATGGCCTGTGAGGGCTCTTCGGGGTCGCGCACCCGATCGCCCTCGAAGAGGAGGTCCGCCCAGGTGCGGAGCCCCGCGTCCGGATCCACGAGAGTGGCCGGAAGTGGGATTCTCCGCGCGATCCGTGCGACTTGAGCCTCCACGTCCGCGGGGGTTCGCAGGTCGGCCCGGTAGGGGGAGCGACTCCGGGTCACGGTTCTTCGCCCCCCTCGAGGTAGAAGGGAAAGACGAGGGAGTCGGGCCGCCGATGGGGGTCGACCCGGAAGTCGATTCGGACGTCGATCCGAGCGCTGTCGTCACCGGGTGGGGTAGCCTCGACTCGCTCGAGGATCGCGCGTGGCTCCCACCGCACGATCGCCCGCTCCACATCGGCCGCGATCCGAAAGCATGTCTCCCGGGAGGCGGGTTGGAAGACGTACCGGTCCACCCCCACGCCCCAGTCGGGCCGCATGACCCGCTCGCGCAGGTGGGTCTGGAGGAGGATGCGGATTGCCTCCTTCACGTCTTCCGCACCCGAGACGAGCTCCACGCCGGGGGAGCGTTCGGAGCCCCGAGATCTCCACCGCACGGGGAAGGCCCAGCCGGTGCCGAGGTGGGGATCGTCGCTCATCCGCCGATAAGGACGGTGGGGGCACCGATCGCGGCCGTCGCCCCGCATCCCGACATGTCCCCCACCCGGAGGGCGGGGCGGCCCGAGATCACCACGGTGGCACTCCCCATGGGAAAGGGGGTGCTCGGGACGTGTGAGGGTGGTGGGATCGGGCAGGCATGGAGGTCTCCCGCTACCGCGGCGGGCATTCCACCCACCAGGACGGTAGCCACCCCCGGACCGACGATCGTCCCCCCGTGCGTCGTCACATCTCCCATTCTTGCAGCCGGTGGCATGGCGTCTTCCCTATGAGTTGATCTTGATGAGGGACCCCTGGATCCCGAGGATCGCCGAAGATTCGAGGTCCAGGGTGGCGGAGGATTGGATCGAGCACGGCCCGGTGGTGGCCGCGTCGAGCCGGGTGGCTTCGATCTCGACCGCGCCGGAGGGGGCGGAGATCGAGACGTCCCTCCCGGGCCCGGCCTCGATCGTGATGCCGTCCGCCCCGAGGGCGATACGGCTCCCGTCGGGATCTGAGAGCTCGATCGCTCCCTCGCCGTCCGAGAGGAAGGCCCGGCGACCCCCGGCGGTCTCGAGAAGCACACCCGCTCCTTCGCCGTCGTCGAAGGTGACCCGGTGACCTTCCCGACTGATGATGCTTCGCGTGTCGTTCCCTTCGCTCCCCTCCTCGGGAGGGGCGTTCGCCCCATTCCAGAGCGCGCCCACGACCACCGGGAAGCGGGGATCGCCTCCCAGAAAGCTCACGAGCACTTCGTCGTCCGCCTCCGGGAGGAAGAAGAAGCCGCGATCGCCGCCAGCGTCGGGCGTGGAGAGCCGTGCTCGAAGGGGCGGAAAGTCGTCCCCCAGCCAGGGAAATCGGACGCGGACCCCGGCCCATCCCTCCGGGTCGTCCCGATCCGCCACCACCGCGGGATGAACTCCGGTCGCGTGGCCCCCCGGACGGTCCGGCCTGGGGCCCGGAGCGGGGGGGTGGCCAAGCTGAAACGCGGTCACGTATCGGTCCTGGTCGAGAAGGTGGCGAACCGAGGTCACGTAGTGCGGTCCCCCGAACCGGCCGCCCACTCCCTCGAGCTCCACGAGGGTGTCGATCCGGAGCTCGGGGATGCCCAGCGTGCGACCCTGGCCGGAGTGGAAGGCGAGCGTCTCCTCCATGATTCGGCCTCGCGCTCCAGCTGCCAGCTCTTCGGGAGAGATCCGGCCGGGATGGCCCAAGCGCTCCCTTCGATCCCCCCATCCGGCTTGCTCGAGAGCCTCCGCGAGTGGGCGTCGCCGTCCGCCGGGGAGGCCTTCCTCTCCGGCCTGGAGCGATCCTTCCTCGGGGGCCTGGCTTCCAGGGCTCCAGCTGCGGTGCGTCGATTCACCCACCCGCTCGAGGATATTCTCTCCCATCCGGATTTCCTGCAGCGTTCCTCCCCACCGAAGGGTCGCAACCGGTTCTTCCGCAACGTTCGGTGGGCGGAACACGAGCGTCCGGTCGCGGACATAGAGGACCCATCCAAGCGCCTGAGCCCTCCGGACGAGATAGTCCCACGCGGACTCGTTCCACTGGACGAGGACAGGATGCTCGAGGCCGTCCTCCCCATCCACTTCCAGGCCGACATCCTGGGCGATCGATTGGCCCGCACCCCGATCCGTCGTCGCTTCGAAGGCCCGGGAGCGGCGCGGTCCGGAAAGGAGCGCGCCCCGGCATCGGCAGGAGACTTCGAGGGTTGGGATGCGGCCGGTGAGAAAGAGCCCCCGGACGGCGGTGATCACGCCTTGAAAGACGCCATTCAGCTCAGATCCGTAGCCCAGCTCGACCTCGAGCTCCGCGCCGGGCTGGAATGGGCCTTGCTCGGAGTGCTTCACCTCCTCCATCTCCTCGTCCCAGTTCCGGAAGAGCAGGAGGGCCCGAGCCTGGCGTCCCAACTCTTCGTGGATATCGACTCGGAGGAGGTCGGAGCGGAGGGTCCGGGAGACGGGCTCCCCATCGATTCGAATGGCGACCTCGGGACGGTCCGAGGGGCCGGAGACGGGTAAGGTCCGTGGCATTCAGCGCTCCAGGGGTGGAAGAACGAGGCGGAGCCCGGAGGGAAGCTCCCGTGGGTTCTCGAGGTGGTTGACCTCGGCAATCGGCCGCCAATACCGGACACTCCCGTAGACCTGGTGTGCGATCGCGTCGAGGGACTCTCCCTCTTCCACGATCCAGCTCTGAAAGAGATCGGGGGAGGAGGCTCGTTCCCGGTTGACCCGCTCCTGCTCTCCCATGACCTCTTCGAAAGAGGCGGCAATGCGCGCCCGCAGCGGTTCGCCCGTACGGTTGAAGAGCACGAAGGCGGCGGTCGCCGTCTTGAGCACGCAGGGGAGGTCGAGGGGTCCCCAGCGCACACGCAGATACGCGGGTCTGTGATCCTCTCCTCGAAATCGCATGAGACCCAGGAACTCCTTCACCCTTTCCGTCACCGGACCCGGGTCGCCCACGACTCCGGTGCCGTCGAGGAGGAAGGTGACCGAAAGCTGGTCGGGGAGCCCGTGGGCGAAGGCCGTGGACGGACGACTCGTTCCTTGCACCGGAGCGGAGTCATAGCGATTGGCTCGCGTCAGCGAGAAGTCGGAGGGATTGAACAGGACGACCCACTGCCCATCCGCCTCGTCGAAGTCCTGATCGGGGTAGGTTTCGATGACCAACTTGTCGAGTTGGCGACCATCCAGCTCCCGGGTTTCCATCTACCGTGACCACTCGAGGCGGAGGCGGGCCAGGACCTCCTCGGTGACCAGACGGATGAGCTGCTCGGAGGCCTCGGAGTCCCCCTCCAGGCCCTCCTTCCGGCTCCCTCCCGACCCTTCCCGACTGGACTCCGGGTCCATGACGACTTCGCTGGTGATCTCTCCGATGATGATCGGCATCCTCTCTCCTCCTCTTCGATTCCGTGGGCGCGATACGGCTCGACAGTGGCTCGTCTACTTCCGGATTCGAATTCCCCGATGGGCGATCTCGATCGTCTCGAAGGCGATTCCCGGAGAAAGGCTCTGGAGCTCGGGTCCGGTCCACTTCACGGGGACTCCCCCGGTGAAGGCCCAGACTCGAAGGGGCTCGATTCCCTCCTCTGCGGAGGAAAGGAGGTGGACCTCTCCCTCCCGGGGCTCGACCATGCCCTCTTCCAGCCAGCGGACGAACCAGTCCCAGAGGTCGGTTCCCTCGGCGATGCCCTTCTTGAGAACGAGCATCGGAACCCTGCCCTGGGCGGGCAACTTCCAGGTGAACCGATTCTCGCCTCCCTCGTGATAGTCCTCCGTGGCGACCTCCAGCGAGAGTCCGGAGCACTCGCTGCACCGGAGCTCCCCCACCTCGTCCACCCGGATGCGGAAGAGGAAATTGACATAGGGATCTTCGTCGCGGACGTCTGGGCTCACGAGGGCCTCGAGGTCGACACGCGGGTCCGGGCGGCCATCAGGTGCTGACCTTCAACCCCTCGTGGGCAAACTCGAGGGTCTCCAGGGCGATCTCGTTTCCGGTGCCGTCCAACGAGGGCCCCTCCACCTTGACGGGCCAGGCCTGTTTCATCTGCCAGGTCATCACCGGATCGTGATCCTCGTTTAGGAGTGAGACCGTGACGTTCCGCCGCTCCACGACGCCGGCCTGCAGAGTGTTCCACCACTCCCAGAACCCGTTGTCC
>SLFU01000178.1 GCA_007124095.1 Gemmatimonadota bacterium
TGGGGGCGGCCTTGATGATCCAGATCGCGACCAACCTCGCGAACGACTACTTCGACTATATGAAGGGAGGAGACACCGAGGATCGGGTCGGCCCGACCCGGGTCGTTCAAGCCGGGCTCCTGCCGGCCAAGGCCGTCATCCGGGGCGCACTCATGGTGCTCGCTTTGGCGAGCGTGGTCGGCCTCTATCTGGTCTGGGTCGGGGGCCTCCCCATCCTGGTCGTGGGAATTCTCTCCCTCGTCTGTGCCCTGGCCTACACCGGGGGCCCGTTCCCCCTCGCGTACCGGGGGCTCGGAGATCTCTTCGTCTTCGTCTTCTTCGGTCTCGTCGCGGTCGGCGGAACCTACTGGGTTCAGGCTCGGGAGTTTCCAGCCGACCTCCTCCTCGTCGGTACCGGGATGGGCGCCCTGATCACCGGAATTCTCGTCGTGAACAACCTCCGCGACCGTGACACCGACGAGAAGGCGGGAAAGCGTACTCTGGCGGTGCGCCTGGGCGAGACCGGGACACGGGTGGAATACCTTCTCCTCGTGCTCATTGCGCTCGCGGTCCCCATCCTCGGCTTGGTTCTCTTCGATTGGACTCCCTGGACCCTCCTGGCCGTCGCCGGAGCCCGGCCACTCCTTGCAGCCACCGCGACCGTGCTCACCTTTCATGATCCTCGGGAACTCAATGCCGCCCTCGGAAACACCGCGCGGGGCGTGACCTGGTACGCTGCCCTCCTGGCCGTGGGGTTCGTCCTCGGTAGGCCGGACCTCGTCCTTCTCTAGGCCGGACCTCCCGGAGCGTCGGACCCCCTCATGGAACCCCAATCTCCCCCTCCCCGAGATGCCGTCCAGCTGGCGGCTCGGCAGCGGCCCCACTCCCTCGCCCTCGTCTGCCCCTCGAGGGGAGAGCAGGACCTCGGGGGTCGCCGCATGTGGAGCTACCAGGAGCTGGACCGATGGGTCGATCGAGTGGCGGCCCGACTCCTGGAGAGGGGTGTCGAGCCTGGTGATCGAGTCGGAATGCGTCTCCATCCGTCACCGGAATCGGTTGCCCTCCTTCACGCGGTGTGGCGAGTCGGGGGGATCCTCGTGCCCCTGAACGTGCGGTGGACCGAGAGAGAGACCGAGCGAGCCCTGGCCGCCGCAGGACACCCCGCGACGGTCGTGTCCGACGGCAGCGAGATCGTAGCCGCAAGGTGGAACGCATCTCGTGCGCCCAGCGGTCGTGCCTCCCCCCTCGACTTCGAATACGAGGGGGCCCGGACGGATCCCGCCGCGATCCTCCTCACGTCGGGAAGTTCCGGAACTCCCCGTCCCGTGATTCTCTCGCACGGCCACCTGGCCGCATCCGCGGAAGCCTCTGCACGACGGCTGAAGCTCTCCCACGAGGACCGTTGGCTCGCCCTTCTTTCCCCGTCGCATGTCGGAGGGCTGGTGCTCCTTCACCGCGCGGGCCTCCTCGGCTGCGCGCTGATCCCCCTTCCCTGGTTCGACCCGGAGATGGTGGAAGGGACGATCGAGCACGAAGGCGTCACCCATGTGTCCCTCGTCCCCGTCATGCTCCAGCGGCTACTCGATTGCCGCGGATCGAAGCCTGCTCCGAGTTCCCTACGGTGCATCCTACTCGGGGGTGCCCCGACTCCGTTGCCCCTTCTGGAGCGAGCCCTCCGTCTCGGCTACCCGGTCGCACTCACCTACGGGCTCACCGAGGCCTCATCGCAGGTGGCCACCGCTCCACCGCAAAAGGTACGACGAAAGCCGGGGTCGGTCGGACGTCCCCTCAGGGGTGTGGAGTTGACGATCCGAGAGGCCGCAGGGGCGGCCAGAACCGAATCGCACGGGGGCACCGGCGTCGGGGAGATCCTCGTGCGCGGCCCGACCGTGGTTCGATCGCTCCCGGAGCGACAAGCCGAGCGGGACCCGGGTCCTTCACCCGTTCACGTGGACGGAGACGGGTGGCTCCACACCGGAGACCTGGGACACCTCGATCCGGATGGAGACCTCTGGATTACCGGTCGCGCCTCCGACCGGATCGTAACCGGTGGGGTGACCGTAGAGCCGGGGGAAGTAGAGGAGACGATCCTCTCCCACCCGGACGTAGCGGAGGTGGCGGTGGTGGGACTACCGCACGCGGAGTGGGGGGAGAGTCTGATGGCAGTGATCGTCCCGGTGGAGGGATCGGTGTCCCTTACACTCGAGGATCTCCTGGATTTCGTTCGACCGGTCCTGACCGCGGCAAAGCGTCCGCGGGCACTCCGGATCGTGGAATCGCTCCCCCGCAACCCAAACGGGAAGGTCGACCGAAAACGGATTCGCGAGATCGTCCTCTGGACGGGCCGTTGATCGGGAGTCACGGTTCGCCCCCTTCCCTCCGTCCTCGCGCCCCTTATGTTCGGTCACGGCGGTCACCCCGACTCCAGTACGGCGCACCCGACTCCACGACACGCTCCATGGCCCTGAACCTCTTCGACGAATACCGCTGGCGCGGAATGCTCCACGACGCGACCGAGGGGGCCGAAGCAGCCCTCGCCGACGGCAACCAGGCCGCGTACGTCGGATTCGACCCCACCGCCGCCTCCCTCCATGTGGGGCACCTCCTTCCCATCATGGGGCTGGTACACCTCCAGCGCGCCGGGCACACTCCGATCGCCCTCGTGGGAGGAGGAACCGGGCTGATCGGCGACCCCTCCGGGAAGACGCGCGAGCGACAGCTCCTCAGCCTGGAGGAGGCCGAGGCGAATGCACAGGCCGTGGGGGCCCAACTCGAGTCCTTCCTCGACTTCGAGGGGGTCCCGAATCCGGCACGGATGGTCAACAACCTGGATTGGTTGGGTGAAATGGGGATCCTCGAGTTTCTGCGCGATGTCGGGAAGCATTTCCCGGTGAACGCAATGCTCCGAAAGGAGTCGGTCCGACGGCGGCTCGAGGACACCGCGACCGGAATCAGCTTCACGGAGTTCTCCTACCTCCTCCTCCAATCGTACGACTTCTACCGCCTCTCCAGAGACCACGGATGCCACTTCCAATTGGGAGGAAGCGATCAGTGGGGAAACATCACGGGAGGCATCGATCTCATCCGCCGTATGACCGGGGAAAGTAGCTACGGAGCGGTCTTTCCCCTGATCACTACCGCCTCCGGAGTGAAGTTCGGTAAGACGGAAGAAGGTACGGTCTGGCTCGACCCCAAACGGACCTCGGCCTACCGCTTCTATCAGTACTGGATGAACACCGACGACTCCGACGCCTCGCGCTATCTCCGCTTCTTCACCCTCCTCCCCAGGGACGAGGTGGAAGCGCTCGATCGTGCGCTGGAGGAGCGGCCCCACGAGCGAAGTATCCAGAGGCGCCTGGCGGAGGAGGTGACGCGAGCGGTGCACGGAGAGACCGGGCTGGCGCGAGCCAGAGCGGCCTCCCGGGTCCTATTCGGAGGCGAGGTCACCGGACTCGATGCCGAGGAGATTCAGGAAATCTTCGCCGACGTCCCCTCGAGCTCCCTGGACGTCGGCCGCCTGCGAGGGGAAGGAGTGGGGATCGTCGCACTTCTCGCTGAAGTCGGTGCCGCGTCGTCCCGTGGGGAGGCTCGCCGAGGGGTGGAACAGGGTGGCGTTTATCTCAACAACGAGCGGATTACCGATCCCCACTACACCGTCACCCCCGAGGACGCCCTCCATGATCGGTTCCTCGTCCTTCGGAAGGGGAAGAAGCGCTTCCACCTGGTCCGTGTGGAAGGGTAACGGGGCTGGTATCCGTCAGGGGGAGGGCTGCCCGAAGGCGACCGCCCAACCTACGGAAAGGCCTGCTTGGGCCTTCAGCTGCGGACCATCCAGATCCTGGTAGACCGGGAGGACGAACTCGGCGAAGAGCCGGTTCCCGTGGAGCGGCCCCTCTGCGAATAGGACATTCATTCCCACGGGGAGATCGATCCGGGTGCCCGCCTGAAGGGCCGGGTGCGCCATCGGGCTACTCCAGGGATCGAGCGTGGCGTCGCCCCCCTGGACACTCCCCGTCCTCCGCGCGCTCAGTCGGGCGGAGCCGCTCACCCAGTCCGTGAAGCGATAGGCCATCCAGACGTTCGCGCTCACCTCGTTTCCCCGGGTCCAGCCCCGGTCGTTTTCTCCCAACGGAATGCGACCGGAAGCCTGCAAACCCACGGTCCCTGCATCGTTCTCGGAGACGAAGACGACCCCCGGGAGGAGGCCGAAGGTGCCGTCCCCCGGTTGCATCGAATAGGGCAGCGTGCGCTCCTCGGTTGGAGCGGAGGGCAAGCGATCACCTCGATCCACCGGTCCAGTGGGAAGGGAGATCCCCGCAGTCAAGTGGGCCCGGTAGGGCCATGCGTCGTGGAGCCCGTAAAGGAGATGAAGCTCCACGTCCCCGAGGGCGAAATCGGAGACGGTGCCCGGGTGCTGGTCCCCCGTCTTGAAATCGCCCTCGGTGTAGTGCAGCGGGATCCGAACGGAGGTCCCGAGCCACTCCAGGATGCCGGCCCGGAATTCCAGCTCATGGCGCTGCCGGGTCATCGAGAGGGGAGCCATATCCCACTGCAAGAGCTCGCCCGAGAGCTCGAATCCCGCGGTGATCCATTCGATCGGGATCTCCTCGGTCCCGATGAGTGCCCCGTCGAAGCGTGTGGCCTCGAGGCGGTAACGCACCTCGAAGCTTCCCGGGGCGAGGATGACCTCCTCACCGACCCCGGATGGCGCACGGGCATCGGGTCGCTCACTCCAATCCTCCAGCGGAAGCTGGGCCGAAAGAGGATGGCCGGTTGCGAGGACGAGGGTCAAGAGTGTCGTCGGGATCCACCTCTCACGAAGCATCGGGAGCTCTCCTCGTGGTTGGACTTCAGGACGCGGGCTCCGATCCTCGGTCAGCGCGAAGGCCGACCCCGCCGCCACATCCGAAGCCGGCGGAGCACCGGAAGATCGGCCTGAATCTAGGGCCTACGGCGAAAAAGTGAAACATGAGTTTCCGTCATCCCATCCAGGTTCCCGCCTCGATCCGGAGCTCGATTCCCCACGGTGGTTCGCGGAGGAGCCCCTCGACGGGCCTCCTGACGAGCCCTTGGGACCGCGCGGGGGGAATACGCGGGCGAGGGAACCCGGAAGCCGTGGAACCGTACCAGGGAAAGCTGGCTATGTGGGCGCGGGGTTCCCAAGGTTCGGGGGGCTCGGGCTCCCCGAGCCCGTCCTGGATCCCGCACCACTCCGACCGGAATGGCCCATGAATGATCGAAGACCCATCCTCCTCGGCTCCGGCCTCCTCGTTCTCCTGGTCGCGGCCAGCAGTATCGTCTGGTACCTCTCGAGCGGCCCTCCCACCTCCACTTCGGTCGCCGCAAATGTTCAGCCCGGGATGGAGTCCACCGAGATTCTGGCGGGAGGGGAGAACACTCCCGATCCGGCTGGGGAACCGATCCCCCTCGACCACGCCGACCCGATCGCGATCAAGGTATATCTCACCCCCACCTGCGGGTGCTGCACGGAGTGGGTGGCGCACATCGAGGATTACGGCTTCGATGTGGAGCTCGCGTACGTCGATAACGCCCGCATGTTCGAGGTGAAAGACGAATATGACGTGGGACCGCACCTCTCGTCCTGTCATACCTCCGTGGTGAACGGCTATGTCTTCGAGGGCCACATCCCCGGTGAGGTGGTGAGGGAGTTTCTCGCAGAAGCCCCCCCCGTGCGAGGGTTGGCCGTCCCCGGCATGCCGATCGGCTCACCAGGGATGGAGATGGGCGACCGGGTCGACCCCTACGATGTCCTGGCCTTCACTTCGGACGGGTACACCCAGGTATACTCCAGCCACTGGCCCTGAGTCGGGAAGGGGGAACGAAGCTCCGGCCGCCAGCCGCGGCAACCCGGTCTCGAATCGCGAATCGCGGCCACGGTCAATCGGCTCGGCCCGAAACGGCGTCCGGAGCCCCGAGGACGGCGTCGGAAATCCCGAACGCGTCCACCAATGCCACGGCCGAGGTCCGAAGCTCACGGCACAAGCGGTTGACGGACTTCCGGATCGCCTTGGCCTGAGATCCCTCCATGTATCCTGCCTCCAGGAACCAGGCCCGGTCCTTTTCCATCCGGGAAAGGGCGAAGAGGTGGGACAGAGACTCAAGGCAGGCCCCGACCTCCTCTCCCTCGCCTTCTCGCGCCTGCGCCACACCTTTCCGGAATCCCTCGAGGACGACTCGCTCCACATGGGCCCGGGCCAAGGCGACCAGGTGATCCTGACACTCGTTCATCGCCTGGAAGGAGTCCATACCTTCGTCGATTCGCCCCTTCAGCCGCCGTGCGGCCGTCTGCAAGAGCCTCCGCTCGCGAAATCGGAAGGCATCCAGCTGCACCTCGGGATCGCGAAGGTGCTCTTCGGCGGTTCTGCGGCTTCTGACCGGGTTCCTCCGCGTCACCTCGTCGCCGGCCCGCTCCCCGAGCGCCCGGACCATCCCCCAGAGGCGAAGGTCTCCCATCTCGTCCCGGTACTCGGAGAGGAGTCCCTTTGCCACCAGCTGGAGGAGAACGACGTTGGCACCCTCGAAAGTGGTGAAGATGTCAGTATCCTCCCGGAGGAACCCGAGCCGGTTTTCGGCGAGGTAGCCCCGGCCACCCATCGCCTCCCGGCACGCCTGGAGCGTTTCCTGCGCGTGCCGCGAAGCATACGCCTTGAGCCCGGCCGCCAGAACGTCCACCTGCGATCCGTCATCGTCCTCCACCTGCGATCCGTCATCGTCCTCCCGGGTGTGCCCATACTCCCGAACGAGATCGCGGACCGCGAAGTGGAGGGCATAGGTAGTGGCGAGGGGGATGAGAAGGGAGCGCTGCTGGGTCAGGTAGTCGAGGACGGGCACCTCGGGCAGGCCGGACGGCCCGAACTGGCGACGCTTGTGACTGTAGCGCACCGCGATCGCGAGTCCGCTCTTCGCCGTGGACACCGAGGCGGCAGCGATCGAGATCCGACCAGCCACCAGAGTCCTCAGCATGGTGAAGAACCTGCGGCCCGGTGAAGCGATTCGACTCCGGTACTCCCCGTCGGGGCCGACCGATCCGAATCGATCCAGCAGGTTCTCTCTCGGCACACGGACTCGATCGAAGCTCAGGCGGCCGTTATCCACCCCGTGGAGCCCCACCTTCTCCCCGCAATCCTCAATCCCGACTCCGTCAATGGTCCGCCCTTCCTTGTCCCGGATCGGAACCAGGAGCGCGTGAACACCGTGCGCCTCCCCGCTGACCTCCAACTGGGCGAAGACCGTCGCCATCCGTCCGTGCAGTGCCGCATTCCCGAGCCAATCCTTCCGGGCGCCCGGGTGCGGCGTGTGGATCTCGAACTCATCGCTCTCCGGAAGGTATCGAGCCCGCGTCTCCAGATCTCGCACGTTCGACCCGTGGTCGCGCTCCGTCATGGCGTAGATCCCAGGGAGCTCGAGCGTCGCGATCTCGCGCAGATACCGGCGGTGATGCCGCTCGGTCCCCAATCCGAGGACGCTGCCCCCGAAGAGCCCGAACTGCACCCCGTACTTGATCAGGACCGATAGATTCCCGAAGGCCAGCGTCTCGAA
>SLFU01000138.1 GCA_007124095.1 Gemmatimonadota bacterium
GAAACGGCGGCGTAGGAGGGGACCGAACTCATGAAGAGGAGCTGATACGCCCCCAGGCGAAGGATCTGGAGGAGTTCGGAAGGCACGGACTCGACCCCCCGGTGGAGATGGAGATCCAGAAGGTGGTCAAGCCTCCCACGGAGCCGGATCGTTCCGAACACGGCCTCGTGAACCCACCCCCGGTCGCCCGGATCCAGCACCGGGGCCTCCTCCTCCCAGGCGAGATCCAGACGGCGGCCACTGTCCACCCGTCGGAGGAGGGAGAGGGCCCGAGCCCGGGCCGGAGTGGCCGTCACTTCGGAGCGGTCCTTCCCGGGGGAGCGGTCAGTCCAGCATCCCGTGGGTCGGGGAGCTGGGCACCGCGATCTCCCTGGTGGGCATTCGGCCCGCCAGGTACGCGAGCCGGCCCGCCTGGACCCCGAGCCTCATCGCCCGAGCCATCGTCGCGGGGTGATCGGCCGCCGCGATCGCGGTATTCATCAGGACCCCATCCACCCCCTGCTCCATCGTGGCGCAGGCATCGGATGCGGTACCCACCCCCGCATCCACGATCACGGGCACTTCCAGCCGCGACTTGATCTCCCGGATGTAGTAGGGATTTACCAATCCCAGCCCACTCCCGATCGGACTGGCAAGGGGCATGACCGAGATGCACCCGGCATCCTCGAGTCGCAGGGCGGTGACCAAATCCTCATTGGTGTAGGCCATGACCTTGAACCCTTCCTCCACGAGGATGCGCGCCGCCTCGAGGGTGGCGTGGACGTCGGGAAGGAGGGTGCTTTCGTCTCCGATCACCTCGAGCTTCACCCATTCGTTCAACCCGGCGGCCCGGCCGAGCCGTGCGTAGCGGAGCGCATCTTCGGCGGTGTAGCACCCGGCGGTATTGGGGAGGATGAAGAACTCGTCGGGATCGAGGTGGTGGAGGATCGAACCCTCCTTCGACCGGTCCAGCTCGACCCGGCGCACCGCCACCGTCACCATCTCTGCCCCGCTGGCCCGGATCGCCCGTACCATCGTCTCGTCGTCCCTGTACTTGCCGGTCCCCACGATGAGCCGGGATTCAAACTCCCGGTCCCCGAGCCGGAGCGGTGCGTCCTGGACCCGATCCAACCGCGAGACATCGCGGCCCTCCGCTTCTATCGTCATGACATTCGCTTCGCATTGGGTTTTCGTGATCTCTTCCGCCTCCGCCGACTCAACCTCTGCCGACTCAACCTCCGCCGACGAAGTGCACCAGCTCGAGTCGGTCCCCGGCCTCGAGCTCCACCTCGTCATACCGCGACCGATCCACGATTTCGCGGTTTCGTTCCACTACCACCAGCTCCGGGACCAGCTCGAGATGGACGAGCAGGCCCCTCACCGTGAGTCCGTCCGGTACGGTGCGCTCCTCGCCGTTCACCTGGAGCGGCATCTCTCCTCCATGTTCCTCTTCGCTCATCCGATCCTCATCCGGTCCATCCACTCAGTCGATCCAGAAGGGCCGTCACGGCTTCTCCCGGCTCCTCCGAGCCCCAAACGGCTCGGAGGACGGCGACACCGTAAGCGCCCGCGTCCATCACCGCGGCAATCCGGGAGATCTCGACTCCCCCGATCCCCAGCACCGGAACCCCTGGCACGGCCCCGGCCACCTCCCTTACCCGGGACGGGCCCGAACCCTCCGCTCCCGGATGGGACTGGGTCGGAAAGAGCGTTCCCGCAAAGCAGAAGTCCGGCTTCCCCTCCTCGAGCACGGCGGACCGGGCATCGCTCGGATCGTGGAAGGACCGACCCACCAAGGCCTCCGGACCCAGGACTTCCCGAGCCATGGAGACCGGGAGGCTTCGGGCCCCCAGGTGCGCACCGGCGGCCCCGAGGACCCTCGCCAGATCCACCCGGTCATTCACCATGAGGGGGACGCTCCGAGCCCGCGCCAGGGGGAGGAGACGGCTCCCGAGCTCCCACAGGGCGCGCCCCGACATCTTCGGCCCTCGCAGGTGGAGGGTGACCTTCCCCTCACCGGCCTCCAGGGCCTCGGAGGCCCGATCGAAGAAATCCTCCCCCTCCAGCACGCCGGCATCGGTGACCAGGTGCAGGCGCGAGACAACGCTCATTGAAACCGGTCCCCCGGTCCCGGGCCACCCCCCCGAAGCCAGGACTCCGCCTCCATTCTCCTCTTTCCAGGCGGCTGTACCTCCTGGATCACCACCCCGCCCTGGCCGGCCTGGATCACCAGGCCGCCCTCCGAGTCCGCGTGCAGAACCGTCCCGGGGAGTCCACCCGGTGTGTCCGCGACGACCCTGGGGGTAAAGAGCTTCACCGGCTCGTCCTCCAGCGTCGACCAGGCGCCGGGGACCATGTCCATCCCGCGAATGTGATCGGCGACTTCCTGAGCGGTCCGCGACCAGTCGATCCGGGCCGCCGCGCGATCCACCTTGGGCGCGTAAGTAGCCCGCTCATGGTCCTGCTCCCGCTCCTCCAGCTTCCCGACCTCCAGGAGCGCCAACGCCCTGAGCAGGGCTTCAGCGCCGATCTCCGCCAGGCGGAGGTGAAGCCCGGTGGCCGTATCGTCGGAGGCGATGGGAAGCTCTCGCTGGAGGAGGATGGGACCTTCGTCCATCCCCTCGGTCATCCGCATGATCGTCACCCCGGTCCGGTCGTAGCCGCGCGCCACCGCCCAGTTGATCGGAGCGGCCCCTCGAAGCTCGGGGAGGAGGGACGCGTGGACGTTGACCGATCCCTCCTTCGGAAGCTCGAGGACCTCCCGCGAGAGGATATGCCCGTACGCGACGACTGTCGAAATCTCCGGCTCCAACCCCTCGAGGGCCACGAGAAAATCGGGCCCCCGGGGAAGATCGGGGGTAAGGACGGGAATCCCCTCTTCCATCGCGAGCTCCTTCACGGGTGAAGAGCGCAACCGGCGCCCCCTCCCGGCCGGGCGATCGGGTTGGGTGACCACCCCGACGACGTCGTGACCCTCCCCAAGGAGCGCGCGGAGGGAAGGGATGGCGAACTCCGGAGTCCCCCAGAAGAGGACCCTCACATCTCCTCCTTCTCTCGCAGCCGTCGGTACTTCTTCAGCAACATCCGTCTCTTCAGGGCGGAAATGCGATCGATGAAGAGGACCCCGTTCAGGTGGTCGAGCTCGTGCTGCAGGACCCGGGCGAGAAGTCCGTCGCCCTCAACGCGGACCGGCCGGCCTCCGGGATCCATCGCCTCGATGGCGACCTCCGCAGGCCTGGCCACCACCTCGCTCACGCCGGGAATGCTGAGACACCCCTCGGAGGCACGGGCCTCCTCCTCTCCCTCCCAAACGAGCGTCGGGTTCACGAGCGCGAGCCTACGAATCTTCTCCCTGTCCTCCTCCCTCACATCCGCCACGAACACGCGAAGGGGGACACCGACCTGGGGCGCCGCCAGACCCGCGCCCTCCGCGGCGACCATCGTTTCGAACATATCCCGGACCAAGGCCGTCAACTCCTCGTCGAAGACCTCGACCTCGCGCGCCCGATTCCTGAGCACCGGATCTCCCAGGAGGGCGATCTCCCGAACGGCCACCGTACCTAACCGTCCGTCTCGCCGCCAAGTGTGCGGCTGACCTTCCCTCGTTCCAGGACCAACCGGGTGTTCTCCGCCGTCTTCACCGTGATCTTGTCGGTGTCGACGTGCACGATCGTCCCGATGATGCCTCCGGCGGTCGCGACCTCATCCCCCTTCTTCAGACCGGCGATCAGGGCCTGGTGGCGCTCCTTTTCCTTCCGCTGAGGACGGATCAGGAGCCAGTAGAAGATGAGGAAGATGAGGGCCAGCTGGACGATGAGAGCCATCGCCGGGCTCCCACCCTCTCCGGGGGCCATCAGTACTGCGAAGGTGAGTTCTGCCACCGACCGCTCCGTTTCGTTTCATGGGATTGGTTTTCGTTCACGCACCGGCCCCTTTCCGCCCTATGGACCAGGCCAGACTTCGGGCCAGGCCGGAGTTCCAGCCGGGGATCTACCCCCGAGCCTCCCGATACCGTTCCACCCAGGCTCGACTCCAGGAGGTGAACTCGCCCAGCGGAATCCGACGTCGGGCCTCCTCCGCGAGACGCACGAGGAACCGGATGTTGTGGATGGAGAGGAGCCGATGCGCGAACGCCTCTCCCGCCACGGTCAGGTGTCGGATATAGGCCCGATCGAAATCCGTGCATGCGTAACAGTCGCACGTCGGGTCCAGGGGCCCCGTGTCCATGCGGAACCGTGCCCCTTTCATGTTCACCTGGCCCTCGTGGGAGGTCCAGGCCGTTCCGTGCCGCGCATTTCGGGTGGGAGCCACGCAGTCGAAGAGATCGCACCCGCGCAGGATCGCCTCGAGGAAGTCGTCCGGATATCCGACCCCCATCAGGTACCGGGGTCGGCCACGCGGGAGCTCCGAATCCAGCACCTCCAGGACGGGCCACATATCGCTCTTCGCCTCTCCGACCGAGAGACCTCCGATCCCGTACCCGTCCCAATCTCCCATCGCCTGGACATCGCGCGCCTGCGCCCGGCGGAGGTGGGGATAGACGTTCCCCTGCAGAACCGGAAAGAGGCTCTGGCGCGGGCCCTCGCCTCCCTCCCGAAGCTCGGCCAGACGCTGTCGACAACGGGCCAGCCAGTCGAGCGTCCTCCGATTCGCACGGCGGACCACCTCTTCGGAGGCCCCGCCAGGAGGGCACTCGTCGAAGGCCATCACGACGTCCGCCCCGAGCTCCCGCTGGATCTCCATGACGGACTCGGGAGTGAAGAGGTGGCTGGAGCCATCGATGTGGCTCTGGAAGACCACGCCGTCATCCCGGATCTCATTGATCCCCGCGAGCGAAAAGACCTGGTAGCCTCCCGAGTCCGTGAGGATCGGCCCGTCCCAGCGCATGAAGGCGTGGAGCCCCCCCAGCTCCCGCACCGCCCGAGATCCGGGGCGAAGATAGAGGTGATAGGTGTTGGCGAGGATCATCGACGCCCCGGAGTCGGAGACCTCCCGAGGAGACAACGTCTTGACCGCCCCCAGCGTCCCCACCGGCATGAAGGCCGGGGTTTCGACCGGCCCATGGGGAGTGTCGAAGGTGCCGACTCGGGCCGACCCCTCGGTGGCGTGCACCTCGTGGAGAAACGCTCCGGACACCGTCATGCCCCCTCCTTCTCCGGCCCGGCCGAGGAGATCGACCGGGCCTGGGCGCCGGGTTGGGGAGAGATGGCCATGGCATCCCCGTAAGAGTAAAAGCGGTAGCCCTCCTCGATCGCGCACGCATACGCATGCTTGGTCGTCCGGTACCCGGCGAAGGCGGCGACGAGCATCAGGAGCGTCGACCTTGGCAAGTGGAAGTTGGTCAGCAGCCCGTCCACAACCCGGAACCGATAGCCCGGCACGATGAAGAGCTCGGTCTCTCCTTCCCCGGCTCGCAGCCGCCCGCTACCGTCGGCGGCGCTTTCGAGCGCCCGGACCGCGGTCGTCCCCACCGCCCACACTCGCCCCCCACTCGCTCGAGCGCCTTCTACGACCGCCGCCGCCGCGTCGGAAACCCGCCAGCGCTCCCGGTGGAGGCGGTGTCCAACCACCGTCTCGGCCTCGATCGGACGGAAGGTGCCAGGGCCCACATGGAGGCTGACGCGAGCGAGCTCGACCCCCTTTCCCCTGATCTCCTCGAGGAGACCGGAAGTGAAATGCAGGCCGGCCGTCGGGGCCGCTACCGAGCCCGGATCCTGCGCGTAGACCGTCTGGTAGCGCTCGCGGTCACCGGGCTCTTCCTCCCGCCCGAGATACGGGGGAAGCGGGACCTTTCCATACCGCTCCAGGGCTTTCTCCACGCCAAGGGGCGTCTCGAGCCGCACGATCCTTCCTCCGTCGGGCGTCCCATCCTCCACGAAGACCGTGAGCTCCGGCCCCACGATCACCTCGCGGCCCGGCTTGAGCTTCGAGCCCGGGCGCACCAAAGCCTCCCACCGCCGAGCGTCCGCCACCCCGCCCACACCCTCCACGGGCCGCAGGAGGAGGACCTCGCAGGGCGCACCGGTGGGCTTGCGGCCCAGCAGGCGGACGGGGATCACTCGGCTCTCGTTCAGGACGAGAACATCCCCAGGCAAGAGGAGGGAGAGAAGCTCTCGGAAGCGGAGATGGCCGACCTCCGGGTCGGATCGCGGACCCGGTGCTTCCCGGCCCGAGGGGTCAAGCGCGCCGCGGGGGACGACGAGGAGCCGACTTTCGTCCCGCCGCTCGGAGGGATACCGGGCGATCCGCCCCTCCGGGAGCACATAGTCGTAGGCGTCGGTCCGAAGGAGGTCCGGATCCCCGGTCGGGCCCCAGCTCATTCCGGCATTCCGGCGCCGGATACCGGCCGGCGGGCTCACTCCTCGAAGAGGGAGGGCTGGCCGGGGAGCCCCTCGGGGGGCGAGTACCCGAATCGGCGGTATGCCCGAGGGGTCGCCACCCGTCCCCGCGGGGTCCGCATGAGGAAGCCCTGCTGAATCAGAAAGGGCTCGTAGACCTCCTCCAGCGTCCCCGTATCCTCGCCGAGCGCAACTGCGAGCGAGGCCAAGCCCACGGGTCCTCCCTCGAACTTCTCGAGAAGCGTCCTCAGGATCCGGCCGTCCATCTCGTCGAGCCCGTACTCGTCCACGTCCAACATCTCGAGCGCGGCGCGGGCGACCTCGCCATCGATGATACCGTCCGCCCGCACCTGGGCGAAGTCCCGAACTCTCCGGAGCAGCCGATTCGCTACCCTGGGGGTTCCCCGGGCTCGGCGCGCCAACTCCTCCGCGCCCTCCTCCGTCGTTTCCACATCCAGCAGCCCGGCGCTCCGCCGCACGACCCGGACGAGTTCCTCCGGCGGATAGAAGTTCAGCCGCTGGACAATCCCGAAACGGGCCCGCATCGGCGCCGTGAGCAGGCCGAACCGGGTGGTGGCTCCGATCAGGGTGAAGCGCTCGATCTCCATCGTCATGGTCTGCGCTCTCGGACCGTCGGAGATTCGAATCTCGACCTGGTAGTCCTCCATCGCGGGGTAGAGGAACTCCTCGATGATCGGGCGAAGCCGGTGGATCTCGTCGATAAAGAGGATGTCCCCCTCGCTCTGGTTGGTCAGAAAGCCCACCAGGTCCGCGGGCTTCTCTAGCACCGGACCCGAGGTGGTTCGAAGCCCGACGCCGAGCTCCTGAGCCATCAGCGCGGCCAGGGTGGTCTTTCCGAGGCCCGGGGGGCCGTGGAAGAGGACGTGATCGAGGGGCTCGCCTCTCTGCTTCGTCGCCTGGATCGCTACGTCCAGGGCGTCCTTCACCTTCCGCTGCCCCACGAACTCGTCCAATCGCCGTGGACGGAGAGTGGCCTCGGGGCCCTGGTCCTCGGCGAGCTCCGCCGGAGTCGTCACCTCCCGGTGGGCGGTCACGAGTCGGCCAGGGCCAGGCGGACGAGCTCATCCACGTCCGAGGGATCCCCCTTCTCGAGGACCCCGCGCACGGCCCGGTCCGCATCCTGGAAGGACATCCCGAGCGCCATCAGCGCCTGCACCGCGGCCTGGGCCCCCTCCGTCGGC
>SLFU01000041.1 GCA_007124095.1 Gemmatimonadota bacterium
TCCGGACGATGGCATACGGGAAGATGCACGCACGCACGACCGGGCGGAAGCGAAAGGTGATCCGTGGCCTGGTGATCTTGGGGATTGTCGCGATTCCACTCGGCACCTTCATCTGGCACCGGGTCTTCCGCGAGTTTCCGCAGCCCGAATGGATCACCGCCGACCCGGAAGCGAACTTCCTCCACGGCTCCATCGGGTCGGAGTCGCAGGCGGGCATCCCCTACTGGATCGTGGTCGTGCTGCCTCGGATCTTCGACGATCTGCTCCCGGGACCCGGGGGATATGCGTCTCTGGGGCTGCCGTGGCCCGAGGGGTCGGAGCTTCCGGTGGGTTTCTCGAAGAAGACGGTGGGCTTCGACCGGGTCGCCTTCAACTGCGCGCTTTGCCACGCCGCGCAGTATCGGACCGAACCCACCGCATCCCCGGTCGTGGTGGCCGGAGGGGGGAGCCACACCGCCGACATCCAGGCACTCCTGGACTTCTTCAGCGGCGCCGCGAACGACTCTCGCTTCGATGCAGAGACGATCCTCACCCAGATCGACATGGCCTATCCGCTCGGGTGGTTCGACCGCATGCTCTACCGATGGGTGTTGATCCCCGCGACCCGGAAGGAGTTGGCGGAGCAGGGCCGTGATTTCGCCTGGGCCGACGACCGGCCCCGGTGGGGACCCGGCCGGGACGCGCCGATGAACCTGACGAAGTTCAACTTCCTGGAGATGGAGCTGGACGACACCCTCGACAACACGGACTTCCCCTCCATCTGGAACCTCCAGACACGGGTCCAGCCGGGACGCGTCTGGCCGGAGGACGACTATTCTCTGACGGCGGATTGGTCGACGCTCGACATCGAACCCTCACGCCTCATGCTGATGAATCTGGCGGGAGCGACAACGTCGTTTCGCTCCGTCATCTACGACTCGGCACTCGGGCTTCGGGCCAAGAACACCCGGTTTTTCCGGACCAGGATGCAGGAGCTGGAAGACTGGTTGATGACGCTCCCGCCCCCAGAATACCCCTTTCCGGTCGATGGCGCGCTGGCCGCCGAGGGGGCCCAGGTCTTCGAACAAAGCTGCGCCTCCTGTCACGCGAGCGGACGGGACAATCGGCTCGGTACCATCATACCCTTGAGCGAGATCGGCACCAGCCCCGAGCGTGCGAACACCTGGAGTCGGGCAGCCGCGGACAGCGCAAACCAGATCGTTCGAAACCGATTCGGGATCGATCGCACACCTATGGGTCGACCCGACGTTCCGGGATACGTGGCCCTCCAGCTGGACGGCATCTGGCTCCGTGCACCGTATCTTCACAACGGTTCGGTGCCCACCCTACGGGCCCTCCTCGAGCCTCCGGAGCTCCGTCCCAGCACCTTCTACCGGGGCTACGACGTCCTCGATCCCTGGAACGTGGGATTCGTGGCTCGCCGGTGCGAGGGCGAGGAACCGGAACTCCCCGACAATGGCACGTCGGTCGAATTCCAGTGGGGGTGTATGCCTGCGTACGCGGGGTGGCACTACGACACGTCGGAGCGCGGCAACTCCAACGAGGGACACCTCTTCGGGACCGACTTGAGTCCCGAGCAGAAGGGGGCCCTGGTCGAGTACCTCAAGACGCTGTGAAGCGGGACGCCGATGCGACGCTAGGACGAACGTCTGCCCCATCGCGGACCGGTGGAAGGCGGCGAGAGGGTCGAACGGCTCAAAACGCGGCCCTGACCAGCCACTCTCCGGCCGTGCCCAGCGCGGACATCATGAGGGCTCCACCGAGGGCCCAGCCGAAGCTATCGATTGTGAGCCGATCGGTCAGTGCGTCCACGACCTTCAGGAGGAGGGCATTGATGATCCAGCGGGTGAGGAAGGCCAGCAATAGAGCGAGCCCGAGCGTAGCGACCGTTAGAACCACGAAGAAGATCCAGCCCAGGAGGAAATTCAGGACACCGAAGAAGGCGGCGACAACGAAGGCGCTTCCGAAGCTCCTGACATGAAAACCGGGAAGGATCTCGGCGGTCAGCCAGACCGCCAGGGAAAGGATCATCCAGGACAGCACAACACTCATGG
This sequence comes from Gemmatimonadota bacterium, assembly GCA_007124095.1. Lineage (GTDB taxonomy): Bacteria > Gemmatimonadota > Gemmatimonadetes > Longimicrobiales > Gaopeijiaceae > SLCK01. Next base: position 2,055 of record SLFU01000041.1, read on the forward strand.
GAAGACTCCTGGTTGGAGGGATGCCACGCCGCCCGCACGCCAATCTCGCAATCCAGTATAGAGCTCCGCGGCTCACATGTCGAAAGAGGGGGTCGGGGTGCCCGGGAGTCCAGTCTCGGATCCCCATGATCTTCGACTTAAATCCATGATTCCGCCCCGAGACAAACGCCTTGCCCTTCCGCCCGATAGCACCTATTCTGGCATCAGCGCGCAAGGGAGGTCGCGACGCCCCATGACCACTCTGCCTGAAAGCCACGACTTCCCCGAGCCCCCTTCAGTGGAGCGTTCGGCACAGCCGCTCTCCCCGGCGACCTACCTCGCCGTGAGTGGTGCCGGCCTCGCCCTTTCCGTCGGCCTCCTCCTTGTCCTCGTCCTGGGAGCCGATCGGATCCTGGCCGCTGGACTCGACCACCGGGTCTTCTATGTACTGCTGGTCCCCCTGGGTCTCTCCGCAGCCGCCTTCGCGTTCGGAGCGATGAACTCGACGGGCACCTTTACGAGCCAGGGCAAGAGGCAGGTAGGGCTCACCGGACCCGCGATGTTCGCTGCACTCGTCGTGGCGGGAGGCTTCCTTCTGGTACCGGAAGGCGGACTTCTCACTCTGGCCGTGCGGGTCGACCGGTCCGTCGAAGCGGGTGGTGGTCCCGTGGCCGGCGCGCGGGTGACCATCGACTGGGGCATCCAGCGCCTTACCCAGACCACGGACGTCAACGGACAGGCCTCTTTTGTCGGGCTCCCGCCCGGGGCCGCACCCATCCAGCTCCTGGCAGAGGCCGAAGGGCACACTCCCGAGCGGAGGACCCTCCCGTCGATTCCGCCCGGCAACGTCGTGCAACTGGAGCTGGCACCGCAAGCCTACATGACTCGCGTAACGGGGACGGTCTTCGACCGCCAGACCCGTGCTCCCATCGAGGGAGTCGCCCTGAATTTCGGGAGCGGAACCGCCGCGGATACCACAGATGCTTCCGGCAACTTCGCAGTCAGCCTTCCCTTGCCCACGGGTGCACGGATTGCGGTCGTCGGCACCCGGGACGGCACGCGCGGCCTCAACACGGAGGTCATCGTGAACGACGCCGTCACAATTCAACTCGACTTCGGGAGCCGGTAGTCGGATGAGAACCTCGGCTTGTGGGCTGTCCGATTCGCCACCGAGGGCTCCGGGGCCAGGGGGACGGTCCCTCGCTTTCGCAAGTCTGGCACTCGCAACCCTGGTCGGAGCAAATGCGGAGCTCGTGGCACAGGCCACTGCCCTCAGGGGTGAGGTCTTGTTGAGGGACGGCCGACCGGCTACGAATGTCCGACTCCTGATCGTGGGGCATCCACCGGAGGTGGCCTTGCAGGACGGCGGCCTGTTCACCCATTCCCTCAGCGGTTCTCCCACCGAGGTCACAGTTCGGACGATCGGCGAGCCCGATGCCGAAGTCCTCTTTCCTCCCGGGGGACGGCTTGTGATCCCGGGAGATTCTTCGTCCGTGGTATCCGTTCTGGTCGGGGAGCGGATCGGTGTCGCCGTGGAAGAGCGCATCGACCGGGACCTCAAAGAGCTTCGCGAGACGCTGGAAGTCCGCGGCGTGTCCGAAGAGGAGATTGAAGCCGTAATCCGCGCGGAGCTCGACGGCCTCGTAACGCGGATCGCAGCCCTCACCGAAGGGGCCGTGGAGAGCGCTGTCACCGGTGCCGCGCAAACCGAGCTTCGTGAACGGATCAACCGCTACCTCGGGACTTATGTGCGTCGAACCCGGGATCTCGTGGACGCCTTCGACCTCGTAGACGTGTCCCGCCAGATGACACTCTCGGAATCGCTCGTGCTCCGGGACGCGATCGGAAACTACTCCGACGCCTACGGGGACCTGGACCGCGAGATGAGCGAGGTCCCCGCGGCGCTCGCGCGGGCATGGCCCGGGGATGCCGGAAGGGCCCTCCGAGAGCGGATGAACGAAGTGCTGGAGCTGATCCGGTCCAACGTGCATCAGGAAATGCTCCACCTCCGGGGGCCGCTCGTTGTCATCCAACTGGAATTCACACCCGAACGGCCGAGGCGGGATGAGGTTCGCTCGGCGAGGGAAGCTGTGACGGCGACAATCCCGCGCCTGGCCTCGGCACTCGATCGATTGGAGGCGGAGGTGCCGCCGCTCATGGAGGGGCTTCGAGGCCCCGAGTCGCCTTGATGGCGGGGAAAGGCCAGGGCACGGCCATTACACTTCACGGGAGCAAGAGACAGATGCGACATCGTCCCGCGGTCATCGCCCTGTTAGTGGGAATGGCGCTGATGAATTCATCCTGCGAGCCGACCACGGCTGTGGCGGTACCCGTTCTCGTGATCACTGCAACCTGGGACGTGGAGGGACAGGAGGGTCGCAGCTTCACCTTCAGCGCGGACCAGGATGACAGTGAGGGGCTGGAGTGGGGAACCTTTGATGGATCGGAGAACCGGGAAGATTTGTTCGAGTTCTACAATCTCGAGGGCTCCTGGGAGAATGGGGAGATCGAGTTCACGGTGGACCGGTCCGGAGTGCAGACCCGCTACACCGGGACCTTCACCCAGGATCGACCGAGTCGACTGACCTTCTACTCGTCCGGAGAGACGATCGTGCTCGTCCAGCCTTGAGGAAAGCGATGCCCTCCGGCCCCCGGCCGTCGGGCCCCACAGGGATGATCTTGGTCCACGGGATCGGAGAGCAGGCTCCGGGTGACACCCTCGCCAAGTTCCTGGCGGGGATCGAGCGGAGCTTCCCGTCGGTCAAGGTGGAGTTGGACCCGGAGCGAAGTGGCCGTGCGACCCTGTGGGACGGCGACCGGTCCGTGCGCGTCTACGAGGCCCACTGGGCACCCCTCCTCTCGAAGGGCTTCGTCGAGAACAGCTTCCGAACCGACGCCCTCTTCGAGATCGGCTGGTTTCCCCTACTCAACCATACCCGAGGCACTCACCCTCCCGGGGAGTACCGCTCCCTACTCGTGTGGGGCTGGACGGTGGTGCTCGTCCCAGTCGGCGTCGCGCTGCACCTCGCACTCATCGGGGTGAACGGCCTCGTCCGCCTCTTCGATCCGAAAGGGTACGCGGACCGGCGGCAGCGGGTGGAGGTGGCACGGGACACGGTGACCTCGGGTGGTCCGGGCGGTTCCCCCTTGCGGAGCTTCTTGGCATCCTCACGAGCGACCGCGGAGATCGCGGCGGAGTCCCCGACCCGGCTCGACCTCATCCTGGACACCGTCGTGTCGGACGTCACGAACTACATCAATTCGGTAGCAGGCGCCTTTCCGTCCGACGCACCGTGGGAGCTTCGAGAGGCAGCGCAAAGCATCGAAGGGGTGTTCGCCTCGACCGTCGCCGATGCCGTCGAGGATGGCTGTCGAGAAATCCAGATTGTGGCGCACTCACTCGGAACGGTGGTCGCGTACCGGGTCCTCTCCCGGGACGGCCGCGCACTCACCGAAGCCACCGAGGCTGCGGGCCCAGGAAGGGAGACAGCCGCGGGGAAATCCCAAGAAACCGTTGGCGCGGGGCATCGCGTCCGGGCGGGCGCGCCGCCGGTCCCGATCACCCGCCTCCTCACGATCGGGAGCCCGCTCGAGAAGATCCGCTTCATCTGGCCTTCGATTCTGGAACGCAGAGCCAGCATCCCCGCGATCGGCCCGCCGGAACGCCCGGTTGCCAGGGCCGATCCCAGCTTCGAGTGGCACAACTTCACCGGAATCTTCGATCTGGTCTCAGGGAATCTCACCCGGTTCGACCTTTGGAATCCCGTCCAGAACCACCGCACCCCTGGGCTCGGTGGCGTCGCCAGCGCACACGTGACCTATGAAAGCTCACCGACCTTCATGAATGAATTGGGGTTGGGCCTTTTCGGGAGACCGGCCGAGGCAGGGGAGCGCGCTCAACGCAGGCTGGCGAACATGCTTCGGACCGCTGCCGAGAACCTCGCGGTCCCCCTACTCTTCTTCCTGGTTACGCTGGCAGGGGTCGCCTCCGCCTTGATGACCGGATGGTTGGGTAGTTGGGCCTTCCGGTTGCCGCTCGAGATGGTGGGTTGGATCGGCCCGGAAGGTGGGGCCGCCTTCTCCCGTTGGATGGCGCTCCTCGTGGCGGTGATGGTGGCTCTGGGCGCCCTGCCCTCCGGACGCTCGCGAGCCCGGCAGCTCCATGCCGCCTATTTTTCCGGCAAGGAGTCCTGACGAGCTCATGGCCTCTTCGCCGATCCGCCCCCCCCGTGGCCGCTGCAGGAGGTGCTGGAGGGCCCGTAGTCCCAGCTGCTTGACGGACTTCCCCAGTTCTCGTAGCGTGAGGTCATGGCACGTTCCAAGCGGGGGTTCGACGCATCGTCAGACCGTCCCGCGCCTCCCCCTCCTTCCTGAGGGAACTCGCCAACCTCGCGAGTCGTGACCCCCTGCGGGAGTCCCTGTTGCCTCTCCGCTGGTAGGCTTCGGGGCGACACCCACAAAGGGCTTCTACGATAGCCAACTTCCCTGCTTTGCGGTTTCCACCACTTCGGATCGCCCTCCTCTATGCGGCCTTCGGAGGAATCTGGATCGTGGCCACGGATGCGTTCGTGGACCGGTTCCTCGCCGAGGAAGCGACGCGCTTGACCGCCCAGACCGTCAAGGGGCTTTTGTACATCGCCATCACTGCAGCGCTGGTGTACTGGCTTGCGAAGCGAGGTTGGAGCCGGGTGAACCTGGACCTCTCCGAGCTTCGTCGTGCAGAAAAGGCGCTGCGGGAATCGGACGCCTCCCTGCGAGCCCTGATCGACGCCTCGCCCCAGGGGATCACGAGCCTCGATCTGGACGGGCGGGTGCTCACCTGGAACCGGTCGGCCCAGCGCCTTTTTGGATGGCGTGCCGAGGAGGTTCAGGGCCAGCTACTCCCGATCGTCCCCGAGGAGTCCTTGGAGGAGTTCTCACGCCTTCGCGCCCGCGTCGCAAATGGGGAAAGGATCTCAGGCCTGGAGATGCGGCGACGTCGAAAGGACGGGACGCTTATCGACGTCAGCCTGTCCGCGGATCCCATTCCGGGTGACGACGGCGAGGTCTCTGGCATCATCGCGGTTCTCGAAGACATCACGGAGCGGAAGGGTCGCCAAGTCGAGCGGGATCGGCTTCTCATGGCAATGGAACAGGCCCAGGAGGCCGTTCTGATGACCGACGCCGAAGGGAGCATTCAGTACGTCAATCCATCCTTCGAACGAATGACCGGATACACCCGATCGGAGGTCGAAGGCAAAGACCCGCGCATCTTGAATAGTGGAGAGCAGGACGAGGAGTTCTACCGCTCCATGTGGGAGACACTCGCGGCCGGTGAGACCTGGCATGGGAGGATCGTGAACCGGCGGAAGGACGGGACTCACTACACGGAGGAGATGTCGATCTCACCGGTTCGAGACCGCTCCGGCACCCTCGTAAGCTACGTGGCGGTAAAGCGGGACGTCACCCGGGAGCTGGCCCTCGAGTCGCAGCTCCGTCAGGCCCAGAAGATGGAATCAATCGGCCTCCTGGCAGGCGGTCTCGCCCACGACTTCAACAACGTGCTCACCGTCATTCAGGGTCACACGGAACTGGCGCTGGCCGACATCGACCCCGACGACCCTCTCCGAAGTGACCTCCAGGAGATCGAGACCGCCGTAGCGCATTCAGTGGAGTTGATCCGTCAGCTCCTCTCCTTCGCCCGCAAACAGACGGTCTCCCCGAAGGTCCTCGACCTGAACCAGAGGGTGGCGTCGCATCTCGACTTCCTGGCTCGGCTTATCGGTGAGGATGTGGAGCTCCGCTGGCAGCCGGGACCGAACGTCTGGCCGATCCGGATGGATCCCGTGCAGCTCGAGCAAGCGCTCACCAATTTGCTCGTCAACGCGCGCGATGCCATCGACGGTGTGGGTGTAGTCACCATCGAGACATTCGGGGTCGAGGTCGATGAGGAGCACTGCGCCGACCACCCCGGTTCGGTTTCAGGCGATTACACGGTACTCGCCGTGACGGACACGGGGAGGGGCATGGATCCGGAAACCACGAGTCGGATATTCGAGCCCTTCTTCACGACGAAGCCACAGGGCGAGGGCACCGGCCTCGGCCTGGCGACGGTATACGGCATCGTGCGGCAGAACGAGGGCTTCATCGACGTTGAGTCGGAGCCAGGACAGGGCTCCACATTTCGGCTTCACCTGCCCCGGACGCAGGCCGAGGAGCCCTACTCCGGGCCAGTGCCGGAATCTTTCGGGGCCCCGTCCGGTTCCGAGCTCGTCCTCCTGGTGGAGGACGAGGAGGCACTCATGAATGTCGCAACGCGGTTCCTCCAGAAGCTCGGATACAGTGTGCTCGCCGCCGGAGGACCCGATGAAGCGATCGAACATGCGCGCCGGGCAATCCGCCCCATCGACGTCATCCTCACCGATGTGGTGATGCCCGGGATGAACGGGCGGGAGCTTCACTCCCGGCTCGACCAGATCCAGCCCGGGGTTCGGTGCGTCTACATGTCGGGCTACACGGAAGACGTGATCGCCCATCGGGGCATCCTCGAGGAGGACGTCCTCTTCCTCCAGAAGCCCTTCTCCTTGAACGAGCTCGCCAACGCTCTCCGTCAGGCGCTGGACGACTGAAGTACGCCGCCGGCCGCATCTCCTGAAGCCCCATCCGCGAAACCCTGTATCCACCGAGAATTTCGTTGCCTCCCGACCATGTCGGGTCCCATATTTCCATCTTCCCGGAGTTCTCCGGGTCCGACCTCCGGGCTCGGAGCCTTCGGACAGCGCAGGAGGCTCCACGCATGAAGATCCGGGAGATCCTCAGACGTAAAGGAGACCATGTCGTCACGGTCACCCCTGCACGGACGGTCCAGGTCGCCCTCCGGCTCCTCGTAGAACACGGAATCGGATCGGTTGTCGTCGTGGACGAGGGTGAGATCCGGGGCATCGTGACCGAGCGCGACGTCCTTCGCCTTGTGAACCGAGACCCGGCCGCTTCGGGTAACACCCTGATCGCGGCCATGCTGTCTGGAGAGGTGATCGTCGCCGTTCCCGACGACGACGTGCAGTACGTGATGGAGGTGATGACGCGCAATCGAGTGCGCCACCTCCCTATCGTAGAGGACGGACAGCTCGTGGGAATCATCTCGATCGGCGACGTCGTAAACCACATCCGCCGGGACGTGGAGGCGGAAAACCGGTACTTGCGAGACTACGTGCACGGCCTGGTCCGCTGAGGGTCCCTCTCTGACTCGCCCACCCGGTTGTTTCGGATAGCGGCTCCGGGTCTCGGGTCGCGTAGCGTGGCAGGTTACGCAGCTGTCGATCGAGGGTCTCACCTCCCCGGCCCCACCGGGCTCCGTCTCGCGGGGATGCTTTGGCACCCGGTCCGGCCATTCTATCCGGCCACTCAATCCGGCCCTCTCCTCTCTTTTTTCTGAAAGCCTCGAGTCCAGCGGCGAGCTACGGAACGCCTTCGGGCCCATCGGCAATTGCAACGTCTCCCGGGCGTGAGCCACGGCGTGGCGTGCAGAGCGTATTTCGGGCCGGGGGGCTTGGGAATGTGGAGCCGGGTGATTAGTCTCAGGAATTCGAGCTGCCCTTAGGCTCACGAGCGGGCACCTCCACCTACCGAGAGGACGATGTCGGAACCAAGCCACCCTTCCCACGAAGCCCCCGTGTCCCGGGGCACGATCGGAATTCTCACTGGAGGAGGAGACGTGCCGGGGCTGAACCCGGCGATCCGTGCGGTCACGATCCGGGCACTGCGCGAAGGGTATCGGGTGATCGGAATTCGACGGGGCTGGGCCGGCCTCGTCGACATCGTTCCCGATCCCGACGCGGACAACCGGGAGAACGCGGAGCTGCTCACGGAAGGCGTGGTCAATCGGGCCGGGCGCACGGGGGGCACCTTTCTCCACACTTCCCGCACGAGGCCAAGTGCCCTTCCCCGTTCACTCGTCCCCCCTCACCTGAGCGACCGGTACACGGACGACATCAACGATGTGACCTCCGACGTCCTGAAGAACCTCGAGTTTCTCGGGATCGATTACCTGGTCCCGATCGGGGGGGACGACACCCTCAGCTATGCCGAGCGGCTCCACCGGGAGGGCGTGCCTGTGGTGGCAATCCCGAAGACGATGGACAACGACGTCCCCGGCACCGACTACTGCATCGGGTTCAGCACCTGCGTCACCCGCACCATCGAGCTGACTCACCGACTTCGCACCACCGCCGGGTCGCACGAACGATTCCTCGTTCTCGAGGTCTTCGGACGCTACGCCGGCTTCAGCGCCCTGCTTCCGACGATGGCCGGAGCCGCCGACCGCTGCGTGATCCCGGAGCACCCGTTCGAGATGGAGCACCTGGTGGAGCTGCTGACCTATGACCGGAACCGACATCCCAGCCGATACTCGGTGGTCCTGGTGTCGGAAGGGGCGACAACGGCCGACGACGACGGACTCACCTTCCGGACTGACGAGGTGGATCAGTACGGCCATCGAAAGCTCGGAGGCATCGGCGACAAAGTCTCAAGAGGCCTGAAGGAGCTCGCACCCAGGTACAACCAGGGCCGGGGCATCAATGTAGTGAATCAGCGCCTGGGATACCTGGTCCGCTCCGGCGATCCCGATGCGATGGACTCCATCGTTCCCATGGCCTTCGGGAACCTCGCCCTGGACCTGATCGGGCAGGGCACCACCGGACGTCTCGTCAGCGTCCACGGGGGTACCTACGACAGCGTCCCGCTGGAGCTGATCTCGACCGGAGCCAAGACGGTCGCCGTCGAGCGCTTCTACAACTCGGATCGACTCAGGCCCAGATACACTAGCTTCGAGCAGCTCCCCGTCTTCATCATGACCAGCGGCCAAGCGGCTCCCCGATGAAGCGGGAAGCGAAGGAGCGCTCGGGTGCGGCACAGGCGAAATCACTTCGAACCGGGGCTGTCCAACGGTTTCCATGAGCCCATCGAATCTCGAGATACTCGCTTACGAGGAGAGTGCGCTAGGCCCCCTCTGCCTTCGGCGAAGGGAGCTGCTTTCGGCCCCGGGGACCGTGGTCACTGAAGTGACGCTGAACCACGAGTTCCTGATGAGCAGTTACAACACGACCTCCGAGCGCGCCTTGGCAGGAGTCGCCCTCGAGATGCACGAAGGACCCGAGCTCGAGGTACTGATCGGCGGCCTCGGGCTCGGATACACGGCCCATGCGGCCCTCAGCTCACCTCGGGTGGCGCGAGTGGAAGTGGTGGAGTTTCTCCCGCAGGTGATCGAGTGGCTCGAGCACGACCTGGTCCCGCTTTCCCAGGAGCTCAAAGCGGACGGGCGCTTCGAGACGGTGGCGGGAGACATCTACCTCCGGTTGGCCTCGCCCCCCCGGAAAACATTTGATCTGATCCTCATCGATGTCGACCACGCTCCAGACGACCAGTTGAACGACGAGAACGATTTTTTCTACACGGAGGAAGGGCTCCGGCGGGCAATGGGTCACCTGGCTCCCGGTGGCCTGCTCGGCGTATGGTCCTACGCTGAGAATTCACCTTTCGCCGAGGCGCTCCGCGCGGTCTTCCAGGAGGTGCGTATAGTGCCCGTGGCCTTCCTGAACGAGTTGGTTGATGAGGAGTCCACGGACTGGCTCTTCTTCGCACGCTGAACCAACCCCGTCCGGGCGGATCATCCCCCCGTCAGCTCCCGGACAACTCCCGAGCCCGCCTGTACATGACCGCCGCCTCCTCGGGCAGGTGCTTCTGGTCGTAGAGGACTCCCATCAGGTAGAAGATCTCCGCGTTCGAAGGATCGAGCCGCGCGGCTCGTTCGAGGGATGCGAGGGCCTCGTCCACTCGGCCGAGTCGGTTCAGAACTTTCCCACGATAAAAGAGAGCGGGGACGTGCCCGGCCTCCCGCTTGCAGACTGTCTGGAGCTCGCGTTCGGCCCGGGCATAGAGTCCCCGCCGGTAGTGGAGGACGGCGAGATTGACCCGGGGCCCCACCCCTTCCGGGTCCAGCCCGATCGCGCGATCCAGAGCCCGCTCGCCTTCCGGGTAGCGACCAAGGGAGCCCAAGGTGGCCCCCAGGTTCGTCAGAACCGAGGGGTTATCGGGATCCACCTCCAGGGCAGCCCGAAAATGCTCGAGCGCCATGTCGTGCAAGCCGCCCTCATCCAGGAGAATTCCCACGTTGTTCCGGGCGCCGAGATGGTTCGGGTCCGCCTGGAGCACCGTCCGATAGAGCTCGATCGCCTCCTCTCGGCGTCCTTCCCGTGCGGCCGAGATGGCCGCCTCGAAGGTCTCTTCCCCTTCGGCCACGCCCCTATTCACTCTGGAAGTCGGGTCGTCTCCTTCCACCGGTCCGGCGGCCTTCCCTCCGGAAGAGACAGTCCTCCTTCCCGCGCCATGTGCGGGGCGTCGATTCGCAGTCCCGTTGACGGTCCCCTTCCTTTCATGCGGAAGCCCCCGGTCCAGTGGGACGTGGTTACTCGGTCTCATCAGGGCGTTTGTTCCTCCAGGCATCCAAAACGTTCCGGGCACGCGAGCGGACACGCCCCGCGACCGGCCCCCCCGAACCCCGGAGCGAGGTTCGTCGGCGGCTTGGGAAGGCTTGATTGCCGCCAGGTCCGGGGCTTCTCTCCGGACACATCAAGTTCCATATCCATTGCAATGGTCGTACCAGATTGAGACTTTGGGTAGGCGCTTGCCCGAAGGGTATCTCAAAGCCCCCAGCCGCTCCCGAGCCAGAGGAGTCCATTATGGAGGAAGCCGATTTGATCCGAAGGGAGATCGGAGACATCATCCTCGAGTTGACCCGAGGCGACATCAGTAGGCAACAGGGGTTCGACGCGGTGGTGAACGCGGCGAACGCAGAGCTTCGGATCGGGGGTGGCGTGGCCGGAGCCCTCCACCGAGCCGCGGGACCAGGTCTGGAGGAGGAAGCACGAGCGATCGCACCGATCGCTCCCGGAGAGGCCGTGCTCACCTCCGGCCACGCACTTCCCAACCCGTGGGTGATCCATGTACTGGGTCCGGTCTACGGCCAGGATAAACCCGAGAAACGACTCCTGGCTTCGTGCTACCGCGAGGCACTCCGGATCGCCGAAACCGAAGGGTTCCAGTCCGTGGCTTTTCCCGCCATTTCGACCGGAGCCTTCGGCTACCCATTGGAATCGGCGGCGCGTGTCGCGCTCGGCGCTGTGCTGGGGATGGTTCCGGAGCTCACATCACTGGGGCGCATCCGCTTCGTCCTCTACGACGAGCGGGCGCTTCGCGCACATGCAAAGATTCTGGACGAGCTGATGGGAGCGGAGGAGGGTCAGACGCCCGGTCCCTCCGGATCGCAACCCATCTCCTGAAAGGCCCGTTTCGGCCTTCCTTGCTCCGAGGCACCCCCGCCTCTATTCTGGCATAGGCTGTACCGTCGTCATCATAGCGACAGGTTCCCATGTGGCAGAGGAGGCCCCATGCAGCCGGCACCGGAGCTGGCAAGATCCACGATCCGAACTTTGGGCATGGGTGTCCTGGGCCTGGGTGTCCTGACGCTCCTCGGGATCGTCCTCCTCGCGCCTCTCACCCTCGAGGCACAGCGGTCGCACGGGACCCAAAGGCCTACCGAGCGTTCGTTGGGTTCGTACTCCGAAACGCGACGTTCCGCCCCGATCCGGGAGGGGATGCCGCAGGCTTCGGGCGGGTTCACCTTCTGCCGGCTTCAGTACACCGTCACCCGCAACCTCAGAAGCGGGATGGGCTGGAGCACCGACTACCCCGGCGCGGATTTCAATCTCACGACCCGATTGTCCGAGTTGACCCCCACCTGGATCAGCCGTTGGAACAACGGGGATCCGGGGGTATCGGTCGTCCGTGCTACCGACCCGAACCTCTTCCGCTGTCCTTTCCTATTCGCATCCGATATCGGGTCGGCCACCTTTTCCGAAGCGGAAGCCGAGGCGCTCCGTGAGTTCCTCCTCAAGGGCGGACTGCTCTGGGTCGACGACTTCTGGCAGGAACGACCCTGGAACTACTGGGTCGAGGAGATTGGCCGCATCCTCCCGGAGTTCCCGATCGTGGACATGCCGATGGATCACCCGCTCCTTTCGATCGTCTACAAGGTGGACGAGATCCCGCAGATCCCACACATCGGATTCTGGCGCCGAAGCGGGGGCCGGACATCCGAGTTCGGGGCGGAAACCGATCAGGTCAACTTCAAGGCGATCTTCGACGACAGCGACCGCCTGCTCGTCCTGATGACCCACAACACCGACATCGCAGACGGATGGGAGCGCGAAATGGACGACGACGAATATTTCCGCCTCTTCTCCCCGGATGCCTACGCGATTGGGGTCAACGTACTGGTCTGGACCATGACCCATTGAGCTTTTCCCGGGGCCCCGAGACGGGCCTCATCTACCAGATGTTTCCCGCTCCCGGAGTATAGCTGGAGCTCACCACTGAGTTGGCGATCAGGGTATCGCACTGGACGACCCCGGAGGCCCGAACGACTGCCGACTCCAGCTCCACCATGGCTGCCGACGCCGAGATGAGCGGGGCTTCGAGGGTGAGCCTCGATGAGCTTCGGACGGAAAGTCCCCCCGGCTTCAAGGTGACCTCATTGCCGAGGCCGTCCCGGAGCGTCGCCTCGCTCCCCGCCTCCCCGTCCGTCATCACGATCGAGCAACCGTGGGGGGTTTCGATCGTGACCTCTCCCCCTCCCTCGACATCCTCCAGGGTGATCCGGATCCCACCCCTAGTCGTGATGCTCCGCACCCGGTTCTTTCCCTCGGGATCCACCTCTTCGGGAGGTTCATCGGGCCCGTTCCAGAGTCCCCCGAGAACGTAAGGGCGCCGGACATCGCCCGCCTCGAAAGCCACGAGAACCTCGTCACCGATGTCCGGAAGAAACCAGGCCCCTCGCCCTCCTCCCGCCATCGGCGACATATAACGGGCCCACACCTCCATCTCCTCTCCGCCCGAAAGCCAGGGGAATCGGAGCTGGACCTGACTTAGCCGACCTCCGTCCGGGGCGCGGAGGTGCGTGACCACACCCGGATAGACCCCGCAAAAGCGCTGCGCGGTCTCTGCCGCAGCATCGCCTTGAGCATGCCCGGTGTTCCCGGCCCCGGAAGCACCCATGGGCTCGCCTTCCCCCATGGGCCGATCCCGGCCCGGCCCGTCGGCAACGTCGAGCTCCACCGGTGCAATCGGAAGCCGCCTGATTCGTATCGTCATCGTCCCACTCCTATGCGGTTGGCCTCGAACTCGGTCTGAAATCCACTCTTCAGATCGAATGTGTGGCGTGCGCTGGTTACCCGGTATCCGCCCTCGAAGCGGGATCCGGCCCCACGGATCGCAAGCCGTGTCCCGACTCGGAGCCGGGCGTTTCCCCGAGTCGAGGCCCGGAGGGCGACGAACTCCCAGGCGTTGGCCTCTGCCCGGGTCCGTGACAGCTTCGCCGCCACCTCGTCGCTCTCCGGACCCAGACCCACCAGGGTCTCACCTGAAGGAAGGGAGGACTCCCGGATCCGTTCGAGGTAAACGGGTCCCGAGACTCCGGAACCCGGTTCCATCGCGAGGTCCGCCGGCGCCACCGTCGCGGCTACGGGCACCTTATCCTGCACGCTCCATCCTCGTACAGAGAGCCGCTCCCGCTGGGCGGTCAGGTCCGCGAAGAACCTACAGGAGAGAAGGTCCGCCGCGAAGTCGATCTCCAGACGGGGACCGGACCGTTCCGAGCGGGCTCGGGCAAGAAGGACCTCACCCTCGACCCAGAACTCGCTGCCCGACTCGCGGGCCAGCTCCTGTAGAAAGGCCAGATCGGACTGATTGGCCTGGACGATCGCCTCCCGGGGGGGACCGTCAACCGACACGTCACTCCGCAGCCCGTGTTCTGACGCAGTAAGCCTCATGGCCTCCGCGACGGTCACGGCATGGAGGGCCCGGGATCGACGCGTCATCGCGAGCGGTTGCAGCGCCCCGAAGGCCGTCGCCTCCAGAAGGGGAGCCGAGCCTGAATCGCGGCTCAGCCCGAGGCCGTAGATCCGACCACGGAAAAGCCTCCGGGCCGAGACGTCTGTTAGAGGAACCGTAATCGAGACCGGACGCCCGAACTCGATCTGGTCTTCGAGGCTGGGCCGACCGGGGTCGGCGAGGTCAGGGGCCTGGAAGAACATCCGGGCCGATGTGGGGGTGTTCACCCGCTCCTCGACCACCACCGCCAACAGCGACTCCTCCACCGAGTCCAGTCCCTCGATCGTGACTTCCGGCCGCATCACCAGGAGCCGTTCCGGGGTCCGGGCCTCCATCGATGTCGCCCCCATGCGCAGGGGAGTTGACGGATTCCGGACAGGCCGATTCCCATCATTGGTCATGTCGGGCCTCACTGAGGTGGGGGGTGGGGGTCTCCGTTCCCGATCGAGATCGTGGGCAAGATCGTGGGAAGATACGGTGCACCCTCCTGCTCGGCACCCCCGGATACAGGGGGACGTGCCGGCCTCCACCCCCTCAGAGCTCGTACCGCAGCCGCACGAGTGCGAATCGGCCGAGGCGCGGCGTGCCTACGAAGGTGCGGTACTCGGTGTCGAAGAGATTCTGGATGTCCAGTTGCGCGGTGGCGCTTGGAAGCCGCGGCAGCCGATACCCCAAGTTGAGGTCGACGATGGTGTGGGAGTCGACATGACCTACATACACGGCCGAGTTCGCCGGAAAGTCCCCGGCATGCCGTGCACGAAGCTGCCCGTTGACACCCATCGACTGGTTCCGGTAGCGAATCGAGGCCGACCCCTTGAGGGTCGGAGCATTCAGAGGAACGACTTCCCCCCGGATGGCGAATTCATCGTCGCTCACCCACGCCGCGTTGCCCGTCAGCTCCCACCCCTGCCCCAGGAGAAGGGTCATCGAAAGGTCGGCGCCCCATAGGGTCACATCCCCCAGGTTCTCATAGGTAAGCACGATCGCCGGATCCGTCCCCCCCGCCTCCTGGGGAGTGATCACCCCCAGCGGGATCCCTGGGGAGCCCGGTCCTCCGTGGTCCCCTTCCCCTCCGATCGTCCGGGCCAGCGTGACGGCTGCGGCCTCCGGTACTCCGCTCGCCCGGAGATACTCCTGAAGGTCCGCCCGGTTGAGGAAGACATTCGGGCTGTTCACTCGGAGGGCGGAGGTGTAGTCGTGAAGCCGGCTGTGATAGGCGTTGGCCGCCAGGAGAAGCCGATCGGCGACGAGCCCTCGATACCCCACCTCAAAGCTGTTCGTGATCGTTGGACGGAGGGGCTCGATATCGGTCATGGCCCCGAGGGTAAAGGGGGTGGGTCTAAACGGGCTGTCGGAGTCACCGGCCTCGAGGTTCAGTACCCGCAAATCGATGCCCACCTCCCCGTCCGAGGGAACGGGGAGACTGGCCAGGAGGGCTCCCGCGTCGGGGTCTTGGGCCTGCACCACCGCGACCACAGTCTGCCACAGGTTCTCGGTCGTCGTGGCCCGAAGCTGACGCGGAGCGCCGCCGACCAGGAGCGCGAAGGGGGACATGTGGTCGGGAATGCCATCAGTCCGGCTGAACCGGAGGCCGTGCTCGGTGGCGCCCTGCGCCCGGACATCGTACCGGAACGGGCCACCCAGCGGCACGGTTCCCCCTGAAATGTCCAGGAAGAGGTTCAGGGTGGTCGGTGGGGCGAAGGCGCGGTTGTAGGTGAATCGGAAGTTCTGGCCTTCGCTCGGCGTGAACACGAGGGCGGCCCTGGGGGAGAACACCGGATCCTCCAACCGGCTGTGGGTGTCCAGACGCGCCGCGAGGACCAGAGCGAACCGGGTCGAGAGCTCGGTCTCGCTCTGGACGTAGCCGCCAAGCTCCGTGATGTCGTCGTCACCCTCGTTTCGGCCGTTGATGGTCCCTTGAGTCCGCGGAACGGTATGCAGAAGGTCCACCCCGTAGACCAGGCTGTGGCGATCACCCACCTCGGTCTCATTTTGGAGCTGGCCGACCAGTAGGTGCGATCGATCGTGAAGGGGCCGGCCGGACCGCAGGAGGAAGCTCTCGGTGTTGTGGCTGCGGTTCAAAAAGAGCTGAGCAAAGGCGCTCCCGTGTCGCGCGCGCGCCTGCACGTATTCGGAGTCCCAGTTGACGACCTGCGCCGCCCCGAGCCCCGTGAGATCCACGCTGCTGATGTTCGTGGTACGGCCCCCCGAAAAGATGAAGCCGAGCTCCTCCCGGGGCCGCCAGTCGGCGCGAAGGTCCACCGAATATCGACGGATCCCGTTGTCCCTCCCACCGAAGACGTTGTCCACGCTCGTCCGGAAGACTTCCAGATCCTCCGGCCGCTGAAAGTCCAAGCCCTCGGAGAAATTCTGGCACGACGCCTGGTTGACCTGGTACCCCGATGCCCGGCACGCACCGGCGAGAGATTGCTGCTCGATCTCCACCGGATCGTGGAACTGCCACTCTTCTCCCGCAAAGTACTGACCGGAAACCTTGACCCCGAGACGATCGTTCACCACCAACGCGTAGCGACCCTCCGCATGCACGACCGGCTCGGTCGAGGAAGAGATCGACACCGTCTGGTCGGTGCCGGAAACCAAGGTGCTTTCCGCCGCCTGCTGCCGGATCCCCGACGCGATGGAGAAGGTTCCCCCGGGGGAATCGAGAGGCGACCGGGTGATGGAGTGGATCACTCCGCTCGCGGCGTTCGGGCCGTAGAGCGCGGAGCCCGGTCCCAACACGACTTCCACTCGCTCGATATCCGCATTCGTGGTGGGGTTCATGTGATGAACATTGGCACGAAGCGAAGGCACCGATGCAATCCGGTGATCCGTGAGGGTGAGGGTGGCTCCGGAGAAGATGTTGTTGAAGCCTCGCACGGTCACGTAGTTCCCCTGAAGCCCCGTGCGAATCACGTCCACGCCGGCCAGCCCCGCCACGTGATCGGCCAACGTCACGGCGGACCGCTCGCGGACATCGAGGGGATGGACGACCTCCACCGCGGCCGGAGAGTCGAGGCGCCGCTCCTCGGTCCTCGACGCCGTGATGATCAACGGGTCCAGATCGAAGGCCCGAGGCTGCAGCGACGCCGTGACTTCCACGGTTTCCCCCGGGGAGACCTCGACCCCCTCATGCACCGAGGGATCGTAGCCCAAGGCCTCGATCCGGACGCTGAAGATTCCGGGCGCGAGCTCGCCGATCAGGAATTCCCCCGACCGATCCCCGAGCCGGGACGCGGCCATCGTGCCATCCGGACGAAAGACCAGCACCTGCGCAGCCACCACCGGGTTCGCGGTGCCTGCCTCGAGGATGGTACCCTGGATCGTCCCGGTCTGGGCTGCTGCGGAAAGAGGAACGCTAACGGCGAGGAAGAGGGCCGCGGAGACCCACGGTTGAGGATGCATGGCTTCGGCCTCGCTCCACCTGGGGACGCCCGCAACCCAGGGTTAGATTCGCGAAAAGACCACGGTGAGAATCGCCGGTGTCGGCGTACCATCCTGGTTGAAGTCGAAGCTTGCAAGTGCCTGCCAGGAAAGGGTGTTCTCGGTCTCGAACGCGTACGTCACATCCAGCGGCTGGGAAAAGAACGGGTTCTCGGCGAAGGTCACCGTGATACGGTCGTCGCCCTCATGTTCGATCGTGCCCGGGATGTCGACGGTTTCACCGGCGGTCTGGGGACCGAGGTTGAGGGAGGCGACGAATTGTCCGTCCGCGGCGACGACCACCGCCACGCTGGAGTTCGGCACGACGAGAAGGACCGGGATGGAAAGGTTCGGGTCGGCCACGCTTGTGTAGACGAAGCTACTGGCGTTCCAACTGCCCGCGAATCGGGCCAGCGGATCTTCTTCGGGGGCAGCGGCGTCATCGCTGCAGGCCGACACGCCCACTGCGAACACCACGGCCCATCTGAGGGGACGGTGCCAAGACATGCTCTCTCCTCCCTGTCGTGGGGGCCACCGCAAAGCTCGCCCTTCGAATCCGGAGGGGTCCCACGAATCCGGGGGCACGAATCCGGGGGGCGCCACCGGCTACATAACCCGCAACAAGACCTTAAAGCTTAAACCACTTACCCCGGTCCTCCCATCGGGGGTTCCTCGAAGCTCCCCCATCACGCGTGCAGTCCGCCGAGCGGCGGACCGGAAACGAGTTGCCCGCGGCCCTCGCCCCGGAGAATTTGCAGGGATGAAGCCATCTTCCCTCAAAGGGAACCCAGAGCCGTGACCCCCCTCACTCGCGACGCAGGAATCCGGATCCCGCTCATCTGCGGAGCGATGTATCCCTGCTCGAACCCGGAGCTTGTCGCCGCCGCCTCGCGTGCCGGGGGAATCGGCATTGTGCAGCCCATCTCACTCACCTACGTGCACGGATACGATTTCCGGGAGGGAGTCCGCCGTACCCTGGCCCTGGCCGGAGGACGGCCCATCGGGATGAACGCCCTGATCGAAGCATCCTCCCGGACGTATCGTCGCCGGATGGAGGGTTGGATCGACATCGCCCTTGAAGAAGGGATCCGCTTCTTCGTCACTTCCCTCGGCAAACCGGACTGGGTCGTCGAGAGGGTCCACGCTGTCGGGGGAAAGGTCTATCACGACGTGACCGAGCTGAAATGGGCGGAAAAAGGGCTGGAATCGGGGGTCGACGGCCTGATCGCAGTCAACCGGCAGGCCGGGGGGCACCCCGGAAACCTCGATCCCGAGTCCCTCCTCGACGAGGTGGGCGGCCTGGGTCTACCCGTCGTTTGCGCGGGAGGGGTGGGCAACGAAGCAGAGTTCATCCGCATGACGGGGATGGGCTACGACGGCGTCCAGATGGGCACTCGCTTCGTCGCGACCCGGGAGTGCCGGGTCTCCGAACCGTACAAGGCGGCGATCGTGGCCGCGAGCGCAGACGACATCGTCTGGACCGAGCGGATTACCGGCGTGCCGGTAGCCGTGATTCGAACGCCATTCGTCGAGGCGGCGGGAACAGAGGTCGGTCCCGTGGCGCGGCGGCTACTTCAGTGGAGGCCCACCAAGCATCTCACGAGAAGCTGGCTCGTACTGAAATCGCTCTGGACGCTCAAGCGCACCTCCATGGACGAATCCGCGCAAAAGGAGTACTGGCAGGCGGGCCGAAGCGTGGAAAGCATCTCCCGAATCGAGTCGGCCGAGGAGATCGTCGAGCGCTTCGGTCGCGCTTGGCTGGCCAGAAGAGACGCAGGAACGGGTCCGTCGGACTGAAGGAGGAGTTCGGAGGACCTGTGCGGGGTTCAGGCCACTCCGGCCGCGACGCGCACCCACGCGGGCCGCTCTTCGGCCGGATCGGACCGATCCGAGCCGGAACCTGCTTCCCTCCCCCGGCATACTTCAATTCGACCACTCAACCTCCCGCCGAGCGGCACCCAGAGGAGATCGACGTGGATCCCAGAGGCGTTCGCGGGACGTCGTTCGAGGGGAGTGTCGGCGGAGACCCGCTCGAGATGAAAAAAACCCTTCCGGTCATCACCTCGCTCGTCCTCTTCAACCTCGTAGCATGGCCCCTGGCCGGCCACGCCCAGGTCGAGGGTTCGCTTTCGCCGGAGGTCGACGCCCTCTTTCAGCCGTGGGACTCACCGGAGTCGCCGGGAGCGGCTGTCCTGATCGTCGAAAAGGGTGAGGTCGTCCACGCCCGCGGATACGGGATGGCGGACCTGGAGCACGGGGCTCCGATCACGACGCGCACGGTCTTCGATGTAGCCTCGCTGGCCAAGCAGTTCGCGGCCATGGCCGTGGCCATGCTGGCCGAGGAAGGGGTCCTCGATCTGGATGACGATGTCCGACATCACATCCCGGAGCTTCCGGACTTCGGAGAAACGATCACCCTTCGTCATCTCATCCACCACACCAGCGGTCTCCGCGATTGGCCCCAGACCCTCATCCTTGCGGGCTGGTCCTTCGAGGACCGGATCTCACTCGATCAGATCCTGCGCATGGTGGGAGCGCAGGAGGATCTCAACTTTCCTCCGGGAGACCAGTACGCATACTCGAACACAGGCTACAACCTCCTGGCCGAGGTGGTGGCTCGAACCAGCGGGCAATCCTTCCGAGACTTCAGCGAAGCGAGAATCTTCACCCCTCTTGGGATGACCCGAACCCGGGTCCAGGACGACCTCGGCGAGGTGGTTCCCAGCCGCGCCGACTCCTACGAGCCCGGGGCCGACGGGGGATTTCGCCGGATCCCCTCGAGTCTGACCGCACCAGGTTCCAGTTCCCTCCTTACCACTGTGGAAGACCTCGCCCTCTGGATCCAGAACTTCCAAGCTCCGGTCATCGGGGGCGCCGAAGTGATGGAGACGATCCATGGCCAGGGAATCCTGAACAGCAGGGATACCATCGACTACGCCTTCGGCCAGGAGGCCCGGCAGCACCGAGGCCTTCGGATGTTCAGCCATGGCGGCGCCTGGGCGGGATACCGGAGTACTCTCAAGAGGCTCCCCGATCAAGACTTTGCGGTAGTCATCCTGGCCAACTCGTCGACGATGATTCCGCCTCACCTGGCGTATAGCATCATCGATCTCTACCTCGCTGACGAGCTGGCTCCTCTCACGGTTGGATCCGGAAATTCCAGCTCCCAGGGCGGTAGCACTGCGGAAGGGCAGGCCCCCTGGGCCCCGGCTCCGGAAGAGCTCGGGGAGTACACGGGCACCTACGAGAGCCCCGAGCTTCGGACGCGGTGGAGGCTGGAGCTTTCCGGGAACCAGCTCGTAGCCCGCCATCTCCGGGCGGACGAACAGCTTCTTCATCCATTGGCCCCGGACCGGTTTCTGGGATACGCCTTCGGTGAGATCCGATTCCTCCGCGACAACGAGGGTCGAATCGACCGTTTCACGGCCAACTCCCAGAGAGTGCAGGGGCTCCGGTTTCACCGGGTCCCGTGATCGCGCACCCTCGCCTCTCGTCGATCCTGCAGGCGCCCTGAAGCCCCTCCACCTGGCCTCGTCCGCCGGCTACCCCTCA
>SLFU01000061.1 GCA_007124095.1 Gemmatimonadota bacterium
AGACCTCGGAGAGGATCACGGAAAACTGGACGACCGCCGTGGGAGGATATCCAAGGGTTCTGGAGAGGATCGTCCCCGCCCGCTTCTGCACTCGCTCCACCACCTCGTGCACATCGTGGTTCCGGGAGATCGAGGTCACCTCCAGAAGGACGTCCGAGGTTCGCCCGGTCCGTTCGGGCAGCTCCACACCGCCTTGGAACACCTCCCGTGCGGCTGCCGTGAAGCCCATCCGAGCGAGATAACCCGGGACCTCCCCCGAATCAGGCAGCTGGAGCGAGGGTCGCGTCCCCGTTCGGTCTTCTACGACCCGTCCGACTCCGAGCAGCCCGACCATCCCCACCGGATCTACCCACCGCAGCCGCCTGGCATCCAGGAGCACCTTCTCATCGTCCAGCTCGACGAGCCCGCTCAGGAGCTGATCCAGCGTCCGGTAGTCGAGAGACGAGGGCACAGGCACCACCCTCACGAGCGCGCCACCCCCGGATCGACCCTGCCCATGAGGTGGAGGCCTAGTCCCCGAGCTCCCAGATGTTGAACATTTCGAGCCGCCATCCGATTGGCCTCACCCATCGCGCCCTCCAACGAGTCTCCCGAAAGCAGCCGGGCGAAGCAGGTTGCACCCCACACGTCCCCACACCCGGTCGGGTCCCCGCTGCGGAGCTCCAGCTCCACCTCCACCCGGCCACTCCGAGCCGCTCCCGGCACCGCCATCCTCCCCCGACCCTCCGGCCACGAAAATGGCTCCGGAGAAAAGGCGGGAGACGCCACGTAAGCTGCCCCGCGGGGACCCATCGTGACACTGATCAGCTTGAGATCGGCGCCCACGGCTTCGGCCGCCAGCCTCCACGGGTCTCCGTGCGTATGCCCGAGGAGCTCGAACTCGCTCTCGTTCATCTGAACGACGTCGAAGGAGTGAAGCCATTCCGCCCAGTGAGGGAGGGGCCGGGGAATTCGGTCGCCATGACGTCCGATTCCCAGGAAGAGGGAGTGGAGATCCGCGTAAATCGGTCCGTCGAAGGCTGTCTTGATGCGGAGTGCCGTCTCCAGCTCCATCTCGAAGCCCGAGATGAAATTCACGTAGAGCGCATCGCAGCCGTCCAGGAAAGGCTCCAGCGCGGACCAACTCCAGGGAGGAACCCCTCCGGTCAACCGCTCGGTCTGGCGAACCTGCCCCTGGTAGCGAAGCTCCACCCGATTGTTCGGCTCCGGCACCACCCGAATCCCCGGCGCCACCTGGACCCGTTCGAGCTCCCCCAGAAAGGCAAAGGCCTCCTCCGCCAGATCCTCCCCTACCTGGATCAGCGGACGCACGCGCCACCCCTCGGGAAGGAGGACGTTCAGGGCCTCGAGGGCGTAGCCGATCCCCCCCCACTCCTCCAGCGGCTCGCTCCGGACGTCGCGGTGATGGATGCTGTCCCAGACCAGAGTGCCAAGGACCCCCAGGGTCCGCGGATCGCCGTCGGGAGCCTCGGTCATCGGCGAGTCAGATCAGTCATCGAGGGATAGCACGGCCAGGAACGCCTCCTGCGGGATGTCGACCGACCCCACCTGCTTCATGCGCTTCTTCCCCTCCCTCTGCTTTTCGAGGAGCTTGCGCTTGCGGGTGACATCCCCCCCGTAACACTTGTCGGTAACGTTCTTTCGTACCGGCCGAACGTTCTCGCGAGCCACCACGCGATTCCCGATGGCCGCCTGCAGCGCAACGAGGAACTGCTGGCGGGGGATCAGCTCCTGTAGCCGCTTGACCAGCTCGCGCCCGTAGCTCTCCGCCTTGCCCCGGTGGATGATTACCGAGAAGGCATCCACCGAGTCACCGTTCACCAGGATGTCGAGGCGCACGAGCTCGTCGGCGCGATAGTCCAGGAACTCGTAGTCGAAGGCCGCGTACCCACGCGTTCCGCTCTTCAGCTTATCGTAGAAGTCCAGGACGATCTCGGCCAGGGGAAGCTCGTACTCCAACTCCACCCGCTCCTGGTCGAGATACTGCATCCCCTTGAACACCCCTCGCCGCTCGTGGGCGAGCTTCTGGACGTTGCCGATGTACTCGGAGGGACAGAGGATGCGCGCCGATACGAAGGGTTCGGCAATGCTTTCGATCGATCCCGGGTCCGGCAGATTGGTGGGCGTCTCCACCTGGAGCTCTTCACCGTTGGTGAGTCGGACGTGATACTTCACGTTCGGCACGGTGGTGATGAGGTCCACCCCGAATTCACGGCTCAACCGCTCCTGGATGATCTCCATATGGAGCAGCCCCAGAAAGCCGCACCGGAACCCGAAGCCGAGCGCCGCCGAGGTCTCGGGCTCGAAGCGAAGCGCCGCATCGTTCAGCTTCAGGCGGCCCAACGCGTCCCGGAGCTCCTCGTAGTCCTCGGAGTTCGTGGGATAGAGCCCGGCGAAGACCATGGGGCGGGCTTCCTGATATCCCGGAAGGAGCTCGCTCGATCGGTTCTCCGCGTCCAGCACAGTGTCGCCAACCGGAGTATGGGAGACGTCCTTGATCGCCGCCACGAGATATCCGACCTCCCCCGGGCCGAGCTCGGGCTTCGACACGCGCTTCAGGCGCTGGATCCCCAAGTCGGTGACTTCGTAGACCTCATCGTGGGACCCGAAGGCGATCGGCATTCCGGGTTTCAGGGTCCCGTCGACCACCCGGACGGATGGAACGGCCCCCAGGTACTGATCGTAGTAGGAGTCGAAGATGAGGGCCCGGAGCGGAGCATCGGGATCGCCCTCCGGCGGCGGGACCCGCTCCACCACGGCTTCGAGGATGGGCTCGATTCCGATCCCGTCCTTCGCAGAAGTCAGGAGAATCGACTCCGGATCGACCCCGAGCAGATCGGCGACTTCCATCCGATGCTTCTCGGGATCGGCCCCGGGCAGGTCGATCTTGTTCAGGACGGGAATGACCTCGAGGCCCGCGTCGAGGGCGAGGAAGAGATTCGAGAGGGTCTGCGCCTGGACTCCCTGGCTCGCGTCGACAATGAGGAGCGCTCCCTCGCACGCGGCGAGGGAACGGGACACTTCATAGGTAAAGTCTACGTGGCCCGGGGTATCGATCAGGTTCAGTACGTACTCCTGGCCGTCCTTGTGCCGGTAAGCCATGCGCACGGCGTGGAGCTTGATCGTGATCCCGCGCTCTCGTTCGAGCTCGTTCGAGTCCAGAATCTGCTCCCGCATGCTGCGGGCGTCGATCGTCTCCGTGACCTCGAGGAGCCGATCGGCCAGAGTGGACTTACCGTGGTCGATGTGCGCCACGATGCAGAAGTTCCGGATGTTCGGAATACGCACGGGGTCATCCCAGATTGAGCGTCGAAGGAGTGAAAAGCTAATCGGGGTAAGAAGGGGGATCAATCTGCGGGGGGCACGACGACCCTGGCGCGCCCGCACCTCCGAATATACCCATTCCCTGTCCCATCTCCGTCTCGGGGCCGAGTCGGCGGGCAAGCGCCGCAACTCCTACCGATTTCTTTCCACCGTCAGGATCTCGACATGAGCCAGCCGGCCCCGCGAACCTCCTTGGTCCACCTGGTCGTCCTCGTGGCACTAATTGTCGGACCGGGGGCCGTTCCACCCGCACTCCACGCACAGGGGGTCGAAGAGTCTCTTCTGCAGCTTGCCGAAGATAACGCGAGCCTCTACCTGGAGCCTCTCACCCGTGGGCTCGGGTTCACCATGTCCGGCGGGCTCCTCGACGGCGCACGTCCCCTCGGTAGGCTCGGGTTCGACTTCGGCGTCGGCATCACGGGAGCCCTCCCACCCACCTCGGCGAAGAGCTACGAGCCCATCCTCCCGGGGGAGGTGAGGCTGCACCATCCGACCTTCGGGGACACGGTCTTTTATGACCCCTACCGAATCCAGGGAGGATCGGCCCGCACTCCCACGGTGGCCGGGGATGGTCCCGGAGCCGTGCTCGAACCGAACGAGGAGTTGCGGGCCGCGCTGGTGGAAGCGGGAATGGATCCGTCCGAGCTGGAGGTCGTCCTGCCGGAGGGGTTCGGCATCCCCGTCGTCCCCTTCCCCATTCTGCATGCCTCCCTGGGCCTCGGTCTCGGAACTGAGGCCAGCGTCCGCTTTCTCCCCACCCTCCGCATCGACGACGAGATCGGTGAGCTCAGGTCGACCGGCTTCGCGGTGCGGCACGCGCTGACGACCTGGTTCACGGCCCCCGTGGACCTGTCACTCGCCATGGGGTTCCAGCGACTCGAGGTGGGAGAGTACCTGGAGGTCTCCTCCCGCCAATACGGCCTTCTGGTAGGCCGGGGAATCGGGCCCTTGACCGTTTTCGGGAGCGGGATGCTCCGGAGTGCTTCGGTGGAGATCGCCTACACGGCGGAGAACCCGGAAAACCACCCAGGTCTGCCGAGTGACGGAGTCCGATTCCGCGTCTCCGAACGGATCCCATCCGACACCGCCCTCGGGCTCGGTGCCCGGATCCAGTTCCTCCTCATGAGCCTCTCCGCGCACTACACCGTGGACGACTACCCCCTGTTCTCCCTGAAAGCCGCATTCGGGATCCCGTGACCCGAGCCATGAAACGATGACATCCGCCTCTACCGCCCGAACCTCGGATCGACGAAAGGACCTCCTCGCGCCCGGGGAGCTTGCAGCTCTGGGCGGCCTCGAGCTCCTCGTTCATGCTGTGGTGGAAGGATTTCTCACCGGACTTCATCGCTCGCCCCACCGCGGCTTTTCTGCGGAGTTCGCGGAGCTGAGGGGCTACCGCCCCGGTGACGACCTCCGCCACATCGACTGGCGAATGTATGCTCGCTCCGACCGCTTCTACGTCAAGCAGTTCGAGGAGGAAACCAACCTCCGGGCACAGATCCTTCTCGATACGAGCGGGTCGATGGGTTGGAGCTCGAAGCCGTCGCTCCTCCCCACGAAGCTCTGGTACGGCCGCGTTCTGACGGGGGCCATCGCGCTCCTCCTCCTCCGGCAGGGAGACAGAGCTGGGCTGACCCTATTCGACCACGAGATCCGGGACTGGGTGCCCTCGCGAGGGGGACGCCGTCAATGGAGGGAGATCGTCCGAGCCCTCCACGACCTCGAGGCTTCCGGGTCGACCGACGCCTCCGGGTCTCTCAGAGAAGTGGCGCTCCGCCTTCACCGCCGCGGCCTCGTCATCTTGATCTCCGACCTCCTCCTCGATCCTGAGGAGACGCTCAGGGCGCTGCGGTACCTGCGTCACCGACAACACCAGGTCATCGTCTTCCATCTCATGGACCCCGGCGAGCGCGATCTCTCCGGGGCCGGCGACGTGCGATTCCGGGATCCGGAGACCGGCGAAGACGTACAGGTCGATGTGGCGGAGGTGCGAGGGAAATACCGAGAGGCGGTGGAGCGAGCGATCGAGGAGTGGCGACGCGCCCTCCGCCCCGGAGGAATCCGATATCACGTCGTCGATACCTCTCGACCCCTTGGCTCGGTCCTCCGCACCCTCCTGGGAAGGCAGCCGGGTTCGGGCGACAGGTCCAGGACCAGCTGAGCCCGTGGGCTTCCTCTCCCCTCTCCTCCTCCTCGGGCTCGCGGCCCTTGCGATCCCGGTCGTCCTGCACCTGATGAAGAGACGGGAAGGTCGGACCGTCGTCTTTCCCGCGCTCCGCTACCTCACCCGCACGACCCGCGAGCACGCCCGGATCATCCGCCTTCGGCAGATCCTTCTCCTGGCCCTCCGGATGGCGGCCATCCTCCTCCTCGTGCTCGCCGGGGCCCGTCTGGTGCTTCCACTCGGGGGAGCCGACGCTCCGCCGGCCGGACTCGCGCTGGTCGTGGACAATGGGCTCTCCTCCGGAGCGGTGATCGGGGAAGGGCGCGTCCTGGACTCCCTCGTGGCTCGGGGAGAAGCGGCACTCGAGCGAGCGGGCCCCCGGGACCGGATCTGGGTCATCCCCGCCGGGGAACCCTGGAGGGCCGTCGTCCCACTTTCTCCGGAGGAAGCGGGGCGAGCACTGGCGGAGCTGGCCCCGACCCACGTCACCCCGGACCTTTCCGCGGCGCTGGGGCGCGCTCGCTCCCTCCTCGAAGCCGGCGGACCGGAGCCCCGAGAGATCCTTCTCCTCTCGGACCTTCGACCCGAGTCCTTCCCCGCTCCGCCCCCCGAAGCCGTGGCCTTCGAGACACCGGTTCGGGTGGCCCCTCCCCCTCCGATTCCGGCCCCGAACCGCGGTGTGGGTGAGATCCAGGTCTCCGGAGGTCTCGCGCCCCGGGTAGGGGATCCCAGCGAGCTGCAAGTCCAACTGGAAGGAGAGGGGGTAGCAGGCGTCACCGTCCGGGTCTATCTCGACGACGAGTTCAGGGGGGCGGCCCGCACGGGTCCGGACGGGAGCGCGATCTTTCCCCTTCCCCCCTTCCCCGAGGGTTGGGTCCATGGAAGGGTGGAGGCTCCCCCGGACGACCTCCGCGGCGACGATGTCGGCTACTTCGCGTTTCCCGTCCTCCCCCCCCCGTCGGTCCGGATCGGAGCCTCGAGCTCCCCCTTTCTGATCGACGCCCTCGAAGTGCTGGCGGATGCGGGTCGAATCCGGCTCATGGAAGGAGACGGAGCGCAGGTTCAGTTCGCCGGCGATGCCTCTCCGGGGGAACTCGGTGCGGCGACCACGGTCGTGCTGATTCCCCCGGACGAGCCCGCCCTCCTCCCCTCGGCCAATCGGGTTCTGAATGAGCTGCTCCCGGGCTGGCGCCTCGAGGCCGAGCCGGAAGAGACAGAGGGGCTTCGGTATGTGGAAGGGGGAGCGCTGGGGAGCGTCGCTCAGGCCCGGATCGAGGTCCGGAGAGCCTACCGGATCGTGCCGAGCGACGCCGGCTCCGAACCGGTCGCGCTCCTCAACCTGTCCGACGGGTCCACCTGGCTGGCCGAGGCCCGGAACGACGGCCGAAGGGTCCTCATCCTGGGCTCCCCCCTCGCCCCCGAAGCCTCCGACCTTCCGACCTCGGCTGCGATGCTCCCCCTGATCGATCGATTGACCACCCCCGCCGGAGCGAGCTTATTCGAGGGAGAGCTCCCGGCCGGAACCCCGCTCACTCCGCCCGAGGAAGCCGCGGCGATCCGCCTTCCGGACGGAACCCGGAGGACGCCCGAAGGTATGTCGGCCTTCGTCGAGACCGGGAGGGCAGGCATCGTTCAAGTGCTCGGACCCGACGACCAGATCCTTCGCCTCTATGCGATCAACTCTCGGACCCCGAGCTCCACCGGGTCCCTCACGCCCGAAGGCCTGGTGGCGCGGCTGGGACCGGCGTGGGCCCGCGTGAGCGTGGAGGATCCCTGGCCAGGGGCGCTCCTGGCGGACCGTCGGGGGCGGGAGGTGTGGCGTCCCCTCCTCGTGGCGCTCCTCCTGGTCCTTCTCGCGGAGGGTTGGCTCGCGAGCTCGGGGGCGGCGCGGAGCCGGCCGTCCAGGATCCGCGGGGAACCGCGCCAGGAACCGAAGCATACGATGGCATCGCGAACGAGGGCTCCTTGAAATCGGGAGCCTCTCCGGACCCTCCACACCCCTCGGACCAGATCGTACCCGTGCCCACCCGACACCATCCCGTCCTCGAGTCCCTCCTCTCCACTCCACTCCTGGAGGAGCTGCAGGCGCGGCTCCCCGAGCGGGGACAAGGCCTGACCGTGGGTGGCAACGTCGGGTCAGCCGGCTCGGCGTTGGCGGCCGCATTGCACCAGGTGCATCCGAAGCGGATCTTCGTGGCCGTCGCCCGGGACCCGGATCAGGCCGCCCGGATCGAGGCTGACCTCGAGTCACTCCTTGGAGGAGGCGTTCCGCACCTCTTTCCCCAGGACGAGACCCGGTTCTATTCCGACGAGGAGCCCGACCCCCGCATCGCTGGCCTCAGGGTGGAGGCGGTCGAGGCCCTCCTCGGCGGCCGGAGTCGGATCTTCGTGACGACGACCAGGGCGCTGCAGGAGCGGATGGGGATGCCCGACCGGCTCGCCCAGTTGAGACTCGAGCTGGAGGTGGGCGACGAGATCGGCTTCTCCCTTCTCGTCGAGGAGCTCGAGGCCCTGGGATATCGCAGGGCTCCCCTGGTCCAGGAGGCCGGGGAGTTCGCGGTCCGGGGGGGGCTGGTGGACGTGTTTTCCCTCGGGATCCCCGATCCGGTCCGGATGGAGTTCTGGGGTGACGAGATCTCGTCGATTCGACCCTTCGAGGTGAGTGACCAGCGCTCCACCGGGGAGATCGAAGCCGTCCACATCCTTCCCGCGGCCTTCCGGAAGACCAGCGACTCCGGCCGGACGGTGAGTCGCAGCTTTCTCGAGGTCCTCCCGCTCGACACCGTCGTGCTGGGTTTCGGGGGAGCTCACTGGGAGCACGCGTTCCAGCGGAACTGGTCTCGAGCGTGGACCCTGCGGGCCGAGCGGGCAGAGGAGCAGGCGGACCTTCCACCGCCCGAGGAGA
Source organism: Gemmatimonadota bacterium (assembly GCA_007124095.1). GTDB lineage: Bacteria > Gemmatimonadota > Gemmatimonadetes > Longimicrobiales > Gaopeijiaceae > SLCK01. Next base: position 8,394 of record SLFU01000061.1, read on the forward strand.
TCCTCCTCCCAGCGGACGAGGCGCTCGAGGGAATGAGGGGCCGACCACTCCTCCGGATCCTGGAGGATCCGGACCAGGAGTGGTCCCTCGGCGTCACCACCCCACCGCCCTTCGAGCGCAACATGGCCCGCCTCTCCGCGTTCCTGCGGGAGGAGGCAGCGCGCGGCGCCCGCACCCTGGTCCTGTGCGACAACGAAGGCCAGGTCGAGCGACTCGAGGAGCTCCTGTCCGATTCCTTCGGTGGCCGGCCCCCTCCCGGGGTGCAGGTGGGAGTCGGCAGCGTCGAAGCCGGATTCCGGATCGCCTCCGATCCCCCTCTGAACGTCCTGACGGACCATGAGATCTTCCAGAGGAGCCGCCGGATCCGGTCGGGCAGACGGTTCCAGGGAGCCATGGCCCTCGAGAGCGTGGCGCAGCTCTCTCCGGGAGACTACGTGGTTCATATGGACCATGGAATCGGGCGCTTCCACGGGCTGGAGAGGATCGAAGTGGGCGGTGAGGACCTCGAGGTGCTGGCCATCGAGTACACGGACCAGGAGATCCTGAGGGTCCCCGTCTACCGTCTGGACCTCGTCGAGCGCTGGGTCGGCCCGAGCGACGACGCGGAGCCGCCCTCGGTCCATCGCATCGGAGGGAAACGCTGGAAGACCCTCAAGCGGAAGACCGAGGAAGCGGTCGAACGAATGACCCAGGAGCTGCTCGAGCTCTACGCCGAGCGGGAGCTGGCCGAGGGCTTTTCCTTCTCCCCGGACTCGAAGTGGCAGAAGGAGATGGAGGCGGCCTTTCTCTACGAGGACACGCCGGACCAGCGGAGGGCGACCGAAGAGGTCAAGAAAGACATGGAATCCCCCCGTCCCATGGATCGGCTCGTTTGCGGCGACGTCGGATTCGGGAAGACCGAGGTGGCGATCCGAGCCGCATTCAAGGCGATCCAGGATGGGAAACAGGTAGCCGTTCTCGCTCCCACTACGATCCTCGTGGAGCAGCACGGTCGAACCTTCGGCGAACGGTTGGCCGATTTTCCGGTCCGGATCGAGGCGCTTTCACGCTTCAGGACGGCCCGGGAGCAGGAAGAGATCCGCCTCGCTCTGGAACGCGGGGAGGTGGATCTGGTCATCGGCACTCACCGACTCCTTTCGGAGGACATCCGGTTCCGGGAGCTCGGTCTCCTGATCGTCGATGAGGAACAACGGTTTGGTGTGCGGCACAAAGAGCGCCTGAAGCAGCTGAGGGCTTCGGTGGATGTCCTCACCCTGACCGCCACTCCGATCCCCCGCACCCTTCAGCTCTCCCTCGCGGGGGTCCGGAATCTCTCCCTGATCCGCACTCCCCCTCGGGACCGGCTGGCGGTGATCACTCAGTCCATACCATGGAGCGAAGGGCTTCTCTCGGAAGTCATCGGACGCGAATTGGATCGAGGGGGTCAGGTGTTCTTTCTCCACAATCGGGTCGATACGATCCACAATGTCGCGGCCCGCGTAGAGAGGATGGCTCCCGAGGCGCGTGTCGGGGTGGCCCACGGCCAGATGCAGGCCAGACCGCTGGACGAGGTGATGCATGCCTTCATCCACGGAGAGCTGGATGTGCTGGTGTGCTCGTCGATCATCGAGAATGGGCTGGACGTACCAAACGCGAACACCCTGATCGTGGACCAGGCGGATCGGTTCGGCCTCGCGCAGCTCTATCAAATCCGTGGAAGGGTGGGGAGGTCCGACCGCCGCGCATACTGCTATCTCGTCGTGCCTGATCGAATGACTCCGGACGCACGCCAGCGAATTCAGGTCCTGGAGCGCTATACCGATCTCGGGAGCGGATACGAAGTCGCTCTGAGGGACCTGGAGATCCGGGGCGCCGGGCACCTGCTCGGATCGGATCAGTCCGGGTTCGCCCAGGCCGTGGGAATGGACACCTACCTTCGCTTACTCGAGAGCGCGGTACGGCGACTCCGCCGAGGGCCGGGCGTGAGCGAAGCCTTCCCCGAGCCCGAGGTGGTCCTTCCCGGATCCGCCTACATCCCCGATAATTATGTGTCCGACTCGGGTCAGAAGCTGCACCTCTACCGTCGCCTCTCCAAGCTGGAGGACCGGGGGGAGGTCGAACGCCTTCGAGAGGAGATGACGGATCGGTACGGCCCGATCCCGGAAGAGGTGGAGCGTCTCGTGGACGCCCACCTCCTTCGCCTTTTGGGAAGGGACCTGGGCATCGAACGGGTATTCGTCCGGGGACGGGATGCACGGTTGACCTTCCGGGCAGCGGCGAACCCCAGGATGACCGCGCTCGAGGCGCCCTTCCGGGACCGCCAGATCGAAGTCACCATCAAGAGGATGGCTCCCCTCGCCCTTGCCCTCAAGCAGGTCGGGACCGAGCCACTCACCCGCACGCTGATCCGGGCCCTCGACCGGCTGGTTGGGGAGGAGGCCCGAGCCGCATGACCCACAGAGAGGAACGAGGAAACCACGTGCGCAGCGCGAAAGCTATCGCGTTTCCCACTCTGATCTCCCTATTGGTGCTGACTGCCTGCGGCGATCGAGGACTGGACCCCGACAGCGTGGCTCGCGCCGGGGACTTCCGCCTCAGCGTGGAGGAGGTAGCCGAGATGGTGGCGCCGGTCGGGGAGGTCCCGAACGAGATCGAAGTCGTCGAGGCCGTGACCGACTTCTGGACCGAGTTCGTCCTTCTGGCCTGGGCCGCGAACGGGGAGGGAGAGCTGGACCGGCTCGACCTCGACACGCTCTTGGAGCAGCAGGAGATGCAGCTCATCATCTCCTCGCTTCGAGAGGAGGTGATCCAGATGGACGCCGAGATCTCGGACGAGGAGCTCCTCCGGCTCTTCGAGGAGGAGCGGATGGGGGAGCAGGTGCGGGCCCGCCACATCCTCCTCTTCCACCCTGCGGGAGCCACCGATGCACAGCGAGATTCGGTCTACGCCCTGGCCGAGGAGCTGCGGGACCGCGCTCGAGCCGGGGAGAGCTTCGCCGCATTGGCCGAGCAATACTCCGGCGACATGGGCTCGGCTGAGGCGGGTGGGGACCTGGACTATTTCAGTCGAGGCGCCCTCGTGCCCGCTTTCGAAGAGGTCGCCTTCGCCCTGCAGGAGGGTGAAGTGAGCGATGTGGTGGAGACCGAGTTCGGACTCCACGTCATCCGGCTCGAGGATCGGCGAATCCTGGATTTCGATGAGCTGGAGGGAGGGCTGCGCTCGGAGATCCAGCGGACCCGCGTCGCCCAGGCCGAATCGACCTACCTGGCCGATCTCGAGGGACCGGCGAACGTCCAGATCGCGGACGATGCAGAGGAGCTCCTGCGCGAGATCGCGGGGAACCCCGGCCGCACTCTCGGCCGGAGGGACGCGGCCCGGGCCCTCACGACCTACGAGGGGGGAGGCTTTACCGCGGAGGAGTTTCGCCAGTTCGTCCTGAACCAGCCGTCTCAGGTTCGGCAGCAGATCGAAATGATTCCCCCCGAACAGGTCGAGGAGCTCCTCCGAACCCTGACCCGCGACGAGCTCCTCCTCGAGGACGCCAGGAGGCGCGGCATTGCCATCGACCCATCTCGTCTCGAGGAACTCGAGGAGGAGATCCGGGGGGAGTACCTCCGCATCGCCGAGTTCCTCGACCTCGATTCTATCGAACCGGAGGAAGGCGAGAGCCTCGGCGAAGCGATCGATAGGGAGGTGAAGGAACTGTTGACCCAGTTGGTCCGGGGGGATCGCGATCTGGCACCGCTCGGAGGCCTCGCGATCCCGCTCCGGAATCTCTACCCCACCCAGATTTCCGAGGCGGGGCTCGACCGAGCCGTCACCCGGATCGCAGAACGCAGGACCGAGGAAGGGGTCGGCGACGTGTTCGGCCCTCCGGACGGGGCTGGGACCACGAGTGAACCCCCACCCACAGTGCCGGACTCGCCGGGGCGCGAGGAGCCGCCCCTCCCCTGAGGGGCTCTGTGAGGAAGGGGCCCAGCCGTGCGACCGCACGCGGCGCGCTCGGGCACGCCGCCAGGGTCCCAAACCGGGAACCCCGACCTCGTGTCGAGGTTACGAAAGCTGTGGGACTCAACGATGTTTGCGGTCTGTCCACCACGCTGTCCACCACGCTGGGGAGCCATATGCGGCCTCTGATTCTATTGTCGTTTTTCATGGCCTTCGCGGGCACCTCCGGACTTGTGGCCCAACAGGCGGGCCTCCCTCCCGGGATGGAGGAGGCGAGGGTGGACGGAGTGGTCGCCGTAGTGGGAGACTCGGCGATCTTTTATTCGGAGATCCAGGAGCACCTCCTCCGCCTCCAGGCCTCCGGTACCCCTCTGCCGCAGAGCCCCCAGGAGATACAGCAACTCGAGCGGGACGTACTCGACGACCTGGTGGCACAGACGCTGATTCTGCAGGCCGCCCAGAGCGACACCCTCGTCTCCGTGTCCGACGAGCGGGTCGAGATGACCCTCCAGGACGCCTGGGCGGACCAGGTGCAGCGCTTTGGCTCGGAGGACGGGCTTCGGGAAGCGCTTGAGGGGGCCGGATTGACTGTTCCCCAGTACCGCACTGAGATGCGGGAGGACATCCGCAAGTCCCTCCTCCTCCAGAACTACGTTCAGCGGGAACGTCAGCAGGGGCGAGGCGTCCCCGTGGAGGAAGCGGAGATCAGGGAGTTCTACGAACGGGAACGGGCAAGGTTGGGCACGCGGCCCGCGACCCTGACACTCGAGCAGGTGGTCCTCCTGCCCCAGCCCTCCGACTCGGCTCGGACCGCGGCCCGCGAGGAGGCGGAGCGCATCCTGGAGCTCCTCCGTGAAGGGGAGGATTTCGCGGACCTTGCGCGTCGGTTCTCGGACGATCCGGGTTCCGCTCAGCAGGGTGGAGAGTTGGGATGGATTCGCCGCGGGACGATGGTTCAGGAGTTCGAGGATGTGGCCTTTCAGCTCCCTCGAGGCCAGACCAGCGGGGTCGTGGAGACATCCTTCGGTGCACACATCATCCGGGTCGAACGGATCAGGGGACCCGAACGGCTCGTGCATCACATTCTCGCCGGTGCGCAGCCGACGAGCGTCGATGCCGAGCGAACGCGCGAACGCGCTCGGGAGATTCGGGACGCGGTGGAGGGTGGCACCCCGATCACGGATTTCTCGGACGAGGGGGAGCAGACGGGGATTCCCGATTCCCTGACCCTCGCACAGGATGAGCTGGATCAGCTCCCCAGCGGCTATGCCCAAGCCCTTCGAACGGCTCAGCTGGGAGCGGTGGTCGGCCCCATCGAGTTCGACACGCCGCAAGGGATGCCTGGGTTTGCGGTCGTGCAGGTGAGGGACATCCGGGACGAGGGAGAGTTTACCTACGAAGACCTCCGCCCCCAGATCCGGCGGATCCTCGAGGACGAGCGGTTTGAGGAGCGGCTGGTGGAGCGGCTGAAATCCCGCATCTACGTGGACGTGAGGCTATGACGCCCCCCTTCGGCTCCGCGGTTCCCTGAGTCAGCCGGCCGAGTCCGACAGCGTTCGCCTGGCAGTGACGCTGGGAGACCCTCGGGGAATCGGCCCCGAAGTGGTCCTCTCTGCCGCCCGCATGCTGAGGGCGGAGCAGCCCGCGGTGGAGTTGATCCTCTTGGGCGCGACCGGAGACGTCGAGGCCCTTTCGGAGGCGTTCACCGCCGAAGGAGTAGGGATCTGCGATGGGACCGTCTCCTCCGCCGGCAGGATCTCCCTCCAGGCGATCCAACGTGGGGTGGATCTGGCGCTGTCGGGCGAGGCCTCGGGCCTCGTGACCGGTCCGATCCACAAGCCCGCCCTCCAGGCCGCCGGTGCCGGATCCCCCGGCCACACCGAGCTCCTGCGGGAACTCACCGGAGCCCACCGGGTCGGGATGCTCATGGCGGCGGAGTCGACCCGCCTCGGCCCTCCCCTGCGGATTCTCCTCGCGACCACACACCTCGCGCTGCGCGACGTGCCCTCGGCGCTCACCGAGGATTTGCTGGAGGACCAGATCCTCCTGCTCAGGGATAGCCTGCGGGACCTCTGGGGCATCCCCCGGCCGCGGATCGCCCTCTGCGCCCTGAACCCACACGCTTCAGACGGAGGCCTCTTCGGAGACGAGGAGGCCCGCGTCATGACCCCGGCGGTGGAACGCCTCCGAGACCGAGGGGTGGAGGTGACGCTGCCCCTTTCTGCCGACACGGTCTTCCTCCAGGCCATCGAGAAGTCGGTGGATGCCGTGGTGGTCCCCTACCACGATGTGGGGATGGCGGTATTCAAGACGCTCGCCTTCGGCCGGGGCGTCAACGTGACCCTCGGCCTCCCCTTCATCCGGACCTCACCGGACCATGGGACCGCCTTCGACCTGGTGGGAACGGGGCTCGCCGATCCGACATCGACCCTCGAGGCACTCCGACTGGCCGCAAGACTCGCCCTTCACAGAAAGAGTTCGCCGCTTTGACACCTGGGGCCCGCCGGAAATACTTTTTTCCCCGTCGGGTCCTCGATCCTCTCGACTCCTTCCCCCGGCATCCGGCTCGCCCGTGATCAAGCTCACGAAGGTAACCAAGGAATACCCCCCCCGCGGGCGAGCTCTCTCCGACGTTTCCTTTCACATCCGCAAAGGAGAATTCGCCTTCCTCACCGGACATTCGGGGTCCGGAAAGTCCACGACCCTCCGATTGATCCACATGGCGGAGCGGCCAAGCTCGGGAGAGGTGCGGGTCCTGGGGTTCTCTTCGGAACTCGCCACGGGGCGGGACATCTGGAAGCTCAGACGGAGAGTGGGATTCGTCTTCCAGGACTTCCGTCTGCTTCCGGGGCGGACCGCACTCGAGAACGTAGCCTTCGCGCTGGAGGTGACGGGTAGTCCCCGTAGAGAGCGGATTCCCCGAGCCAACCACTTGCTGGAGGAGGTCGGGCTTTCCACGAAGTCGGAAATGAGTGTGGACGTGCTCTCCGGGGGAGAGAGACAAAGGGTGGCGATTGCTCGTGCACTCGTCAATGAACCCCTCGTCCTCCTTGCCGATGAACCCACAGGCAACCTGGATGAGCGGGCGGCAAGGGGTGTCATGGAGCTTTTCCTGGAACTGAACGCTCGCGGAACTTCGCTTCTCATGGCCACCCACGAGTTGACGCTCGTCCGTAGCCAGCCCGACGCAAGGGTGCTCGAGCTGGACGAAGGCCGACTCGTCTACGACTCCGAGTTGGTGCGGGAGGAGAGCGCCTGATGCACGCGCTTCGGGAAGCCCTCGCCGCGATTCGGCGGGCTCCGTTTCTGACCGTTCTTTCTGCGGGGATGGTCGCCCTGGCCCTCTTCGTGGTTGGGCTGTTCACGGTGGTTACCTACAATCTCCACCAGGCCCTGACGCGGGTGGAGGAACGGGTCGAGGTGGTCGCCTACGTCCGGGACGATGTCCGTCCGGAGGAACTCGCTGCGCTCGAGGCCGAGCTGGTGGGGATGGAGGAGGTGCGGGCCGTCCACTTCGTCTCCAGGGAGGATGCCCTCCTCGCCGCGCGTGAAGACCTCTCGGAGTTCGAGGATCTCTTCACCGGGCTCGACGAAAACCCGCTGCCCGCATCGTTCGAGGTGGAGCTCCATCCCGGCTTCCGAAGCCCGGAATCCGTGGCCCGAGTGGCGGAAGTCGCATCGATTTACCCGTTCGTGGAAGCCGTCGCATACGGGCGGGACTGGGTGGACCGCCTCCACCTTCTGCGCCAGATTGGAGCGATCGGGACGACGGTCCTGGGGGTGGCGTTCGGGGTCGTTGCGGCCCTGATCATCGCCACTGCGGTCCGCATTGCGATCTTTGCCCGGCGGGACGAAATCTACATCATGCGTCTGGTGGGGGCGACGAATGGTTTTATCCGGCGGCCCTTCCTCCTCGAGGGGTTCCTCACCGGGCTCGCGGGGGGGTTGCTTGCGACCGGGCTCACGTACGCGGCCTACTTCGCCGTCTACCGCTTGGTCTTCCCGATCGAGTGGATCCCGATCGAGTGGGCCCTGGGGGGCGTGATGACCGGTGGGCTCTTCGGCATCCTCGCGAGCGCCATCGCCGTCCGTCGTTATCTGCAGGAGGTCTGAGATGCATGAAACGGATGGTGGTCTCAACGCATCCGGGCGGCCGAGGCCCGCACCCCGCGCTCAACCGTGGCCCTCGACCCGGAGGTGGATCGGCTCGACGAGCGGCCTCATCCTCTTCCTTCTCATTTCGCCCTCATCCGCCACTGCCCAGGAAGGGCCCGATCTCCGCCGCGAGATCCAGGAGAGCCAACTTCGCCTCGAGCAGGTCCGGCAAGAGCGCGCACAGCTTCGGCGGGAGATGGACGGCATTCGCTCCAGGGTCCAGAATGTCTCGGGCGAGCTTCGCAACATTGAACGCCAGCTCAGCGCCTCACACTCGGTGCTGGCCGAGATCGACTTTCAGGTCGCGGCTACCAGCGAACAGGTTCAGCTCACCACTGGTAGCCTCCTTCGCACCAGGGACGAGCTTCGGGAGCGCCAGGCGGTGTTGAATCGGAGACTCAGGAGCATCTACAAGCGCGGGCCCCTCCACACCACGGAGGTACTTCTGGGTGCGGAATCGTTCTCGGATCTCTTGAATCGCTACCGTTACCTTCAACTGATCGCGACCTACGACCGAGCCCTTTTCCAGAACATCCGGCAGCTGGAGCAGGAGCTTGCGCAGCAGAATCGGGAGCTTCAGGAGAGCCTGAGCGAGCTCGGGCGCCTGCGGGAAAGTCAGCTGGGGGAAGTGGCGGAGCTCCGCGGGGTGGAGGAGGAACACCAGCGAACCCTCGAGCAGTTCCAAGGCCGGGAGCGGGAGACCTTCGGCCGTATCGACGAGCTGGAAGCGGACGAACAGAGGCTTGCCGGGGTGGTCACTGATCTGGAGCAACGGCGCCTGGAAGACGAGCGCCGCCGCGCGGTGGAGGGAAGGGCCGCGCCCCCCCCCAACACCCTTTCAGTGGCAGACCTCGGTTCGTTGAATTGGCCGGTAGAGGGAGATCTGGCTTACGGTTTCGGACTGGAGGAGAGACCCAGCGGAACCTTCCTGCGATGGAGCGGGGTCGGAATCCGTGCCCCGGTCGGAACTCCGGTCCGTGCCGTTCGGGCGGGGGCCGCCGTGCTGGCCGGCTCCTTCGAAGGCTACGGCCCTTCCGTGATCCTGAGCCACGGCCACGGCTACTACACTCTCTATCTCTACCTGGACGAGGTCGGGGTCGTCGAGGGCCGAACGGTGGAATCCGGCCAGGTCGTCGGTACCGTGGGGGGAGCCTCCACCCCCGAAGGCCCCCGGGTCGAGTTCCAGGTGCGGGCTCCCGTGGACGGAAGCGCTCCGCAAGCGGTGGACCCCCTTCGCTGGCTCCGACCCCAGCCGGGCACACGGTGAGCTTGCACCCCCTGGAAGGCCAGGACGGCGCCAGGAAGGCCGTCGCGCGCTCCTTGCACTCGGGTCGCCTGCCGCCCGTACTTCTTCTCCATGGGCCGCGAGGCGTCGGCAAGCAGCGCTTTGCCCTCTGGATCGGCCAGCTCCTCCTGTGCGAGGCACCCACCGCAGAAGGACCCTGCGATGCGTGCCGTGGGTGCCGCCTGTCTCTCCGGATCGAGCATCCGAACCTCCTCTGGTACTTGCCGGTCACCAAGCCCCCATCCCGGGGGTCGAGGGCTCGGGACCGGGAAGCGCTCGAGGAGGCCCGAATGGACCTTCTGGCCCGAATCCGGGCGGAGCCCCTGCGTGCCTCCCATGCCGAGGAGCCTCGCGGCCTCCACCTCGCCACGATCCGCAATCTCCTCCACGAGGCGGGCCGGAGCCCGGCGATGGGTCGGCGGCGACTCTTTCTCATCGCCGACGCCGAAGAGCTGGTGTCCCAGGAATCCAGCCCCGAAGCGGCCAATGCGCTCCTCAAGGTCCTGGAGGAGCCCTCCCCTGAGACCTGGTTCGTCCTGACAGCGTCGGAGCCGGGCCGACTCCTCCCGACCGTGCGCTCCCGGGCGATGAATCTTCATCTCCCTCCCCTCCCCTTGGAAGGAGTCAGGGACTTTCTCTCCCGCACGGTCACCGCCTCGGAGGAGGAAATCGACAGAGCCGCGAAGCTCTCGGGAGGATCCATCGGCCGGGCCCTGGGGTTTCTGCCCGACGGGTCGGAGGACGGACCGCTCGAGGTCACCCGTAGACGCGCCTTCCGGCTCCTCCGAGCCGCCCTCGAGCCGCACGCCACCCGGCGCTTCGCCGAAGCCCTCTCCTTTGCCCCATCCGGAGCGCGAGGCCTCCACGAGGTCTTGACCTCGCTGGAGACGTGGCTGAGGGACGTGGCAGCGGTCGCCGCAGACCAGGACGACCGGGTCATGAACCACGATGCCCTCGAGTGGATCCGCACGGAGGTGGACCGGAAATCGATCCATCCCCTGAACGCCGCCCGTGCGTTCGCCCCGGTGGAGGAGGCCCGCGGCCAGGCCGCCGGAAACGTCAATCCGCAGCTGCTCATGAGCCGACTTCTCCTGGCCCTGCATCGAGAATTGCTCCCCATCCCCCAACCCGAACGAACCAAGACGCCATGAACTCAGAGACGCCCCGTGAAAAACATCTGACCCATCTGGATGAGGAGGGTCGACCCCGCATGGTGGATGTGTCGGGGAAGCCGATCACCGCCCGCTGGGCCGTGGCCGAGGGCTGGATACGGATGGCCGATGGGACACTGAGCCAGCTTCTCGAAGGGGGACCGAAGGGCGAGCCCGTCCGGGTAGCGGAGTTGGCGGGGATCCAGGCCGCGAAGCGAACCGCGGACCTTATCCCCCTCTGCCACCTTCTCTCCGCGGTGTCTGTGGGGGTGGAGACGACCCCCGATCGAGGGCTGCCGGGACTCCGGGTACGGGCGGTCGCCCGCGTCCAGGGGTCCACGGGAGTCGAGATGGAAGCGTTGACTGCGGCCTCCGTGGCCCTCCTGACCCTCTACGACATGGGGAAGGCACTCGACCGCGGAATGGAGATCGGGGGGATCCGGCTCCTGGAAAAGGCCGGAGGCCGCACCGGGCTCTGGAGGATCGAGGACGACGCCTGACCCGGGACAATCAGGGGATTCGGAGCTCCTCCCCGACCCGGATCACTGCGTCCGTCCGCCTTCCGTTGACCTGGGCAAGCGACTCCGCACGGACCCCATAGTGGCGAGCGATGGCCCAGAGGCTCTCCCCCGCGGACACCACGTGCAACTCCTCTCCGCCGTCGCCACCCTGTGCGACCCGGCCCCCCTCGGCGGTTTCGGACGCGGCGACCTCCGTGACCCCTTCCGAACCGGCCGGGGCGACCGGCACGATAACGGTCATCCCGATCTGAAGGCGGTGGGGGTCGACATCGCGGTTGGTCCCGGTGAGATCGGAAAGCGAGACTCCGTACCGGCGCGCGATGTGCGAGAACGTCTCCCCACTCGCCACCACGTGCTCGACCAGGGTGAGGCGATCACCAGGCGGAATCATTGCGTACTCCTCGACGAACCGCTCACCCGTGCCCAGAGGGACCCGGACCGTTCGCTCTTCCCCGACCGGGGTGAACCCCCGGAGAAAGTGTGGGTTCAGACTCACGATCTCCGCCTCGTCCACCCCCGAAGCCCGGGCCACCACGTCCAGCGATGTGGCATCGGGCACGGTGACCTCGTCGAAGGCGACGGGCGATGGGGCTCCCGGGTCGAATCCATAGGCGCCAGGATTGCTCGCGAGCGCCGCGGCCGCGAAGAACCGGGGAACAAACTCCCTCGTCTCGGCGGGCAGGTACGGTCGAATGTGCAGGAACTGTTCGTCCCCGGAAAGGGCTTCCTCCCCTCCCCGCTCGGCGAGAATCCTGCCCACGCGACCCGGACCCGCATTGTAGGCGGCGAGGGCGAGGAACCACGAGTCAAACCGCGCGTGGAGCTCTTCCAGATAGTCGAGCGCCGCGAAGGTCGATGCAATCGGGTCCCTCCGGTCGTCCACCACCGCCCCGACCGACAAACCCAGATCCCGGGCCGTGGGGCCCATGATCTGCCACATCCCTGTGGCTCCGGCCCGACTCACGGCGCTCGGCAGGTACCCGCTCTCGACGATGGGAAGGTATCGGAGGCTGATCGGCAGCTCCCGGACTTCGAGCTCGCCGTCCACCAGTGTATCGTACTGACCCATCCGCTGGAGGTACCGTTCGAAATGCCCGCGCTGACGTTCCGTCCAGAAATGCACCCAGAAGTAGACACTCTCCTGGAACTGCAGGTCGAGGGAGGCCGGGGAGTGGAGGATGGCGTCGATGCCTTCGATCTTCACCGGAACGGGAGCCACGGCCCGGGCCGCGTTCAACCCGCCCGGGCGATCCATCGAGAGCCCTGGAGTGCCCTGCGAGCGGTCACCCGGGGGGGGCGGGGGGGGTGCCTCGGGGACCCCAACCGTCCGACAGGCGCCGAGCGTCAAGGTTACCGCCAATGCGGTAAGAGCAGCGGTCCGATTCGGTCCCCTCACACTCCACCTCCATCCAGATGGTCATCGAACAGGCCGTTCCTCTCGCCCAGAATGCGGTCGACGCATTCGTACCGAACACCGCGGCCCTTAAGGCCGATCCGCCAGATCTTCCCCTTCACGTCGGCGAGCCCACCCCCGATCTCGACCCCGTCATCGTGGAGGAGGGACGAGCGAAGCGTCGAGCTATCCGCTCGTCTCCGAGGCGGTGGACCACCTCGGAGGTCGCCTCGGCGAGCCGTCGAGTAGAGCCTTCCCAAGGTGTCGATGGGATGGGCCTGGCGACGGGGTTGCTACCAGCCGCCTAAACTACGGCGTGATCCAGGGATGGCAAGGTCTCTGGCACGAGCCCACCGTTCCGGACCGTGCCGGCGGGTCAGGTTCAGAGGCGGTAATTCGGTGCTTCGCGGGTGATGGTGACGTCGTGGGGATGAGATTCGCGAAGGCCCACGGAGGTCACGCGGCAGAATCGAGCTTTCTCCTTCAGCTCGGCGAGAGAGCCCGCACCGCAGTATCCCATTCCGCTCTGGAGGCCGCCGACGAGTTGGAACACCGTGTCCGCAACCGGACCCTTGTAGGGGACACGGGCTTCGATCCCCTCGGGAACGAGTTTTCGGCCGTTGGGGCCTCCGTCCTGGAAGTACCGGTCGGCCGAGCCCTCTTCCATGGCGGAGAGCGAACCCATCCCACGCACGAGCTTGTATCGGCGCCCCTCGAGCAGGAAGCTCTCGCCCGGAGCCTCTTCCGTCCCGGCGAACATCGAACCCATCATCACGACATCGGCGCCGGCCGCCAGGGCCTTGACCAGGTCTCCGGAGAAGCGTACGCCGCCATCTGAGATCACAGGAACCCGCCCGGCAACCCCCTCCACCGCCTCGATCACGGCGGTGAGTTGGGGCACCCCTACCCCCGTGACCACCCGCGTGGTGCAAATCGAGCCCGGTCCCACCCCGACCTTCACGGCATCGATTCCCCGCTCCACCAGGGCCTCCGCTCCCTCCCGGGTCGCGATGTTACCCCCAACGAGCTGAACGTCCGGAAAGGCCTCTCGGGTTCGAGCCACCGCGGCGAGGACTCCCTCAGAATGCCCGTGGGCCGTGTCGATCACGAGCACATCCACCCCAGCCTCGACCAGGAACCGGGCCCGTTCCAGGTCGGACTTCGAGGCCCCGATCGCGCCCCCGACCCGAAGGCGGCCACGATCGTCCTTGGAGGCCTTCGGAAACTGCCGCCGCTTGACGATGTCCTTCACGGTAATGAGTCCGGCGAGGGTTCCGTCCTCGTTTACCACCGGGAGCTTTTCGATCCGGTGCCGATGCAGCACCTCCTCGGCCTCCTCGAGGGTGATCCCCGCCGAGGAGGTGATCAGCGCCTCGGAGGTCATGACCTCCCGAACCGATCGATCCAGGTCTCGCTCGAACTGCAGGTCGCGGTTGGTCACGATACCCACCAATCGACCATCTCCCTCAACGATCGGAACTCCGGAGATCGAAAATCGGGACATCAGCTCGTGGGCATCTCGGAGAGTCGCGTCCGGCCCCAGGGTGATCGGGTTCAGAATCATCCCGCTCTCCGAACGCTTCACCCGGTCTACCTCGCTCGCCTGACGCTCCGGAGTCATGTTCTTGTGGATGATGCCCATCCCCCCCTCTCGGGCCAGGGCAATAGCCATCACCGACTCCGTGACCGTATCCATCGCCGCGCTCAGGAGGGGGATCGAGAGACGGATCGTCCGAGTCAGATCGGTCGCGACGTCGGTATCCTGGGGATGGACGGTGGAGTGCCCCGGAAAGAGCAGGACGTCATCGAAGGTCAGCGCTTCCTCGATCGAGTGATCCGCCCCCCGGGAAAGAGCGTTCGCCATGGGACCTCCGTTAGGGACCTGGGAAAAGTAAAAACCTCACGCGCCCGCGTGTGGGGGACCCCGGGGTCGGGACCGGCCCTGCGGTGCGTGAGGTGGGTATCCAGCTTCGAGTGCCTCTCTCCATGGAACAGCTTACCCGGGGCTCGCTGGAGGTGTCAACCCCGCGCATCTTCCGGACTCCAACCCGGGCACGGGGCCCGCTCGCCTTCCCTCCACCGCGCCCTTCACACAATATACAGGCTCATCGTGCGGACCCCTCCGATCCCGCTCGGGTAGCCATTCGCTTCGACGGCCTCACGAAAGGGGCCTCCTCGAGAATCTTTCGGCTTCAGACCGAACAAAGCTCGCCATGCCCTTCCTTCCACTTCGAGACGTACCCCTCCCGGAAGACACCCGGGACACCTATGATGAGTGGCTAGAAGCCATCGACCGGGAGTTGGACCGCCCCGATTGCGACCGGTTCGAGCTCTGCCGACGAATCCTGACCGACCTCTACTACCCGAGCACCGCCAGGACGGACCCGGAGGAACTGCCCACGGCGACCCGGATCGGGCTGCTCCAGATGGATTCCCGGAATGTCACGCTCGAGCCCGAGTACTACAACGAGCTCGACGTCGAGAAGTACCGAGAGGTCAAGCCCCTCATCTGGCTCTGGGAGATGTTCGACAAGAGCCCACTCGGTGAAAACATTCACCTCGGGGTCCGCTTCCGCCGGCTCCTGGCTCGACGAATCTTCAAGCGTTGCGGGAAGAACTTCAAAGCCTTCCAGTTCGTCAAGCTCTCTTTTGGCTATAACCTCGAGGTGGGCGACGATGTCGTGGTCCACCGCCATGTGCTCCTGGATGACCGGGGTGGGATCGTGCTGGGGGACGGAGCGAGCATCGCCGACTTCGCGAACGTTTACTCGCACACTCATGACATCGTGGACCCGGACGTGGTGATGACCCCGAAGACCGTGATCGAAGAGGGGGTTCGAGTCACCTATCATGCCACGATCCTGGCCGGAGTCCGCCTCGCGAAGGATTCGATGCTCGGAGCGTTGGGCGTCGCAACCCGAGACACGGAGGAGCACCATCTCCATCTCGGGATCCCGGCTCGTCCCGCGAAGCGCAAGCCCGAGGGAGTGAAATCTGGACCGGCACCCCCCGATCCCCTCGCCGACATCTGACCTGTCCGGGGGAAGGGAGGGTCAGCCCTCCCCCTCCTCGTAACGCTCCTTCAGGCGCCGCACGACCTCGGGGTCGGCCAGCGTGGTCGTGTCCCCGATCGCCTTCCCTTCCGCGATATCCCGCAGGAGACGCCGCATGATCTTCCCGGAGCGCGTCTTCGGGAGATCAGCGGAAAAGAGGACGTCCTCCGGCCGAGCGATCGGTCCGATCTTTTCCGCGACGTGCCCTCTAAGCTCCGTACTCAAGGAAGGGGAAGCCTCGTAGCCGTCCCGGAGGGTGACGAAGGCGGCGATCGCTTGCCCCTTCACGTCATGGCTCTTCCCGACCACGGCGGCCTCCGCGACCGCGGGATGATCCACCAGGGCGCTCTCGACCTCCATCGTACCGATCCGGTGACCGGCCACGTTGAGGACATCATCCACCCTCCCGAGGACCCAGAGGTAGCCGTCGTCGCCCCTCTTGGCCCCGTCCCCGGGGAAGTAGACGTTTTCCCACTTCGACCAGTACGTGTCCCGATAGCGCTCGTCGTCGCCGTAAATCGTACGGAGCATTCCTGGCCAGGGACGGGTTACGGCGAGGTACCCCGCATTCACCTCCGCTCCTGCTTCGTTCAGGATGGCCGTCTCGATCCCCGGAAAGGGCAAGGTGGCGCTACCCGGTCGCGTCTCCGTGACCCCGGGAAGCGGGGTGACCATGATCCCGCCCGTTTCGGTCTGCCACCAGGTATCTACGATCGGACAACGCTCCCTTCCGATCATCTGGTGGTACCAGATCCACGCCTCCGGATTGATCGGCTCCCCCACGGTACCCAGCAGCCGGAGGCGGGAGAGGTCGTACTTTGCCGGCCACTGGTCGCCCCACTTCATGAAGGCCCGGATGGCGGTCGGTGCAGTGTAAAACACCGAGACGCCGTACTTTTCGCAGATCTCCCAGAACCGACCCCGATCCGGAAAGTCGGGTGCGCCTTCGTACATCAGGACAGTGGCGCCATTTGCCAATGGACCGTAGACGATATAGGAGTGCCCCGTGATCCATCCCACATCCGCCGTACACCAGTAGACGTCCTCCTCCTTCAGATCGAAGACCCACTTGGTCGTGGCGTAGGTATGCGTGAGGTAGCCCCCGGTGGTGTGGACCACCCCCTTCGGCTTTCCCGTGGTCCCCGAGGTATAGAGTATGAAGAGGAGGTCCTCCGCATCCATCGCCTCCGCCTCGCAGCCTCCGTCCACCTCCTTCATCAGATCGTGGTACCAGAGATCCCGCCCGCCCTTCATTACGGCCCCGGTGGTCCGGGAGACGTCCCAGCCCCGCGCGACCACGACGACATGCTCGATGGACGGTGCGTTCTCGAGTGCGAGATCGGCGTTCCGCTTCAGCGGTACCACATTGCCCCGCCGGTATCCCCCATCGGCGGTGATCAGCACCTTGGCCTTTGCATCGTTGATCCGGTCGGAAAGGGACTCCGGGGAGAAGCCTCCGAAGACCACGGAATGCGGAGCCCCGATCCGGGCACAAGCCAGCATCGCGATCACGGCCTCCGGAATCATCGGGAGATAGATCGCGACCCGATCTCCCTTTTCCACCCCAAGGCCCTTCAGGACGGACCCGAATCGGGACACCTCCCTGTAAAGGTCCCAATAGGTATAGGTCCGCACGTCCCCGGGCTCCCCCTCCCAAATCAGTGCCGCCTTGTTCCGACGAGGACCGTCGAGATGTCGATCCACGCAGTTGTAGGAGACGTTGAGCTCCCCACCCTCGAACCACCTCGCGTGCGGAGGATTCCACTCCAGGACCTGGTCCCACTTGCGAAACCAGTGGAGCTCCTCGGCCCAGTCGGCCCAGTAGGACTCCGGGTCTGCGGCGGCCGTTTCCCGGATGCCGTCATCCGTAACGTGGGCCTTCGCACGGAAGCTCGCGGGGGGAGGGAACTTGCGATCCTCCCGGAGCAGGTCATCGAGATCTCGTTCAGGAGCAGTCATCTTCGGCCCTTTTCGGCTCATGGATTCAGGTCAGACGGACGTTCACCAGGACGACTCCGCAACAGAGTAGGAGGCGCGAAAGGTTCAAAGCAACCCACGGACGGGGATCGGGAGAGGTTACTCCACGACGGGAGGAAGCAGCTCCGCGACCTCCGGTCGCTCGAGGAGCCTTTCGAAAGCGACAACGACACCGGAGGCGAGTGCCGAGACCGCGGAGCCCCCGGCCTCCATGGCCGCATCGGGAATGAGGAACTTGATGCGGAACTGAACCTCCGCCTCGTCGGCGGGAACCGCCTGCTCGGGCACGCCCACCCTGAGCGCAACCGGAATCTGGTATCCCTCCGGGAGCGTCTCGGCCGAGGCGCGCACGACCCGATGGAGGACCGCCGGCACCCCACCCAGAGAGCCCAGAGACGGCCCGTCGAGAACGAGCGAAAGGTTGCCACGCAGGCCACGCGAGGTCTCGTCCAGGAAGGCCTCGACGCTCACGCTCCCCGGAAGATCACCGCGGTGGAAGAAGAGGTAACCGCTCCGGGTGGACTCCCCGGCCCACCGCCCCTCGAACTCATGGCTCGTAGTCTTCTGGAGCCCCGAGAGCTTCCAACCGGACTGCTCCACCCCTTCTCGCACCGCGTCGAGCAGGGGCTCGAGGGTAACGAGATCGGACCCTCCCCTTCCACGGCTCATCGTGCACTCCGCCGGCTCATCGGGCACACCAGGCCGGAGCGGAAATCTCCCGGAGCACCAACCTTTCAGCTCGGATCGGGCCGGGTGCAGATCGTTGACACACTTTTTCGAGTCCCCTTACCTTTTTCGTAATTGGTTTTCAAATCTCTTCTAGTCTTCGCAGCCAAAGACCCAGGTTTCGCATGCCAAAGCAGAACGTCGTTCCCGACGAGGTGCTCCGGGACGCCCTGGAGTCCAAAGGCCAGCGCTTCACCGAGCAGCGTGCTGCGGTCTACCGGTTCCTGGCCTCCACCGACAAGCACCCGACGGCTGACGAGGTGTTCCTCGCCGTCCGCTCCGAGGTGCCGGTCATCTCGCTCGCGACGGTATACAAGAGCCTGGAAACCCTGGTCGGATGCGGGCTTGCGGTGAAATTGGCCTACGGCGACGGCTCGGCGAGGTACGACGGCCGTACGGATCCCCACCACCATGCCCGCTGCGTTCGC
This sequence comes from Gemmatimonadota bacterium, assembly GCA_007124095.1. GTDB lineage: Bacteria > Gemmatimonadota > Gemmatimonadetes > Longimicrobiales > Gaopeijiaceae > SLCK01. Next base: position 27,011 of record SLFU01000061.1, read on the forward strand.
TGCTCGCGGATCTTCGACATCCTTGGGCACCTTCCCCCCGAGAGCCTTTCCGAGCTCCAGAACCGCACCAGTGACTTTCAGGTCACCGGATATCGGTTGGAACTCACCGGCTTCTGCCGGGAGTGCACCGGGGCCGAGCAGGGGGAGCCGGCCTGAGCCGACGATCCGGATCATCGACTCCCCTCCAACCACCCCGAGGGTACCGGGGTGAGTTCCACCAGGGCGGGGAAGCCGCTCGAAGGGCGTCTCTCGTCTCCGGCCCTTTCAGCGCTGAACCGCTCGCCTACTCGGTCCCCCGAAGCGAGCAAGACCTGCACGCGCTCGTCATCTGGGCGTGGGAGCGAGGGATTCCCATCGTTCCCCGGGGAGCCGGTACGGGAATGCCGGGAGGAAACCTCGGACCGAGCGTGGTCGTGGAGGCCGGTTCCCCACTGACGCGCATCGGCCCGGTCGATGAATCGACCGGGCGGATCGAGGTCGAGGCAGGGGCAGTCGCCGGGGAGGTCGACGCCCTCCTCCGTAAGGCCGGCTGGTTTCTTCCCTTCCTACCCTCCTCCGCCCCATGGTGCTCGATCGGGGGCATTGTCGCAAACAACGCTGCGGGTGCAAGGAGTTTCTCCTACGGTGCCGTCTCGAAGTGGGTGGAGTCGCTCGAGGGGTTTCTGGCCTCGGGCGAGGCGTTTCGGTTCGGACCCGACAGCGGACGATCGTCTACCTTCGACGACCTGCGGGACCGTCTCCTCCCGAGCACTTCCGAGCTTGGCGCGGATTGGCCCCAGGTCACCAAGAACTCCTCGGGCTACGCCCTAGATCGGTTCCTTCCGTCAGGTGATCCAATCCAGCTCCTCGTGGGGAGCGAGGGGACCCTCGGAGTCGTCACCCGCGTCGGACTGCGGTCCGCCCCCCTGCCCCCGCACCGTGGTCTGGTGCTCCTTCCAGCCCGATCCCCCTCCGAGCTCACGGCGCTTGCGGCCGAGGCACATGCCCTGGAGACCATCACTTGCGAGTTCCTGGGACGCAGGCTGATCGAGATGGCCGGACTCGATCGGGATCGGGAGGTCGGCGACCTGGCTCGAGAGGCATTTGCCCTCGTCCTCCTCGAGGTCGCAGGAACCGAGGACGAGGTGGTACGCGACCTCGATGCCCTCCAGAGGATCGGAGACGGTGTGGCTGGGAGGGGACTCGCCACCCGAGACTCCGCCGGGATCGACCGCCTCTGGAAACTCAGGCACGGGGCGAGCCCCACCATTGCCAGGGAAGCCGACCGCGGCCGAATCTCGACACAGTTCATCGAGGACTCCGTGGTCCCCCCGGAGCGGCTTGGCACGTACCTGGAGGAAGTGGCGGAGATCCTCCGGGAGGCCGCCTTCGACGCCGTCGTCTTTGGACACGCCGGGGACGGAAACGTCCACGTGAACCCCCTGGTCGACGTCCATTCCGGTACATGGCGCCATCGGGTCCGGCGGACTCTCGATCAGGTGACCACGCTGGTGGCCTCTCTCAACGGGACCCTGGCGGGCGAGCACGGAGACGGACGCCTCCGGGCTCCGCTCCTGCCTCGGATCTGGTCCGATCCGGCGGTCCGTGCCTTCCGAACCGTGAAAGAAACCCTCGATCCGCGTGGAATCCTCAATCCCGGCGTGGTCCTGCCCGAGGAAGGCCAGGATCCTCTGGCCCTCCTCAGCCCACGTCGACGAGGGCACCCGGCGGGACCCGACGATTAGTGTGGCGAAGGGGCGGGCAGTGTGGCGTCGGGGCGGGCCCGGCCGCCCGCTCTCCCCCTCCGCTTGCGGACACCCCCACCCATACGCCTATATTTGAAGTCTGGTAAGAATGTCCGGTGCGTCGATGCAGGAGGCCGCATCCCTCGAGATGCACTCCGCCCGACGGGGCCCCGGGCCCGGGTCGTTCCGACCCGCCTCAGAACCGATCGATCGGGGGAGGCTTCAAGGTGAACCGAATGTTCCGGGCGACAGGCCTTTCGATCCTGGCTGCGTTCCTCATCCCCGTGCCTCCCGTCACGACCTTCGCTGCCTTCTCCCCACCCACGGACCGTGTTCCCTCGGTGGGAATGGAAGCTGCCGAATTCATGCCCGACGCCGACGTCACGGCCGACGTCACGCTGGAGGCCGAGGCGGACGCCCCGACGATCGCCTCGGCCGGGAATCGGCTCCTGAACGGGGACGTTCTCCGACTCATCCAGGCCACGAACTGGCGGAGCAGCGAGTGGGGCGTCCTCGCCGTGTCCCTGGACCGCGGCGACACCCTTGTGTCGATGGAGGCCGATCGTCCTCTCGCGCCGGCCTCGAATCAGAAGCTCTTCACCTCGGCGGCGGCGCTCCAGTACCTCGGGCCGGACTTCCGCTTTCCCACGTATCTCCTCACCGACGGCACTGTCGAGGACGGCGTGCTGAGCGGAAATCTCGTTCTCTACGGGACGGGGGATCCTGCGATCTCGGACCGACTCCTGGAATCCGCCGCCAGCCCGCTGCGCGCCTTCGCCCGCACGCTGGAGGCTGCCGGCATCCACACGGTCTCCGGAGATGTGATCGGGGACGGGAGCTTCTTCGAGGGCCCCTCCCGGCATCCGTCCTGGCGGCCGAGCAATCTGGACCACTGGTACGCCGCTCCGGTCTCGTCGCTGACCTTCAACGAAAATGTGGTCACCCTCCGGATCCGCCCCGGAGGACCGGGGAATCGACCTGAGGTGCGGACCATCCCAGAAGGGGCCGACCTCCCGCTCCTGAACACCGCGGTCTCGGTCGGCGGATCCCCGGCGAGCCCACTCCAGGTGGTTCGGAACGCCCCGGACGATTCTATCCAGGTCCGGGGTCAAATGAACATCGGATCGGGAGAGATCTGGCGAGTCCTGACCGTGTCCGATCCCGCGGCCTTCGCAGCCTCCGGGCTTCGCTCCGTCCTCGAGGAAGAAGGAATCCGAGTCTCGGGCTCGGCTCGCTCGTTGAATCCGGGGGAGCCATCCCGAGTCACGGGGCGACGTCTCGTGGCTCCAGCCTTCGGCGCCGGGGATCCGGGCTCACTGCGCACCGTGGCGGTCCACTACTCCCCTCCCGTCCGGGAGCTCCTCGGGGTCGTGAACAGGAGGAGCCACAACCTCTACGCTGAAGCCCTGCTCTTTGCGCTCGGCAGGATCACCTTGGGGGAGGGATCCTTCGCGGGAGGGAGTCGGGCCCTCGAAAATTTCCTCGTGAATCAGGTGGCGGTCCCACGTGAGACACTGAGGGTGGAGGACGGATCCGGCCTGTCCAATCTGAATCGGGCCACTCCGTCGTCCTTCATCCGGTTGCTGACACACGTCTCCACGTCGGATTACGCGGACCCGTTCTGGGCCTCCCTGCCCCAGGCCGGAAGCCGGCTCGAGCTCCGGCGCATGTACCGAAGTCCGGCGGCCGGGAACCTCCGTGCCAAAACGGGGACGATCAACCGGGTCTCCGCCCTATCGGGGGTGGTCCAGTCCAGAGACGGGGAGTTCGTCCTCTTCAGCATCCTCTCCAACGACGTACCTTCCACCTCGGCCGCGAAGCGGGTGGAGGACGATATCGGGATCCGTTTGGCCTCCTTCTCCCGCCCAATCGATTCGGGGCTCGAGGACTCCGAAGCCGCCAGAGTGGAACGGGGTGACTTCGGCCCCCGGCTGTCCCTTCAGCCCGAGGTGGGAATCCGGCGCTGACCCCGGATGGGCTGGCTCGCTCTCCCGATCGCCGCTCGGAGCCGTCGCCGCAGCTCCACCCCCGACATGGTTCTGAGCGTCCGTCGAGCAGTCTTCTCGCTGTTCCAACGAACATCGTCGAGCGCGACCTCCTGGTCCCGATCTCCGTCCCCGGGACGAGCGACGAAATAGTAGCGTCCCTTGAAATCCATCCCGGGGCGGGTCCCGATATCGGCCACCCAGGTTGCTCCGTTCTCATCTTCGAACTCACGCAACGATCCTCTCCTCCCTTTCGAGTCTTGGGCTTTCGCCCGCGCTACTCCGACCACCGCCTCGTCATTTTTCCTTCGCGACGGAGTTCCGAAGGAGCTCGAGTAGCTCGTCCCGGTCCATCGCGATCAGTGCGCGCAGAGCCTCGCCCTGGTCCCGGGCCTCGAGGAGCGACTTGCGCGCGCGATCCACATCACCCTTTCGGGGAATGAAGAGCGCGAAGAATGCGCCCCAGGACTCGCGTCCCAGAACCACGTCCCACGTCTCGCCGGCCTCATCCTCGATCCTGTGCACAAAAAGTCTCCCGTCGACGGGGTGCTCAACGAAGGGGTTCCAACTCGACCAGATCCAGGACCGGGCTACCGGTGAGCGCCGCCGCCCCCGTCCTCACCCTGCCCACGATCCGAATGTGATCGAGGGGGGTGAGTGCTTCGGCCTGCGCGAGCCGGTCCGCCTCTAGCGGAAGATAGACGAAACTCCGATCCTCTCCCAGCGATCGTGCCAGGAGGAAGGGTTCTCCCTCATAGAAGTCGGAGCGGATGGGCTCGGCTCGCTCGAGGGAGATGAACTGGAGTTCGAGCTCGACCAGCTCTCCCAGGTAGCGAGCCGGATCGCCGGACAGATCCGCGGGGGTGAGATCGGTTGCCGGTGGGGAGTCGCGGACACCCGCCGGCTCCTCCAGCTCGGGAACCCAGGCCCACCCCTCCAAACGAACCCTCGCCCAGCTCCCTTCCCGTGCCAGGACGCGAAGGTCCGACCCCGCATCCACCCGCCCCAAGGTGTCCCCGTCGGGAGCGGTGAAGATGATCGATCCCTCCGGGCCTCCCCGAAGCCAGCTCCCGTCGACCGCCCTCCCGTCGACCGCAACTTCCGCGGAACCGTCCGGATCTCCCGATTCTTCTTCATCGGTTCCCTCCCGGCCGGCCGGCACCGCGTCGCCGGCCTCTTCGGGTGAGGCCTCACTCGCCGCCATTCCCTCGATCGAGGGAAGCCATACCCAACCCGTCCGGCGCACTTCGATCCATCCGGTGATCCTCTCCAACTCCTCGAGACGAGCTCCCCTCAGTAGCCAGGCCGCCACCCGGCCCGAGGGCTCCTCCCGCAGGTTCTCCCCCCCCTCTTCCGAAACCGTGAGGTGGAATTCACCGTCCGAAAGGACCTGGAGCGAAGCCGTCCACACGAACCCACGCAGTGAGACCCGGGCCCAGTCCCCTTCCCTTTCGTGGAGCTCAAGTCGGGTGCCGGGAAATAGCTGCCCGAGGACCGTTCCGTTGGGCGCCGCGCGGAAGTCCTCCTCCACCTGCACCACCGCTACCCCCTGCGCCCCGACCTCCCCGGCTGCGAGCGCCAAGCCGAGAACCGGGATCCAGAGCGCGGAGACGCGCCCCGGGCCACACAGGTGGGCCATCGAAAAGGAGAGGGTGGGGAGCATCGACCGAAACGAACCGTCAGGGGCCGGGTTAGAGGGAAGCAGTCGGTGCAAATTTGACGGAGTCCGGGAGACCCGTCAAACCCCGAGCTTCCCGGGTTGCTCCCCTCAGACCAATTCCGGTAGCTTCCCAACGTCTTCGGCCAACGGGTGGCGAACCCGACCCTTTCGGGCCCGATAGGCTTCCGGTCCCCTCAACCAAAAGGCCATGCGGATCTCTCCCCCCTCGGTAGTTCTCTTTCCACTTGTCTTCGCGCCATTTCTTCTCGCGTTGGCCCTCCTGGCTCGACCCGACGGGGCCGAAGCTCAGACGGTGCCCTCCCCGTACAGCTTCGTGGACACGACTCACGACCTCGGCGTCCTGATAGGGGTGGCTTCCGAGAACCGGGGACAGTTCGAATTGGGGCCCGGCGGAGGGCCCATCTTCGGGGTGCGCTACGGCTTCCACCTGAGCGGGCCCTTCACGATCGAGGGGAACGGTTTCCTCCTCGACACCGACCGAAGGATCCGGGCTCCCCAGGGGGAAGACGGGATCGAGGAGCTCGGCACGACCCGTTCGCTGGTGGGCAATATTGACGGACGACTCCGCTTCACCCTCACCGGGGACCGGAGCTGGCACAACCTGGCGCCATTTCTCCAGGCCGGAGGAGGGGTGGCCGGAGACATGCGGACGCAGTCCGAGGTCGAGGCGAACCTCCCGTCCGATTCCCGTTTCAGCTTCGGGCCCTCCCTTGTGGGACTTCTCGGTGCGGGAACGCACTGGTTTCCGGGAGATCGGATCGGGATCCGGGCGGAGGTCGTCATGCACATCTGGAAGCTCGGCACGCCGCCGAATTTCTTCGCCCTCGAAGAGCAGCTGGGATCGGTTCCCGAGCAGGAGTGGACGGCGGTGAATGCGCTGATCCTCGGGGGCTCCCTTCGCTTCTGATCCCCACCGACCATGATCGATCTTCCGGCGGTGCGTCGTTGGGTTCGCCTTCTTCTGGTTGCGGTTGCGCTGGCTACCCAACTCCCGGGGTGCTCCATCCCGAGATGGCCCGTGGAAGAAGGAGCGGTGACGTCCCCCTTCGGGGTCCGCTGGAGCGGGTATCTCCCTGCGGTTCACCGGGGCGTCGATATCCGTGCGCCGGAGGGAACTCCGGTCCGCTCGATCGCCCCGGGGCGGATCCGCTACGCGGGGTGGATGGGGGGGTACGGAAACGTAGTGTGGGTCGACCACCGCAGGGACGTGATCAGCGTGTACGCACACCTCTCGGAAATCTACGTCACCCAGGGTCAGACGCTAGCGGGGCGGGAGGTGGTCGGCCTGAGCGGAAGCACGGGAAATGTGACCGGTCCCCACCTCCATCTCGAGATCTGGAAGAACGGACGTCCCGTGGATCCCGTCAATTTCCTGGGCCGCCGGCCCTGACCGTTCGGACCACACCCCTGCGGATCATCCTCTTGCCCTGAGCGCTTCGATCTCCCGGGTCAGGGCCGGAACGACTTCGAATAGGTCCCCCACGATTCCATAGTCGGCGATCTTGAATATCGGAGCGTCCGCATCCCGATTGATCGCGACGATCTTTCCTGCCGTGCGCATCCCGGCCAGGTGTTGCACCGCCCCTGAGATCCCGATCGCAAAGTAGAGCCTCGGCGCCACCGTCTGCCCGGTCTGCCCTACCTGCTCCGCGTGCGGCCGCCAGCCCGCGTCCACCACGGCCCTCGATGCACCGAGGCCGGCATCCCCTCCCAGCGCCGCCCGCAAGCCCTCCAGGAGGTCCCAGTTTTCAGGACCTTTGAGGCCCCTCCCCCCTGAAACCACGACGGCAGCTTCCGCCACATCGGGTACCTCCGGATCGGACGCCTCGAAGGCCAGCACCTCGGTGGCCCACCCTGAAGGGTCCAGATCGGCCTCCACGACTTCGATCTCCGGAGCGGACTTCCCAGGCTCGAGCGAGAAGGCATGGGGCCGAATGGTTGCAATCAGGGGTGACGAGTCGAGGTGGATCCGGGCAAGAGCCTTACCTGCGTAGACGGGCCTCACCAGCTCGATCTCTCCACCACTGACGGCAAGGTCGACGATCTCCTGCGCGAGGGGCACGTCGAGCCGAGCCGCGAGACGGGCAGCTAGATCCTTGCCCTGCGAAGTCGCGGCCAGGAGCACGGCCCCGTACCCACCCTCCCGAACCGCTGACTCCACCACCGCGGTGAACACTTCTGGTCGGTAGGAAGCCAGCGCCTCGTGGACGAGAACCGTCAGCCGTCGGACCCCGGAGCGCTCCACCCCCTCGCCCCCGTCCCGCCAGGCCTCGCCCCTCGGGAGGAGCGCATCGGCTGATCCACCCAGATCCTCGGCCAATCCGGCCGCGACGGCCATCACCTCTCCCGCGACTTCCGTCAGCCAGCCCTCCCTCTCCTCCAGGACTGCGAGCACCTTCGTCATCGACCCCTCCCTGTGGACCGAAAGCCGCTCCGGCCGCCGGCAGCTACCGGACTCCGGAGACGCCCCGATCCGGCGATCAGATGAGCCCTTCCTCATCCCTCAGAATCCGGACCAGCTCCGGCACCGCTCCTGCGCCTTCCCCGATGAACTCTCCCCCCGAGCGCTCCGGTGGGAGCTCCAATGACCGGAGCCGGAGCCGGGAGGCAACGGCCTTAGCGGGCCGCCGTTCCAGGGGCTTCCGTTTCGCGGCCATGATCCCCTTCATCGAAGCGAACCGGGGCTCGAAGGCTCCCTTCGTGATGGTCAGGACCGAGGGAAGCGGCAAGCGTACGTACTGCGTTCCCCCCTCGACCGCACGGGCGCAACGGACGGACCCGTGCCCCCCCTCCAGCTCGAACTGGGACACCGCGGAGGCGCAACTCCATCCCAGGAGGGTCGCCAGCATGGGACCGACCTGTTCCTGGTCGTCATCCACCGCCTTCTTTCCGAGAAGGATCAACTCCGCCCGATCTTCCTCGATCACCGACGCCAGGACCTTGGCCGTCGCGAGCCCATCGTGCGTGACCGTTCCCTCGATGAGAATCGCGCGATCTGCGCCCAGCGCCAACGCCGCACGCAATGTCTCCTCGGACTGGGCATCGCCGAGGGAGACAGCGGTCACCTCACCCTCCCCGACCGCCTCTCGAGTCCGCAGCCCTGCCTCCAGCGCGAACTCGTCATAGGGGTTCATGACGTGGCGGAGGCCCTCGGGGTCGATCGCGCTGCCGCCCCGGGCGATGCGAATGCGTGTCCCGGTGTCCGGGACTCGCTTGACGCAAACAATGATGTTCACCTTCCGCACATCCTCCCTCCAGCTCGGCATGCCCGCCTTCCACCTACATCGACCAGCCCACCAGCATGAAACCCGTGGTTGCCACGGCGGCCGCGATGAGCGCGTAGGGCAACTGTGTTCTCACATGATCGATATGGTCGGTCGCCGCCGCCATCGAAGCGATGATCGTCGTATCCGAGATGGGGGAAGAGTGGTCTCCGAAGATTCCCCCGGAAAGGGCCGCCGCCACGAAGGGAGAGGGAGGCAGCTCCAAGGCAATCGCCGCGGGCACGACGATCGGCAGCATGATCGCGAAGGTTCCCCAGCTCGTACCGGTCGAAAAGGCGATTCCGGCCGACACCAGAAAGGCCAGGGGCAGAAAGATCACCGGTGGAAGGACCCCGGCAGTCACCTGGGCGACGTATTCTCCTGTCCCCAGGGCATTCGCCACATCGCCGAGCGCCAGCGCAAGGAGGAGAACCAGGGCGAGGGGAACCAGGCCGCCCGCACCTTTCAGCCCGGTCCGAGTCAGCTCGTCCACGTTGGCCCCTCGCTGCCCCAGGAGAAGGAGCCACGAGACGGCGAGTGCGGAGAGGACGGCCCAGAGAACGGAGGTCGCCCCGGCCCCCGCGCGGAGGTCACCCCCTCCGGTGATAAAGAGGCTGACCGGCATCATCAGGACCATCACGACGATCGGGAGAACCATGTTCACGGATCTGGGCGGGATCCGATCGTTCGGCTCGGGAGAAAGAATCTCCTCGTCAATCATCGGTTGTGAGTCCTTCCAGTGGAGTCTCCCGTCCCGGGTCCGGGCCTCCGCCTTCTTCATGGGCCCGAGATCCAGTCCCCAGACCACGGTCGCCCCGGCAAGGAAGAGGGCTGCCAGGGCGTAGAAGTTCAGCGGGATCGATCCGATAAAGACCCCAAGGGGATCCTCCACCCCTAGACCGATGAGGATCCCGAGGTTGTAGGCCCCCCAGGCGTTCAGGGGGATGAGGATGCAGACCGAAGCCGAGGTGGAGTCGATAATGTAGGCCAGCTTCTCCCTCGACACCTTGAAGCGGTCGAAGAGCGGCCTGGAAACAGCCCCCGCTACCAGGACCGTGATGTTTGATTCGATGAAGATGATCAACCCAGTGATCCAGGCGAGCGCCTGTGCGCGCCTGGGGGTGTTCACCCACTCTCGCGTCTCGAGGTACCGTACGAACCCCCGTACTCCCCCGGAACTCTCGATCGTTGCAATGAGCGCACCGATCACGAGGGTGAACAGGATCACATTCGCGTTTCCCGCGCTGGAGAGGACAGCCACGGTCTCCTCGATCGACCGTCCCAAGCCACTGAAGGGACTCCATCCCTCCAGAATCGTCCATCCGATCCAGATCCCGGCCGCAAGAGAGAGATAGACTTGCCGGGTCCAGATTGCGAGCACGATCGCAAGGACCGGAGGCAGGACGGAGAGCCAACCCGGATCGGTCATTGGGGGGCCCCGGTCGGGCCGGAGGGGCCCGGAGAAGCAGGAGAGACGTCGGGATGCCCCTTGAGGAAGAATCGAAGGGGCCAGTCTCGGGCTTCCCGGATTCCGATCCGGCCGGAGACTCCGATCTGGCTCGCTTCGGGGCGGGGGCCGGTAAGGAGGAGCAGAGGTGGACGGGAGAGGGGATGCTCGTTCATGGAGCCGTCAATGGCCATCGCCTGACAGAGCCGGGCGGGACCGTTCGTGAGATCACTCTCTCTCCCCCGGCGCTCCCGCATCAACTCGACCCCAATTCCGGGTTCGACTCCCCTTATGAGGACGGCCTCCGGATCCCCTGGTCGCCCGGCCACCACATTGAAGCACCAGTGCATCCCGTAGACGAAGTACACGTACGCCGTGCCTGCCGGACCAAACATCGGAGCGTTCCGGCGGGTCCGTCCCGTCCGTTCTGCCGCATGGCAAGCCGGATCCCGGGGGCCCACGTAGGCCTCCGTCTCCACGATCCTTCCCCCACTCGGCTCATCTCCCACCAACGAAAGGAGGTGGCAGCCAAGGAGCTCGCGTGCCGCCTCCTCGGCTCCCTTCTCGAATCCCGAAAAATCCAACACCTCCTCCCCCGGAAAGCAGGAACGCCACGTCCCCGAGGACGTGGCGTTCCCGGCCTCCGCTCCGGAGGCGGCCATTACTTACGGACCCCCCATGACTTACGGACCCCCCATGGTCTAAGAGCGGGTCCTGCGGCTCCTGCGGGGACGTTCCCCCGCAGCCCCTCCCGTGGACGCCTCCACTCCAGAGGATGCCTCGACCCGGGTGTCCGAGTCGGGAGCAGAGTCCCTGCCGCTCTCCTCCGATTCCAGATGGCGCTTTCGGCGTCGCTCGAAATCGGACACCCACGCCTCCATGAACTTTTCGTAGCGGGAGGGGGTGAGGACCTCCTTCGCCTTCGCGGGATCCTGCTGAAGCACTGTGAAGAGGTCGTCGCCGAAGGCATCCACCAAGGCCTCGGCAGTCTTCTGTCCCACTCCGCGATAGGAGTTGGAGAGATACTGGACCACGCTCTCCCTTCCCCGCGGAAGCTGCAGCTTCTCGGGGTCGATCGCTCCCTCTTTGGCCGGACTCTTGGCCTCCGGAGGCTGCACCGGGGCGGGCCCATCGTCCGATGGAGCGGGCTTCGAAGCTCCGGAGGAGCGGCTTGCCACTACCTGGCCCTTGAAGAGAGGGGGCGGCTCCGTGCCGCTTCCCCGTCGGCCCCCGGCCCGCCGCGGGTGCAAGCGCCCGGGCACCAAGTCCCCTGCCCCCGTCTTGGATGGGGACTTGGAAGGAACCTCCCTCTTCGGCGCGGGTGCTTCCGGCTCCGGCTTCGGTTGAGTCGTCCGCGGTAGCGGCTTCTCCGCCTCCGGCTTGTCCGGCTTCGGGGTGGCGGCTTCCGACTTTGCAGCCCCCACCTTCGCACCCTCGTCCCGCAGGGATTCACGTGCCCCCAACGCCACCTGGTAGTTCCCACCGTCACCCTTTCGCAGGTCCACGATCTCGTGATCGTGCGCCTGCCGCAGGAACCGAGAGAACTTCGAGAAGCCCAACTCGGCTTCGTCGAACCCGCGCTCCAGGGCAAGCATCCTCCGCTTTACATCGGAGTCCCGCACGGAATCGGAGTCCTGATCCTCCAACAGATCGTCGATCGCCCTTCGGAGCAACCGATAAGCGGCCCCCAGCTTCTCGGGCTCCGAAGTGGTCTTCGCGGGCCCCCCGGACGTCCCGGGCGAGGTGCCCACCTCCGCCGAACGTCCGCTCGCTTCCGGTGCCCGGGTCCGATCGGGACGGGTGGTTCTCGGAGGGCTCGCGCGGCCTCGATCGCTCTTCGCCGGCTCCCTCCTCTCCTCCTTCTGCTCGCCCTTCGAGGAACGGGACGAGAGGATCTCATACTGCCCGTTCTCCATCTTCCTGATCCGAAGAAGGCCCTTGCCAGAGGCCTCGGAGAGGAATCTCGAGAACTTGCTGAAGCCCATCCCCTTTTCGTCGAATCGGCTATCGAGCTCCAGCATTACCTGCTTCAGTCGATCGGAACGCATAACGTCGTTCCGCTTCTCCATCTGCTCGACCGCCTTCTCCACGAGGAGCCAGGGATCCCAGGAGCTGGCGCCGGAATCGTCACTCTTCCTGAGTCCCGACAGGGAAGTATAGGAGTAGTACTCGTCGCAGTTCTGGACGAGGATGTCGGAGGATGACTCCTGGATCCCCACCCCGATCACATACTTCCCGTATTCCTTGAGCTTCAAGACGAGGGACGAAAAGTCCGAATCCCCGGTCAGGAGGATATAGGTCCCGATCTCAGGGCGGGTGAAGACGAGCTCAATACCATCGATCGCCATCCGGATGTCCGTCGCGTTCTTCTTGCTGCTCCCATACGCGGGAGCGAAGATCAGATCGATGGAGGCCTCGGAGAGGGGAACGATGTACTGCGGATAGCGCCGCCAGTCGGCGTACGCCCTTTGAACGGTCACCTTTCCCTTGATGATGTCCGAGTCAAGGAGGCCCTTGAGCTCCTTCGACAGGTCGCTCCGCATCCCCATGGTGACGTTGTCGAAGTCGACCAGGAGGGCTGCGTTGGGGGCTTGGGTTGGATGACGGGGAGAACCGGCTCCCTCGATGTGGGGGGCCTTGGAAAATGGAATACTCATAGTTGACAAATTGACTCTCGCAGCATGAAAAGAAATGTGCCGCGAAACCTCCCCACCAGCCCCCCGTTCCCCCCCGAGCTCGGGGGGGGACCGGGGGACAGGTCAGGGGAAGTCTCTCGGTAACTCACCCTCGCGTCGGGCCGGAGAGTTCCGCCTCTATCAGGCGGGCCAGCTCGACTCGACGGACCTTCCCGGTTCCCGTCATGGGAAATGCATCGAAGAAGCGGACGATGTCCGGACCCTTGTAGTCCGCAAGCGTGCTCCTGCACCATTCGCGGAGCTCCTCGCCCGTGACGATCGCTCCCTCTACAGGCACGACCGAAGCACAGACCGCCTCTCCAAGCAACTCATCCCGAATTCCCACCACCGCCGCCTCCTGCACCGCCGGGTGGGCCTGGAGCCGATCTTCGATCTCCCGGGGATAGACATTGGAACCGCCTCGAATGATAACCCCTTTCGTCCGTCCCACCAAATGGATATACCCATCCTCATCAAGCATCCCCAGGTCGCCAGTCCGGAAGTACCCCTCGGGGTCGATGGAGGACGATGTCTCGAGCGGCTGCCGGTAATATCCCTTCATCAACCCCGGTCCCACGACTGCGAGCTCACCGAGGCTCTCCAGGGGCAGCTCCGAGCCATCCGCCTTGAGCACCCGGACCCGAGTCCCCTCTACCGGACGTCCCACGGTGAAGCGCCGCTTCTCGTCGGGGTCGCTGGAGCGAGTGACGGCCAAGGTCGACGCGGTCTCCGTCAAGGAGTAGGCTGTCAATAGCTGCGGGCAGAGCTCCTCCTCCACCTGGCGGTACAGCTCTTCCGACATAGGTGCCCCCGCAACCAGACCGGTCCGGAGAGTCGAGAGGTCCCGGGGCTTCTCCCGCTGGGCCCGGAGCTCCGCGGCGAAGACGGTCGGGACTCCATAGTGGACGGTCGCCCCGTGGGTCGAGATCAAGTCGAGGCATTCACCGGGATCGAACTCCGACTGAAGGACCAGAGTAGCCCCCGAAATTACGCACCCAAGCACCCCGGGGCCGAGCCCGAACACGTGGAAGAGGGCGGTCACTCCGACCACTCGATCCTCCACGCCGAGCTCCACCGCCTCCGAGGTCGCCGCGGCAACGTGGATCAGGTTCCGATGGCTGAGCTCCACCCCCTTGGGCTTCCCCGTGGTTCCGGAGGTGTAGACGATCGCAAAGAGATCGTCATCCGATCCCCCCTCGGGGCCTTCGAAGTCCCTTCCCGTCCCCGCCGAGAGAAGGTCCTCGAACTGGAAGATGCGATCGTCGTACCAGAGGTCCTCCTCCCCGACCGTGACCAGGTACTGAAGCTCCGGAAGGGAGGGCAGGAGTTCCTCGAAAAGCTGAAGATAGTCGACCTCGTGGAAAGCCTCGACCGTGATCGCGCACACCGCTTCCGAGTGACGGAGCCGGTACTGCAGCTCGGCCTCGGTCAGGTGGGGATCCAGCGGAACCAGTATGGCACCGAGCTTGGCGACTGCGAAAAGGGAGATCGCGAACTCCGGACATTCCGGGAGGATGATGGCCACCCGGTCACCCATTTCGATTCCGAGATTCGAGAGCGAGGCCGCCAGAGCCTCGGCTGCACCTTCCGCTTCACCGAAGGAGAGTCGGTCATCCTGCGAGAGGAGAAAGATCCCCTCGGGGTCCGTGGTTGCGCGGTGAGCCAGGACATGGGCGACGGTCATTCCACGAAAGCGCTCGCTGAGCGCCATGTCACCTCCAGCAGGGTCTGGGATCCGGAAAGCCGCCTCTCGCGAGCATCCCGGATCGAGCAGGATCGAAGCCGACGAAGAATAGAGCGACCATGAATCCCCGTCAAACCGCTCGAGGGCATTCCGCGGCCAGGAGATCGCGCACTGTCTCTCCCTCCACGACCCGGCTCCATCCGGTTCCGGGATCCACCCGCCCGGGGGCCTCGAGGAGGACGTATCGGGTACTTCCGCCCCTCACCTTCTTGTCCCGGGTGGTGAGCTCGATCAAGACCTCGGGAGAAGGCGCATCGTTCACCCGGGTAGGGAGCTCCACCGCGTCGAGCGCCTCGGCGAGGGCCTCGGAGGTTCCCGACCGGGTAACCCCGAGTCGCTCGCCGAGCAGCGCCTCGAGGATCATGCCCTGAGCGACGGCGCTCCCGTGGGGCAAACGGTACCCAGAGGCGGCTTCCAGGGCATGACCGAGGGTGTGCCCGAAGTTCAGGATCTGCCGGCGGCCGGCCTCCGTCTCGTCCTCACTGACGACGGCGGCCTTCAATTCGACCGATCGAGCCACCATCCTCGCCGTGGCCTCGGGTTCCCCCTCGAGAAGCTGGTCCGCCACGTCGCGCACCCACGCCATGTACCCCGCATCCAGGATGGCCCCATGCTTCACGGCTTCGGCCAGCCCCTGGCTCCGTTCCAGGCGAGGAAGCGTCGAAGTCAGCTCGGGGTCGGCCAGGACGAATCGCGGCGGATGGAAGGCTCCGACCAGGTTCTTGCCCGCGGCGACATCCACTCCGGTCTTCCCCCCGACGGAGGCATCGACCATCGCAACCAGAGAGGTCGGAATCTGCACCACTGGGATGCCCCGCATATACGTGGCCGCCACGAACCCCGCGAGATCACCGGTCACCCCGCCACCAAGAGCCACGACACATCCGTCTCGACCGATACCCTCCGCCAGGAGGTCATCGGTGAGGCGCGCCCACTCCGAGCGAATCTTGTTGCGCTCGCCGTGTGGGAAGGTCTTCACCACCACCCGGGCTCCGGCCCGGGAGAGAAGCGCTCGAATGCGATCGCCGTGGAACCCGAAGACCCGATCGTCGGAGATGAGGGCGTACGCGTCCGCCGGAGCGAGCCGCGACAGAAGTTCCGGGAGCTCCTCTACGACCCCCGGGGCAACGCGAACAGCATACGGAGATCCCAGCGCGGTGGTCACGGGGATGTCCCACCGATCCGATGTCATGGACTCCTCTCCCCTTCCACGTCCGGCTCGAAGTCCAGAGGCGTCGTCTCGGCAAGCCCCTCAGGGAGGCTTCCGTCTGGCGCCCATCGGATCAACGCACGCCCCGACCCGGGATCCACCATATCTCCCGCCACGTCTCCGAGGAGGCCGTAGACGAAGGCCCGGGACTTCCAATGGGGATGAGGCACCGTTAGATCTGGGGTCTCCAGCTGCAGCGTTCCGAAAAAGACAAGGTCCACATCGAGCGTCCTGGGGCCGAATCGCACCTCGCGCACCCGTCCCGCCTCACGCTCGATCGCCTGCAGTTGGCGAAGGAGCGCTCGGGGGCCGCGCGGGCTGCGTCCCCGGACCAGGACATTGAGATAGGCGCTTTGGGGAACCGGCCCCCAGGCCGCGGACTCGACCACCCGGGATACGGCTTCGAGGCGGATCACCTCCAGGAGGCGGCGGAGCCCGAGGCTCAGGTGACCCCTCCGGTCGCCGACATTCGATCCGAGGGAAAGGATCACCGGTACCCCGGAGCGACCAGGCCCCGATACGGCTCGGGCCTCTCCGTGCCCCTCGTCGGGTGCAGACGGCATCCCGCTGCGCTGCAGGCGGCGGCTTTCCTTCGCACTTCGGAGCATTTCACTTGCCATTGAGGTCAATGCAGATTCCAGTGTAGACTTATCGGACGCTGGCCCTTCGGAGAGGCCTACCGGTCCGACGCCTCCACGCGCGACGTCGATCGGGGTGCAGTGCGCACCGATCGCCGCCTGGCGGGTAGGAGCATCCAAAGATACGATTTGCGTAGCGGCCTGTCAGGCGCAGGCGGCGCGCCCTTACGACACGACCCCACGTCACGACTCGTCAAACCTTGCAGGAGTGTAGCGCCATGATCCGGATCGCCGGGCTCCTTATCCTTCCAGCCCTCCTCCTCTCCTCTTGCCTGGACCCGGTCGACCCGCCCGAATTGAACGAGTGGGGGGGGGAAATCGTTCCCTTCGATGAAGTGACCGACCCCGATCGACAGTTCACCGGCGATGTGGCCATGCTGACTACCCGGGGCCGGACCGAGACCAGGGTCAGGCTCTGGGACGCCACTCCGGGTGTCTGGTACGGCTGGGTAGTGCGGATGGGCGGGTGTCTCGAGTCCGGGGAGCCCATCGGCGATCCCGAAGCCTTTCCACCTTTCCGGGTCGAGAGCCCCGGTGGCGGAGAGGCCGGGGTGGGACAGGGGTTTGCGACCCTCAGCGGCATCGCACGCACCGACGTCAACTACGCCCTGGAGCTCTTCAGCGAGGGCGACGAGGACGGATCGCTCCTGGCCTGTGGGGATCTCGAGCTCTTCGAGTAACGGGCAGCCCGCTCAGTGCCAGGACCCGCGGCCCTGGCCCTCGGGGCAAGCGGCGCCCGGCTCCAGGTGGGTGTTGTAGTCCAGCTCCCGCCGCACGACGGGAAAGGCAATGTCGTCACCTCCACCGAGGCCGACTGCTTTCACCGGGGGGAAGAGGTCGATCTCTACCGCCGGGTCGAGTCTCAGCCTCCGGGAGGTCGTGTGACGATCCCCGGTGAGCCAGAGCTCGCGGGCGCGCTCGGCCGCGACCGACTCGAGATCGGCCTCGAGGTCGCCGGTGAGCGAGATTTCCCCCAGCCGGTTCTCGGGATCCGGGAGCTCCACGCCCCAGTGAACCGAGGCCCTCGAGCTGTAGTCTGAGCGCAGGTCGTTGATGAGGGATTCGGCCTCCTCGATCCGCCCTCCCCGAACCGCCGCCTCGGCCTCGATCAGGCGGGCCTCCACACCCGAGGCCATCAAGACCCGGCGCTCCGGGCGGTCGTAGAGCTTCTGGAGGTTCACCGGGATGGAACTGTTGAACGCCGTCAGCCCCGGGTGGTCCGGGAGAAGCAGATTCAGCTCCACGAACTGATCGAAGTGCGCCCACCGCTCGTTCCCTCGCGTCGCAATCGTCCCGTCTCCCACCGACCATCGGATCCTCTCGGTATCTCCCCAGGTCAGCGCGTATAGCTTGTTGAACTGGGACGGATCGTTGGCAGAGTACTCGGCCCATCGTACGAAGCCTCTCGGCACCTGGGCAGCGAGCGAAGCGGCCTCCTCGAAGGCGCCCAGCCAGAGATGTGCCCGCGCTTGGCCCACGAGCGCGGCGGTGCGGATCTCCGTGAAGCCGTGGGTAGATCCAAGCTCCTCGGCTTCTTCGAGGTGCTCGAGCGCGTCGACGAGTCGCTCATCGGGGAGGCGGGGGGACGTCTCCGGATCGCGCTCCGGGCCGGGGGCGCCGGAGAGGATGCTCCAGCAGTACAGCTCGGCCAACCAGAGACGGGCATAGCCACCGTATAGACGGGCAAGTGCAATCCCCTCGTTTAGTTCGTCCCCGTGGTCCTGGAAATCGGGATCCTCCAGCCGGGCTCTGAAGAGGAACGCGGTGGTGTCGGCCTGGAAGCGGGCCTGGTGGAGCGGTGTGTACATCTCCTGGGTGAGGGTCGCGTTGCCCGGGTCGATACGGCGGAGGTCGACCTCGATTCGGGTGGGGAAGTTGTCCGCCGCGATCATCTCGTCGGTGAGGAGCGCGGAGTACCGGACCAGCCCGTCAACCGCGACATGGTAGTCCCCCACCATCCCGCTGACGATGGTGGGAATGGCTGCCGGGCCGGCCCGATCGAGGTCCTCGGGAACGAGAATCCCGGAGTCGTCTACGTCCAGGATTCCGGCGTCGCAACCGAGGAGGAGGAAAGGACCCCACACGATCCCGATCTGCAGGACGTGCCTCCGGAACCGGGCAATGAGCCTATCCTTCATCTCTGGCAACCTCCCTTCTTCTCGGTGATTGTCTCCCGCTCGAAGCTCCCACCGACCCGTCCATCGCCTGGACTGCAGCCGGGTGAAACCCGCTCCCTGAGCGGCGGCAGGGTTCATGGCCGTGGGAATTGGGAGCCGGCATCAGAAGGTGATGGCCAACCGGCCCGTGACGCGTTTCCCGGGAGGAAGCGTCAGGAACTCCGACCGGACAGCCTGGGCGCCGCCCGCGAAATTCACCTCAGGGTCCACCCCCGAATAGCCGGTGAAAAGGGCCAGGTTCTCGCCCACGAGAGTGAAGCTTCCACGAGTGCCTCCCAGGCTCTCGAGCCAGCGCGCAGGAAGCTCAATGCGCGCGGAAACCGTGCGAAGCCTGGCGAAGTCCGCATCCTCCATCCATGGGGCGAAGTGGATTCGGCTCGCGGCGACCTGCTTGATCCTGGCCCGGTCTGTGGACCCCCCGTCCGCCTCGGTCTCGAAGATCTCGGGGCACGTGCCCCCATACCGCCCCCCCCCGAGGAATCCACATGCGAACTCCTGAGTGCTGTTGAAGAGCTGGTGACCGCCCGCGAACCGGAGGTCGGCGTGGAGCGTGACTCGGCCGAGGAGTTCCAAGGTAGTCGAGAGGGAACCCTCGAACTCGGGCGTCGGATGGCCGATGAAGACCGCTTCCTCAGTGGACTCGACGTCCCCGTCCTCTCCGATGAAATAGTCCACACTGAAATAGGACCCGAAGGGGTACCCTTCCTGATGGCGCTGTGCGACCCCGTCGATCCCCATGAAGATGGGCTCCTCCAGGCGGGTAATCTTTCCCTTGCTCTTCCCCGCATTCAGCCGCCAATCCCATCGCACGTCCGGCCGACTGACCGCCACGGCGCTCAGGCCCAGTTCCAGACCACGGTTCCTGGCCTCTCCAATGTTCGTGTACATCTGCGAGGGGAAACCGGTGGAGGGAGCGAGAAAGCGGGTGGTGATCGCATCCTGCGTCACCTGCCGGTACCAGGTGAAGTCCACGCCGAGTCGTCCGCCCACGGCATCTGCCTCGAACCCCAGCTCGACCTCGCGTCCCCGCTCGGGCCGAAGGTCCGGGTTCCCGGGCTGATCCAGGGAGATGCCCGCACGATCCTCGCCCCTGAACGTCACCCGCTCCGCACTCAGCAGCTGAAGGCTGGCGAAGGCGGAGGGCTGCTGCCCCGACTCCCCCCAAGCCCCCCTGAGGCGGAAGGAATCGAACTGGGATCCCGGGAACCACTCCTCCTCGCTTATCACATAGGAGGCCATCGCACGGGGGTAGGCCTCACGACCCAGGTTCTTTCCGAAGGCCGAACTCTCGTCGATGCGAACCGCCGGGGTCACGAAGATGCGGTCCCGAAACGCCACCTGCTGCTGGACGAAGACCCCCATGATCCGGGTCTCGCTGATGACCTCCGATCCCTCGGTACGGACCGCGTTCCCGACGGACTTGGTCCCGGAGGGAAGTGTCCGCCCGACCGATCCCGTGGCTTCCACCTTGTGCGCGAAGAACTGCCCTCCGACGCTGGTCGTAGACCGGAGCTCCGGGGTGATCTCGTGCGTCGCGCTGATCGTTCCATCGAGGGTCACGTTCCGGTGGACGGCGTCCTCGGTTTCTCGGAACCCCGCGGAAAGATCTCCGAACGGGGCTGCGGGGTCCACAGGGAAGAAGGTCCGAGTCTGGGTGGAGAATTGGTCGTAGCCCACCGTACCGGAGGCCTCGATGACATCGATCGGCCGGAAGTTGACCGTGGCGCTCCCGGTGAACCGCTCGATCTTCTGGCCGCGTTCGATCGTGGCGGCATCCTCGAAGGTCTGGCCACCTGAGAACGGGTTCCCGGGGCAACCTTCCGTGCCCAGGGGGACGCCGAAAGCCCTCGACACTTCGAAATCGAGGGGACAGGTCCGGATCCCCGGGTCACCCGTAGTCGGGTCGGTCCTCACCAGCGGCATCAGCCAGGGACTCCCCATAAGCGCCGCTCCCAGGAACCCGAAACCGCTCAGATCGTTTTCGGGCAGCGCGAGGCTGTGGCTCCCAAGCCCGGTGGAGAGCGAGATGTCCACCCGATCGGACGGGTGGATATTGAAATTTCCGCGCACGTTTCGTCGCGTCATCTCGTTGTTCGGGAGACTCCCTTCACGGTGCCCGAGGGTGGTGGAGAGGTAGTAGGTGACGCCCTCGATCCCTCCTCTGAAGGAGACCCCGTAGCTCTGCTCCAGCCCTGTCCTCCACGGGTCCAGATCGGTGCCGTCCTGCGTAAAGAGGTTCATCCGGTAGAGTGTGTCCGGCGCCTGCTCGCCGAAGAATGCGCGGGGGTTGAATACGCGGTCCGGCCAGTCGGTGTCGTCCCAGTTCGCCCCGAGCTCGGAGCGAAAGGTCCACTCGTTCATCCCCGTCCGACCCCGCTTTGTCGTGATCCGGATCACTCCGGCCGCGGCTTCGGTGCCGTAGAGCGTAGCTGCTGACGGACCCTTCACGATCTCGACCGCCTCGATGTCGTCGAGGCTCAGGTCGTCCAGCCGGCTGATCGTCTGGCCCCCGACACTCGGACCAGAGTCCAATGTGTTCGAGACGCGGGCGCCGTCGACGTAGATAAGGGGCGTGTTGCTAAGGCTGATCGAGCCGTGGCCCCGGATCGTGATCGACGACGCGGCCCCGACCGTACCCGAGCTCTGCAAGACCTGAACCCCGGGGGCTCGGCCCTGGAGGAGGGTCGAGAGACTTGGCGGAGAGGCCATCTCCACCTCACGCGAGGCTCGAATCGTGCTCGCCGAGTTTCCCAGCTCCCGCCGCCTTTGGACACCCAGCGCCGTCACGACGAGCCCGTCGAGGGCCAGCACCGAGACTTCCAGCTCCACGTTCAGCTCAAGAGTGAGACCGGCCTCAATTTCCACCGATCGAACCATCGGAGCGTAACCCAGGCGCTGGATCCGGATCTCCCCCGGACCGACCGGAACACCCTCGATGCGGTAAGCCCCTTCTGCGTCGGAAAGGGCCCCCAGATCGGTCCCGGCAACCGTCACCTGGGCGGAGGAAACGGGTTCGTGCGTCATCGCCTCGAGAACCGTTCCGGAAACCGTGCCGGTCTGCTGCGCTTCGAGGTGCTGCGGCACCTGAAAGACCCCGAGAACGAGGAACACACCGGCCACAAGCCGTCGTCCCCGTCGGTCCACCTGGGCACTCATTTTCATTCAGGATCACTCCTTAGGCGTCGGAATCGGTTCCCGAACCCGCTCCAGAACGAAATGGGACAATCCTCGGCTCCACGCAACCATGACTCAGGTCCGAGACACCCGGGGGGCCGGCCGCGGATTCACAATTCGTCAGCCGCGGAAAGCCGCTCCAACCTCGCGCCTTGACGCCGCCCCCCCACCCTTCCAGAGTCCCTGGAGTGGGGACGCAAGATGGACGTGCGACCACCTGCCGGTGACCCGGCGAGGGATCCACCTCCGCTCGGTCGGTGTACGTTCGGGGAGTCCGGAGTTCGCCAGAGTTTCGGGGGGGGGGCGACACCATCCTCCCGCTCCGGATTTCCCGAGATCCCCTCAGGGTGGACAGAGTCCAGGAAAGGCCCTGTGAAAAAGAAAGGCCCTGTGAAAAACCGATTCGAACAAAATCTACCGAAGATCCGGAAGACCCTCGGCCGGCCGTGGCTCTGGGTCCCGCTGGCCTTCATCGTCGCCGCGGGCCTCGGGTTCAGCCTGGGGGCTTGGCGCAACCTCTGTGTGGATTGTCCATCGATCGCGCAGATCCACACCTGGGAGCCACAGCAGACCTCGAAGGTGTTCAGCCACGACGGGCAACTCCTTGGCGAGCTGGGAATCGAAAGGCGGACTCCGGTCGCCATCGACGACCTCCCTTCCCACGTTCCCCAGGCCTTCGTGGCAATCGAGGATCGGCGGTTCTACAATCACGACGGAGTAGACGTGAGGGGCGTGGGGCGCGCCGTGATCGGGGCTGCCATGTCCCGATCCTTTCGCGGGGGGGGCGGAAGCACGATCACCCAGCAGCTCGCGCGTAATATGTTCGAGTCGATCGGGTTCGAGAAGCGCGTCGAGAGGAAGCTCAAGGAGCTTCAGGTGGCGCTCGAGCTGGAGCGGGCCTACTCGAAGGACCAGATCCTCGAAGCGTACATGAACCAGATCAACCTCGGGCCGGGCTGGTGGGGGATCCAGACGGCCTCGCGAAACTACTTCGGCAAAGACGCGATCGAGATGAACCCCGCCGAGGCCGCACTTCTTGCTGCGGTGGCGAACCGGCCCGGGTTTTACTCGCCCTTTCAAAACCCGGAAAATGCCCTGCAGCGGCGCAACCTGGTTCTGGACCGGATGGCTCGGGAGCGCTTCCTGACCCGAGAAGAGGCAGAGGAGTGGAGCGAGTACCCCCTACCGACGACCCGAGCCCAGGCCTCGGAAGGGCTGGCTCCCTACTTCGTGGAATGGGTTCGGCAGCAGGTGAGCGCCCGCTTCGGGAACCAGGTGTATGTTGGGGGACTCCAAGTCTATACCACCCTGGACGTCGCCATGCAGCGGGCCGCCGAGCGCGCGATGGAGCGGGGCTTCGAGCGGATCGAAGCCCGTCCCGGATTCGAGCACCCGCACTACGAAGACTTCCGGGACGATCGCAACCCCTTCGAGGGCGTGAACAGTCCCTATGTCCAGGGCACCTTCATCGCCCTCGATCCCTTTACCGGCCAGGTCAAGGCCCTCGTGGGTGGGAGGGACTTCCAGCACTCCCGCTTCAATCGGGCCCTGCAGGCGCGCCGGCAACCCGGCTCGGCATTCAAGACCTTCGTCTACGCGGCGGGCTTCGCGAGCGGGATCCCCGCCTCCCACATCATGGCCGACGCGCCGGTGGTCCGGGAGCAGGTCGGCGGGCAGGAGTGGAGGCCTCGCAACTACTCCGGTGAGTTCGAAGGAGACATGACGCTTCGGGAGGCCTATCGCCGTTCGGTGAACATGGTCGCCATCAAGCTCGCCGACGAGGAAGTCGGAATCGAAACGGTGGCGCAGACGGCCCGGCGCATGGGGATCCGAACCCAGATCCCCCGGGTTCCATCGATGGCCATCGGCTCGGCAGATGTCCTTCCCATCGAGATGGCCGAGGCCTACTCGGCCTTCGCGGGAATGGGCACCAAGGTCACTCCGTTTCCCATCCTCAGGGTGGAGAATTCCGAGGGAGAGGTGATCTGGGAGCCCGAGCCGGAGCGAACCGAGGTTCTGGATCCGCTCACTTCCCGACTCATGGTGAACCTCATGGAGGACGTGGTGGAACGAGGCACCGCGGCCAACGGGATCCGCAATGTCGCCGCACTTCCGCGAGACATCCCGGCCGCAGGAAAGACCGGAACCACGAACGACGCCACCGATGTATGGTTCGTGGGATTCACCCCGACGCTACAGGCGGCCGTGTGGTTTGGAATGGACTGGCCCGAGCGCATCTATCCGGGCGCCACCGGCGGGGGCGACGCAGCACCCGTCTGGGGTGAGTTCATGCGGGAGGTCTATGTCGGCCAAGAGGGCGAGGACAACGGGCTGGACAATGGCGGAGAGGGAGAGCGGCCACGCACGAATGCGATCCTCCCCACCCCCGATCCCTGGCCCCTCGACGGCCTGCTCGCGCGCCAGGTGGACAATCGGACGGGTCTGCTCGCATCGGAGTGGTGCCCTCAGTCGAGACGGTACACCGAGTATTTCCTTCCGGGGACCGAGCCGACTCAGCCATGTGATGACTCGACGGGAGCCGGTTCCACGCCTACGTGGCCGTGGTGACGCCGGTGTCGTCCGGGGACTCCTCCCCGCGAATCACCTACACCTTCTCCTCCTCACACTACGCCCTCTGGGCGGAGGAGCTGGCGCGGGAACGGAAGATCCCGGTCGAGGTGGGACCGCCGCCCCCCGGTAGCGAGGACGCCTGCGGCCTAGCACTGCGCATCGAGGAGGGGCGAGCCAATGATCTCGAGGTCAGCCTCCACGCCGAGGGGATTCAGTTCACTCGCTGGGACGCGGCCTGAACCCCCGCGACCGCGGAGGGTCCACGCAACCCAACTCCCCTCGCTGATCTCTCGACAGCGCAACGATCAGGAGGGCATCCGCTTACGGGCGCCCTCCAACGCCTCCTCCACGCGATCGCGCACCTCGTCAGCAAGATCGTCCCACCGGTCTGTCGCGGTGTCCCGAAAGTCGTCCGCCGCCCGTTGGATCCGCTTCCGGGTCTTCTTGCCCGAGGACGGCGCCATCACGAGCGCGATTCCCGCCCCGAGTGCCGCTCCGAACACGAGACCTGTGAGAAAGTTGAAGAGGCGAGCGTCGTCATCGTATTCCATCGGCGTATTTCCTCCGGTATCAAGGTTGCATTCGGTGGTAGAACAAAAACTCGGCTTCCACGGACTATCAACCCCTCCGCAGCAGAGAAGGTCCGAGCCAGAGCGCCAGGAGCGATCGGGGCCGCCGACCGCTCGCACCCTCCGTCCGGGACTTCCTGGCGCGAGGGGGTGGTGGGCCTACGGACCCTATCTATATTTAAGGGCGTATCTTATTTAAGGGCGTATCTTACTCAGAACTCAGATTTCAGGTCCAACTATCGTTCGGTCGCCACCTCCCCTCACGAATTTGGGGAGTCGCCGGTGGTCGTGCCGGGAGCGAGATTCGATGCATGCTGATCCCACCCCGCTGAGCGAAGGCCACCGGGAGCGTGCCGCCCTGCCGGCTGCGGCCCTCATCCACCTCCACCGGGCTCTCCGAAAGGAGGTCGGACCGCTCGAAGCGGTACATGCTCTACACGATGCCGGATTCGCCACAGGCGATCTCCTGTTCCGCGAGCTTCAGGACCGGATGGGACCGAACATTCCCGAGCTGCACGAATCCCGCTTTTGGAAAGAACTGGATGCGTTTTTCGACGCGAAGGGATGGGGAGGGCTGACTCATGAACGGGTCCACCCCGGACTGGGAATGCTCCGGGCTCGGGATTGGGGTGAAAGCGACCCCGAGTCCCCAGGGACGCAACCGAGCTGTGCTTTTTCGGCCGGGCTTCTCGCCCACATTCTCGGAAGGATTGCGGGGGGGGCGCTGGCCGTCCTGGAAGTGGCGTGCCGAAGCCGAGGGGACGGGGAATGTCACTTCCTCTTTGGATCGGAACCCGCGATCCATGAAGTCTATGGTCTCCTCCTCGACGAAGGGTCGCTGGATGCGGCGCTCGGGCGACTCTGAGCCGGTGGACCCCGTCCGACGCAACCCCATGCACGGTGCCACTTGAGAGTGCTCGGGGTGGACTTCGGGGAGGTCAGGATCGGGCTGGCGGTTTCGGATGAATCCGGGACCCTCGCCTCCCCGATCGAGACGCTCCGCCGCCGCCGGGGGAAGCGTCCACCCCTGAAGGCGCTGGAGGAGGTGGCTCGTGCCCATGACGTGGAAGCGATCGTCTTCGGGCTTCCCCTGGAGCTATCGGGTGAGGATTCGGACTGGACCCGCGAGGTCCGGGATGTCTCCCGAAGACTTGGAGACCGCTTGGAGCTTCCGGTTCATCTGGTTGACGAACGGATGAGCTCCGTCCGGGCAGAAAGGGAGGTTCGAGGCTCCGGACTTCCGAAGAAGAAGCGCGAGCAGAAGGAGCGAGTGGATGCCGCCGCCGCCGCCCTGATCCTCCAGAGCTGGCTGGACCGGAGATACGACTGAGACTCTCGATGATGACCGGACAGATCCCGCTTCGACGCCTTTCCCTTGCCCTCTCGGCATGTGCTCTTTTTCTCGTAGGAGGCTGCTCCGGAGGACATCCTGAACCCGATCCCATCGAGTTCACAGTACCCTCGGGGGCCTCCTTGTCCCAGGTCGCCGACACTCTCGTGGCCCGCGACCTCGTGCGGTACCCCCGAGCCTTTCGGGCCATAGCCCGGGTTCGTGGGGACGACCGGGGCATACGAGCCGGCCGCTACCGGGTGCCCGCCGATGCCGGTTGGCTCGAGATTCTCGATCAGCTCGTCGCCGGGAGGGTCGTGACGGTCCCGCTCATGATTCCGGAGGGATTCACTCTCCGCCAGATCGCCCCCAGGGTGGCGGCCATCACAGAAATGGATGTCGACGACGTAGAGCGCCGACTCCAGGAGGAGAAGGCGGCCGAAGAGTGGAGCGTTCCGGGTCCCGGCCTGGAAGGGTACCTCTTCCCAGACACGTACCACTTCGCTCCGGGCGTCACCCTCGAAACTGTTCTGCATACCTTGACGGAACGCTACCGCAGCTTCTGGACGCCGGAAGCTCGGGCCGAGGCTCGCGCCCTCGGGCTCTCGGAACAGGAGGTCACTACCCTCGCGGCGATCGTGCAGGCGGAGGCGAGGAGAGAGGACGAGATGCGCATCATCTCGGGAGTTTTTCACAATCGGCTACGGGTGGGCTATCTCCTCCAGGCCGACCCCACCGTCCAGTACGCCCTCGGTGAGCGGAGGAGCCGACTCCTGTACGCCGACATCGACGCGGTTGAAGATCACCCCTACAACACATACTCCCAGCCGGGACTGCCTCCCGGGCCAATCGGAGCACCGGGAGCCTCCGCCCTGGAGGCAACACTGAACCCTGCCGACGTCGAGTACCTCTACTTCGTAGCTCGACCGGACGGATCGCACGTTTTCTCGCGGACGCTCACCGAGCACAACCAGGCCAGGATCCAGACGCGGCGAGAGTGGGACGAGCTCCAGAGGCGGCGCGGGTCGGACGGCTGACCCAGTGCCTCGGCTCGCGCCACACCGGATTCGCCTCATCGTCATCACCGATCGGGAGCTGGCCGGGCCCCGAGGGGTGGAGTACGCGGTGGAGCGAGCGCTCGAGGCAGGGGCCCCGTGCATCCAGCTTCGCGACAAGGGCCGAACCGTTCGGGAGAGCCTCCCCCTCGCCCGAGCCCTCCGAGAGTCCACCCAGCGCGCCGGTGCTCTCTTTTTCGTCAACGACCGCTTAGATCTGGCGCTCGCCGTCCAGGCCGACGGCGTCCACCTGGGCCCGGATGATCTCCCTCTCGAAGCCGTGTCGGCGGTGCGTCCCCCCGGCTTTCTCGTAGGGTACAGCACCGACGACCCGGCCGAGGCCGAGCGCGCCGAAGCCCACGGCGCCGATTACCTCGGCTGCGGAACCGTCTTCCCCACCACCTCCAAAGGTGACGCTGGACGAGTGATCGGTCCTGATGGGCTGCGGAGCGTGGTGCGCCGCGTATCGGTACCTGTGGTCGGGATCGGGGGCGTCAATCCGCTCCGGGCGTGGGAGGTGGCCGGAGCCGGGGCCTCAGGAACTGCGGTGATCGGGGCCGTCATGAGCGCGGAATTCCCGGAAGACGCGGTTCGGCAGCTGCTGAGGCCCTTCCCTGGCGGAGACTGAATCGGGGGAGGAGACCGTTGGAAAAAGAGAGACCCCTCGGGCCGAGGGAGGCACGAGGGGTCGGAGAGGGGAGCGGGTCGGCGGCGACGTACTCTCCCACCGGGCTGCCCCGGCAGTACCATCCGCGCTGCGGGGCTTAA